>CAZUGI010000058.1:0-17607 GCA_964619855.1 uncultured Geobacter sp. | reverse complement strand
TTATTTACAATAAAAATAATAGTTTAGAGGATCAGACTATAGCGCAGATTTTCAATTTTTCAACTATATTGTGGGAAATTCTGCAAGGATGGTCACTTATTTTGTATCCCAGCTGGTGATATCGGCATTTTTACCATCCCCCCCTTTGACGCTGTCAGCCCCGTAGGAGAAGAGATCATAATCACCATGCTCACCGGGAGATATATAAAGGTAGTCAGCGCCCCAGGGATCCTTGGGCACCTTTCTGCTCTCCAGATAACCGCCCTCCTTGTAGTTTTTAGGGATCACTCCGACGGTCGGCTTGGCTACCAGAGAGACCAGCCCCTGTTCGGTAGAAGGATAATTGCCATTATCCAGCTTGTATAGCTTGAGTGCGGTCTCGATATTTTTTATCTGAACCCTGGCATCGGTGATCTTGGCGTCATCAGCCCGTCCCATCAGCTTGGGCCCGACCAGAGCCGCCAGCAGTGCCAGTATGACGATCACAACCATGATTTCGATCAGTGTAAAACCTCGTTTATTGTGGACATTCATCATCGGGACGGCTCCTGTCATTCGTGGAGTGATCATATGCTAATACTACAGAAACGACAACACATGGCAAGCAATTTCAATTTTTTGCAGACTAATCTCAAAAGGAACATTGACTGCCTTAATTGAGGTATGGTATGTTCGGCACCCTGTGGAAACCCCAACACGCTCCTAATAATATCGGTGTGTTAGCCTGTTTAAGCAATTGGCACGTGATATGTATATACCTGCACAGCACAATTCGCTGAGATATCACAGGAGGCTGACATGAAAAAGATCATTGGGATTGTATTGGCTGGTGTTTTGTCTTTATCTTTCAGCACTGTTTCCGTTGCTGGCCCAAAAAGTGACCCTGGAATTCAGAAGAGGGAGCAAAACCAGGAGAAGCGCATACAGCAGGGCGTCCAGAGCGGGCAACTGACCCCGGCCGAAGCCGGCAAACTGGAGGCTCAGCAAGCCAAGATCAAGCAGGACGAAGAGCGCATGAAAGCCGACGGTAAACTGACCAAGGCCGAGCGCCGCAAACTGAAACGGGAACAAGACCAGGCCAGCAAGAATATCTATCGTAAAAAGCACAACGAACAAAAAGTAGACGTTAAACAATAATACAATCTGCACCTAGACGCAGAAAACACTCAAAGGAGATCAAAATGAAAAAGACTGTTGTAGCACTGATTGCCATGGTTGCCTTCGCAGGAACCGCCTTTGCCGCCGATGTAGTTGAGTTTGCCGCACCGAAAAAGGGCAAGGTTTCCTTCCCCCACAAAGTTCATCAGACACTCCTGAAAGACTGCAAAAAATGCCATGAGAAGGCTCCCGGCAAAATTGAAGGTTTCGGCAAGGATTGGGCTCACAAAAACTGCAAGGGCTGCCACACCGACATGAAAAAGGGACCGACCGGCTGTAACGACTGCCACAAGAAGTAATTCAGGCCCGAAAAACATCGGCAGTTATAAGCCGATGACTTGAACCGTGGGGGTAGCGCGTTTGCGTTACCCCCTTTTCATTTTGATGTCATCTCAGAGCCAGCTCCATAGCTTCCAGACTTTTTACCCGATCACGCAATCCGGCCGCCTTTTCGAAATCAAGATTTTTGGCCGCCGCCAGCATCTCTTTGCGGAGCTTCTTCATCAGCTTGGGAATCTCTTTTGGCGGGAGGTACTCCTCCCCTGACTCTGCCACGCCAGCGGGTTGGGTGACATAATCCTTCTCCTCAATCGACTCCAGAATACTGCGCATCCCCTTTTTCACGGTTTCAGGGGTGATCCCGTATTCTTCGTTGTATGAAAGCTGTTTGACGCGACGGCGACTTGTTTCATCGATGCAGGCCTGCATTGAACGGGTGACACTGTCGCCGTACATCAGCACCCGTCCGTTGATATTCCTGGCGGCACGCCCGCAGGTCTGAATCAGTGAGCGCTGTGACCGGAGAAACCCCTCCTTGTCAGCATCCAGAACAGCCACCAGAGAGACCTCTGGAAGATCCAATCCTTCCCGCAGAAGATTGATTCCCACCAGTACATCGAATGCGCCCAGACGAAGATCGCGAATGATCTGCATCCTTTCAATAGTATCGATGTCAGAGTGCAGGTATCTGATACGGACACCCAATTCACGATAATAGTTGGTCAGCTCTTCGGCCATTCGCTTGGTGAGCGTGGTTACCAGCACCCGCTCTCCCAGAGCCACGGTCTGTCGGACTTCGTGGAGCAGGTCATCAACCTGGCCGAATTTTTCCCCCTTGGCCGTAACCGGCCTTACATCAATAACCGGATCAACCAGCCCGGTCGGGCGGATAACCTGTTCTACGAACACTCCTCCGCACTGCTCAAGCTCATAATCGGCCGGAGTTGCCGAGACGTAAACAGCCTGACGGATACGGGCCTGAAATTCCTGGAAGTTGAGCGGCCGGTTATCAAGCGCCGCCGGAAGACGGAAACCGTAGTTGACCAGGGTCTCCTTGCGGGAGCGATCGCCACGATACATGGCACCGGTCTGGGGGATGGTAATATGAGACTCATCCACGAACAGAATAAAATCATCCGGGAAATAATCGATCAGAGTGTAAGGCGGTTCGCCCGGCTGGCGGCCGTCAAAGTAGCGCGAGTAATTTTCGATACCATGGCAGAAACCCATCTCTTCCATCATCTCAATATCGTAAAAGGTGCGCTGTTCAATACGCTGCTCCTCCAGCAGCATGTTCTGGCTACGAAAATATCTGATCCGTTCTCCCAGATCGATCCGGATCTGTTCCACGGCCCGCTCAAGTGTCTCGCGTGTTGAAACATAATGTGAAGCCGGATAGATGGCGCACTTGGACAGTTTTTGCTGGACAACACCACGCAACGGATCAATTTCGCTGATGCTTTCCACCTGATCGCCGAAAAACTCGACCCGCAGAGCCCGGTCACTGTCGTGGGCCGGAAATATTTCCACCACATCACCCCGCACCCGGAAGGCACCACGATGAAAGTCCATGTCGTTACGCTCATACTGAATTTCGATCAGTTTTTTCAGCAGCACGTCACGGCCGTATTCATCGCCCTGATGAAAAAAGATATGCATAGCCTGATACGCCTCGGGTGATCCAATCCCGTAAATACAGGAAACCGAAGCGACTATAATGACATCACGTCTGGTCAACAGGCTGCGCGTGGCCGAATGGCGCAACTTGTCAATCTCATCGTTGATGGCCGAATCCTTTTCTATGTAGGTGTCGCTGGTCGGAATATACGCTTCCGGCTGGTAGTAATCATAGTAGGAGACAAAATATTCAACAGCATTGTCCGGAAAGAGTTCCTTGAACTCACCGTAAAGCTGAGCTGCCAGAGTCTTGTTGGGGGCCAGCACCAGCGCCGGCCGGCCGGTGCGGGCAATAACATTGGCTACGGTGAAGGTTTTTCCGCTGCCGGTCACTCCCAGCAGGGTCTGATGGCGGTCGCCACGCTCGATTCCATCGACCAGTTCTTTAATGGCCTGAGGCTGATCACCGCGGGGGATATAGGTTGTGGTGAGGCTGAAGTGCGGCATATGAGGTTTCCCAGCTAAAGCAGTTAATTTGATTGACTTTTTAAGAATATTACACCACTCTGTCGCTCCTGATCAAACGATATCACAGGTAAAACAATGACCGTTAACGCTTTCATGCGTGTATTGATAATGTGCTGCCTTTTCTGCAGCATGTGCTCTCCCGCCGCAAAAGCTGGGCCCCAATCCATCAAGGTAGTGATGGGCAACAACTACCCACCATTCCGCTTCAAGGACAGCGTCGGCAAACAACAGTGCATCCTGATCGGTCAGTGGCGTTTATACCAAAAAAAAGCTGGAAACCTTGAACTGGCTCGAGACTCTCACCCCCAGGAAGCGTTCTTGGAAAGGAG
Source organism: uncultured Geobacter sp. (assembly GCA_964619855.1). GTDB lineage: Bacteria > Desulfobacterota > Desulfuromonadia > Geobacterales > Pseudopelobacteraceae > JACRCG01. The sequence goes on along the minus strand of CAZUGI010000058.1, from coordinate 13,696 downwards.
TGATTATGTCGCACAAAATTGACATAATTCCTGCCGATAGTTCATACCATCAGCTTCTCATGTCCATGACCGATGGATTTGTGATGCATGAGATTATCCGTGACGGATCGGGCTCACCCGTTGACTATCGTTTTCTGGAAGTAAATCCCGCTTTCTTGAGCATTACCGGTCTGTCCCACGATAATCTGATTGGCAAAACCTTACGGGAGATATTCCCGGAAACCTCATCGACACTTATTCAGCATTTCAGGCTGGCAAACCCAGCCGGCGAGCCGTACGTTTTTGTACGCCACGTGAATGAAACCGGTCGGTACCTCCAAATTTCCGCTTATCTGCTCGCCACTGGCCTGCTGGCATGTGTGCTGGTTGATATCACCGAACGTATCAGGTCTGAGGAGACGCTTATTGGCCGGGAAGCTCAGTATCGCGAACTGGCGGAGTTGGCCAATGTGATTATTCTGCGTTGGAAAGCATCCGGAGTAATCACCTACATTAACGAATTCGGCGAAAAATGTTTTGGATTCAATAAGAATGAGCTGATCGGCCGTAATGTCATTGGTACTATCGTCGAATCCATAGAGACCGGCGGACAGGGCCCGTCGACCATGATTCGAGAGATATCCCTTAATCCTGATGCTTTCAAGAACAACGAGAATGAAAACATCACCAAGGATGGTCGCAGGCTCTGGATGCAGTGGAATAACTCTGCTGTTTTTGACAGCGATGGAAACATCATTGAGATAATTAGCATTGCCCGGGACAACACCGAGCAAAAACGTATTGAAGATGCTTTAAGAGAAAGCGAAGCTACATTCCGCACTCACATTGAAAACTCTTTCGATGTTATTTTTACACTGGATGCCGAAGGCACATTCCTGTTTGTATCCCCTTCATGGGAACGTCACTTCGGTTATCCGGCCAGTGAGGTAATTGGCAAGCCTTTTGGACCATACGTCCATCCGGATGATGTCGAGCCTTGTCTCGAATATCTCATAAGAGTCCTCAGTACCGGCCAGAGCGGGACAAGCCCTCGCTACCGGGTCAAGCGGACTGACGGTTCCTGGCTGAGTTTTGTAGCAAACGGCACCCGCTATATCGATAAAAACGGGCAAATGTCATTCATTGGGGTCGGCCACGACATAACAGAACAGCTGAAGGCCGAGGAAGAGCGCCTGGACTATGAACGAAGACTTCTCCATTCCCAAAAGCTTGAAAGCTTGGGAGTGCTGGCGGGCGGCATCGCCCATGACTTTAACAATCTGCTGCAGGCCATTCATGGTAATCTGGAACTATCCACAAAAAAACTCCCCCCTGATTCAATTTCGAAAAGATATATAGAACAAGCCATACATGCCACCAGGCATGCCGCCGATCTTACCAGCAGAATGCTGGCTTACTCCGGCAAGGGAAATTTTATCGTTAAAGAGCTGGATTTAAATGATCTGGTCAACGAGAACGCCTCAATGCTGAGAACAGCTGTGTCAAAGGCCATAACCATGGAGTTGCATACCGGCACAAAACTGCCGGCCATCATGGCGGATATCGCTCAGCTCCAGCAGGTGGTCATGAACCTGATTACAAACGCGGCTGAAGCAATTGAGGCACAGCCAGGATTCATTAGATTGTCCACCGGCGTGCAGGATTATGACAAGGATTTTCTGGCCGGCAGCCGGCTGTTTGATAAACCCCAGCCGGGGCGTTTCGTATATCTGGAGATAACTGATAACGGCATCGGCATGGACCGCGAAACTCAAGAACGCATCTTCGACCCGTTCTTTTCGACAAAATTTACCGGTCGCGGACTCGGCATGTCGGCTGTTCAGGGGATCATAAAAGGGCACGGCGGCGCACTGTTTATAGAGAGCACCCCCGGTAATGGCACAACCATCAAAGTAATATTTCCTGCCGTTGAAGCTTCCGTAACCGATACAGTTCAGAACACCGACGCTGATCCTGAAAATACGGAAGAGGTTGCGCTCTCCGGCATGGCTCTGGTAGTGGATGATGAGAAGAGTGTCCTCAAAATAGCCGTTACAATGGTCAAACTTTGCGGCCTAAAGGTGATAACAGCCTGTAACGGCACGGAGGCGGTCAGCAAATTCCGGGAACAATACGATGATATCGACGTAGTCTTGATGGATTTGACCATGCCAAGCATGGATGGCGTTACAGCAATGCGCGAACTGAAACTTATTAAACCTTCTGTAAAGATAATTCTTTGCAGCGGATTCAACGAGCAGGAACTGTCTGATCGAGTAAACGAACAGGCGCCGGCCGGGTTTCTACGAAAACCATACAGCATGAAGGAGTTGGGGACTGAACTGCAGCGGGTGATGGCGGGGACAGCAGGTGAAAAGCAATTGAAACACAGAGGCACAGAGTACACAGAGAAATAAATTATGAAAAGCTAAGCCATAGCTGTTTGGATGGATCAAGTAACTGCAATAAAGCCAGATGAAATCATCAAAATGAATTATTGTAGCTTTCTCTGTGTCCACTGTGTTTAACTGATTTATTTTTGAGGTAATGCAGGTTTTCCTGCCACAAACTCCCCCGCTTTCCGGATACGCATGGCAGTCTCCTCAACCCCAAGTGTTACCACTATTTCACCGATCCCCGGCGCCTGAGTACCCCCGGACAGAGCGATCCGGACCGGCTGACCAACCTGTCCCATCTTCCAGCCGTTTTCGGCACAGATTTCCTTGAAGACAGAATCAACTCCGGCAGCATCTTCCATCGGGGTTGTTGAAAGTTTTTCTGTAACAACTGCAAACACCTTCAGCAACTGTTCTCTGTCAAATTTAGCCAGCGCCACTTCATCATAGCAGGTCGGGGCGTTATAGAAAAATACAGCCCGTTCAGCCATCTCCTCCAGTGTCTGGGCCCGTTCCTGCAAGGTTTTTACCACCGCCATCAGATCCGGACCTCCAAGAGTTGTCACCTCTCTCCCTGACAGGTGCGGCAGCAACAGGTCGGCCAGGCGCTCCGGATCTCCATTCTTGATATAGTGGGCATTCAGCCAGAGCAGTTTTTCCGTATTGAAGACCGAGGCCGAACGGCCGACATTATTGATGTCAAATTTTTGAATCATCTCTTCCAGGCTGAAGATCTCGTCGTCTCCGTGGCTCCAACCTAGGCGGACAAGATAATTTATCAATGCTTCCGGCAGAAAACCCATATCCCGATAGGCTATGACACTGGTTGCGCCATGGCGTTTAGACAGTCGGGCCTTGTCTGAGCCAAGTATCATCGGAACGTGTGCAAATTCCGGGACGGGAAAACCGAGTGCCTCGTAAAGCTGGATCTGGCGGGGAGTATTGTTGACATGGTCATCACCGCGGATGACGGTAGTGATCTTCATCGTTGCATCGTCAATCACAACGCAGAAGTTGTAGGTCGGTGTGCCGTCTGTCCGCTGAATAATCAGGTCATCAAGCTCTTCAGCCGGAAACGCGATCCGACCCTTGATCAGATCATTGAATGCCACTTCCCCATCCTGCGGGGCCCGGAAACGGACCACAAAAGGTTGTCCTTCGGGTTGATCGGCCCGCTCACGGCAGGTACCGTCATATTTGGGTTTGCGCCCCTCCTGCATGGCCTTGTCACGCTTGGCTTCCAATTCTGCAGAGCTGCAGTAACATCTGTAGGCCTTGCCGCTGTCCAGCATTTTCAGAACATACTCCTTATAGAGCGGAAAAGAATCGGATTGGTAAAAGGGACCCTCGTCCCAGTCAAGGCCGAGCCATTTCATTCCTTGCAGAATGGCATCCACCGACTCCTTGGTGGAGCGCTCCACATCGGTATCCTCGATGCGCAGGATGAAAGTACCGCCCAGCTTGCGGGCCAATAGCCAGTTGAAAAGGGCCGTACGGGCGCCGCCGACATGCAGATAGCCGGTAGGGCTGGGGGCAAAACGAACACGAAGATCGGACATAATTGATACTCCTTATTGAAAACTGTGAAAATCAGGGGCAAGTCTTCCAGACTACATCGTTTTCCTTGACCCTTGACCCTTGAAATGTGCCGCGCCTTGTCAACTCATTGACTACTGCGTACCACATCTGATTGTTTTTCAGCCCCCACTGCGGGGCAACCCGGATATCAAGCGGCGCTGAACCGTACAAGCGCTGAATGGCAACTCCGGCGGGGAGCCGCTCCAGAAAATCAGCTGCCGTTGCAACATACTGCTCCAGCGTAAGTGGTGTAAATTGTCCGTTCCGGTAAAGCTCCGCCAGAGCGGTACCTTCCACAGCGTGCAGCTGGTGAAGCTTGAGAGAATCGATCGGCAGCGCGGCCATCAGATCGGCAGTTTTAAGGAATTCGTCTGCCGATTCACCCTGAAAACCATAGATCAGATGGGCACAGATGTCAAAATTTCGTCCGCTGGCCCGATGGACGGCCGTAGTAAAATCATGCAGGGTATGGCCACGGTTTATTCGTCCCAGAATGGAGTCATCCATAGATTGCAGGCCCAATTCTAGGCAGACGTAGCGTTTCCCGGAAATCTCTTCGAGCAGGTCCAGGACCCCATCGCTGAGTGCATCCGGACGCGTTCCGACTGAAATTCCAATCACGTCCGGTTGATCAAGGGCCCGCCGGTACAAATCGGTCAGAACATCCAGCGAAGCATAGGTATTGGTATATTTTTGAAAATAGATAATGAATTTCTGCGAGCCTAAGCGAAGCCGGTGATAAGCCATCCCCTCTGCTATCTGCTTCTCTAGCGGCATGGTCGGCTGGGTATCTTTAGGAGAGAAGGAGTCGTTGTTACAATAAATACAGCCGCCGCTCCCTTTGCTGCCGTCACGATTAGGGCAGGTAAAACCGGCATCTACATTAACCTTGCTGACCCTGAGACCAAATCGGCGGCGCAGGTAATGGCCGTAGGAGTTAATGTGCAGCTGGGGATGAATCCGCTCGTCAGGAATTTTGGACATGCTCTTCAATCTTTTTCAGCAGGGATGCGGCGGCCTCACGCGGAGCAGCTTCCGAGAGGATGGCAGATATGACTGCAATACCCCGGCATCCGGACGACAACACACCAGAACTGTTATCCAGCTTTATGCCCCCCAGAGCGAGAACCGGTATGCTCAAAGAACGTACGGCTTCAGAAAGGGTCGCAACACCACAGGGAACACCATGGCCCGCCTTGGAGGGGGTATGGTACACAGGCCCGAAAGTGACCATATCGGCTCCATCCATCCCTGCCTGCACCGCTTCTTCAACAGCATGGGCAGAGTAGATGATAAGCTTATCCCGGCCCAACAGACGCCTGACCTCTGCCACCGGTAGACTCTTTATACCGACCTGAACACCGTCGGCTTCAACCGCCTGGGCAATGTCACTACGATCGTTTATTATCAGTCGGGCACCGTATTCGGCAGTAAGGACTCGCATATCAACAGCCAGACGGTACAACTGCGCACCCGGCAGGTCCTTTTCACGCAGCTGAACAGCCTTTACACCACCATCAAGAGCTTTCCGGACCACCTCGGCAAGAGGTCTGCCGCAGGTTTGATGGCGGTCGGTTATCAGGTACAGCTTGAAATCTGTAGCTTGCATCGTGATGCGACGATCACCCGATCATGCCATCCAGCGGGCTGGAGGCATTGGCGTAAAGCTTGCGTGGAATCCGGCCGGCCTTATACGACAGTCGTCCGGCAATAACAGCCAGCTTCATAGCTTCGGCCATGGCAAGCGGGTCTCTGGCCCCGGCAATGGCCGTGTTCATAAGTACGCCGGCACAGCCGAGCTCCATGGCAATGGCGGCATCCGATGCCGATCCGACCCCGGCATCGACAATAACCGGCACCGAGATATTTTCGAGGATTATACGGATATTGTAGGGATTGCGGATACCAAGGCCGCTACCGATGGGAGCTCCCAGAGGCATGACCGCCGCACAACCCAGATCCTCCAGTTTCCTGCAGACTATCACATCGTCGCTGCAGTATGGCAGCACCGTGAACCCTTCTGATATAAGTATCTTAGCCGCCTTGAGGAGCTCTTCATTATCCGGAAAGAGAGTTTTTTCGTCTCCCAGAACCTCCAGCTTAACAAAATCCGACATCCCGGCTTCACGGGCCAGACGGCAGGTGCGCACGGCATCATCAGCCGTGTAACATCCAGCGGTATTCGGGAGCAGGGTGTACTTTTTGAGATCGATATAGTCCAGCAGCGATTCCTTGCTACGATCAAGATTAACCCTCCGGACAGCCACCGTTATTATCTCTGCTCCGGAAAGTTCCAGGGCACGGGCGGTCTGCTCGAAACTTGCGTATTTTCCGGTACCCACCATCAGCCGGGAGTTAAATTCCCGTCCGCCGATAATCAGCTTATCGTCAGCCTGTGACATACGATTTCTCCTCACGTGATATCAATTCATCCACCGCCCACAAAATGGACTATTTCCACCCTGTCACCTTCAGCCAGAGCATGAGTGTCATACTTAGCCTTGGGTACAATTTCCACATTCACTTCAACCGCAACCCGTTCCAAACTGATACCCAGCTGTGTCAAAAGTTCGGCGATTGAGCCGCTTTCTTTTGTTTCAGCATTTTCACCATTCAAAACAATCCGCATATTGCTCTCCACGACCAGATAAACAGGAAAACTTCGTACACACAAAATAAAAAAGCCGCAGAAGCGGCTGTTGAACATCGATAGGTCGCGCTTCCCTACGCCGGAATTACCCGGATCAGGTACGAAGGGTCGCGGTTATAAGCCGCTCTCAGCCGAAACTCCCCCAGCGTTTTGACAAACTAGATGATTGCCTCAGCTCTGTCAATCCAATTTTGGGCATTAACAACTCCCGTAGAATCATCATGTAAACCGGTGCATGCCTGCAACAAATAGGATTATATACATCCGTACATGAAAGGGACTCATCTGCATGCTATCAAAAGCTGGCGTCTTATTGAAATTGTGGTATATTTCTGGCATAAAATTCAGACTTGCTATGCTGTTTCTTCAATTTATTACTCAACAAGGCGGGGACAGTGGCCGATAAACGTGATATCAGGCGTCATAAAAAACGCATTACAATCCGGTTCGGAATTGACGAAGCGATACGGGTGGCATTTACTGAGGATATTTCAGCCACCGGGATGTTCATCAAAACACCGAATATCATACCTCCGAATTCAAAGATCAGAATCGAGTTTACAGTTCAGGATGACCGCAAGATTGAATTGGAGGCGAGGGTCATGTGGGCCAAAAAGGTTCCGCAGAATCTCTTCCATCTGGTCAAAAAAAGCGGAATGGGGGTCAGGTTTCTCCGTTTCCACAGCGGAGAGGAGCATCTCAACTCCTATTTTGAGGAGCTGAATACGGGACTCTGACAATAAACCGGGGAACAAAATCTATGTGCCGAAAAATATTCATCGGAGCAACCGGTCAGCATTGCGGCAAGACGACTATCAGTCTGTCGCTGATGCATCTTGCCCGCAACAAATACGGCCGTGTCGGCTTCATGAAGCCGGTCGGCCCCAAATGTATCGAATTCAACGGGCATATCGTTGACAAAGATGCCGCTATGTTTGCCAGTGTGTTTGGCGTGGAGGAGGATATTGCCCTCATGTCCCCGCTTACCCTGACAACCGGTACAACCAGGCGTTTTCTGGATGGCGAGATCGATATGGATGCGCCCGGAGAAATCATCCGCTCCGCCTGCGCCAAGCTGGAACGCAAATACGATTTTCTTATTATTGAAGGAGCCGGCCACGGGGGCGTCGGTTCTGTCGTAGGTGTCAATAATGCCAGAGTGGCGGCCATGTTGAATGCCCCGGTTCTCATGTTGACCGGCGGTGGCATTGGCAATGTGATTGATGCCGTAGAGCTTAATCTGGCTTTGTACGAACGTGAAAAGGCCCATGTCAGGGTCATCATGGCTAACAAGCTGGTTGCTGAAAAGCGCGCCCACGCAATGATGTATCTTACTAAAGCCTTTGCCGGCAGCGATATGCTGGTAACCAGTGCTTTTGACTATTCCCCGATTCTGGCTGACCCGACCCTCCAGCATATTTCCGACCTGCTCGGGCTACCCCTGAAGGGAGACCCTGGTGAGCGGACCCGCATCTGCCACAATATACAGCTTGGAGCAGCCTCGTCCCAGATAGTCATCGACCATCTGGAACCCTCAACCCTGTTGATCGTAACCAGTTCCCGCGACGAACTGCTGGTGACAGCATCGGCCCTGCACCATATACCGGAGTACAAAAAGCGTCTGACCGGGCTGCTGATCGCCGGTCACGTGCCGGTATCGAGCATAACTCAGCGCATAATTGATGACAGCAACATCCCCTATATTCGCATAGAAGAGACATCTTCGGATATTTTTTACCGGCTGCGTGAGCACGTCTCAAAAATCGGCCCGGAAGATACTGAGAAGATAAACCTGATCAATTCCATTGCCGAGCGTTACATCGACTTTGATGCAATCGATGCCACGCTTGGATGACCGAGCACAAATGCACGACTGAAACGGCAAAAAGTTCTTGACCTTACACGGTTTTTGATATTTATAGAAAAATCTCTATTTATTTGCGGTGACTGCATGATTGCACTGACACGTATGGACAGACAGTTGATGTTTCTGAATCCTGACCACATAGTCAGCATTGAAGAGACCCCGGATACCGTCATCACTCTGTTCAACGGCAACCATTATATTGTCAAGGACCGTGCAAGCTCCATCATCAGCAAAGTAATCGCTTTCAGGGCCAGAGTCATGAGGCGTTGTGAAACTCCTGTCCATAAGAAGTATCTTCGGCGGCAGAGAATCAGCCAGTTTAAGCGTGTTTCCATTGACAAAGAAGCCGCCTGTCCCGTCAGCCGGGATACGCATGTTTCTACTCCATTCCACAGCCGGGATTTTTAGCTCATGGATTTAGCAACCATTATAGGATTGGTGATGGCTTTCGGGGCCGTCTTTGGCGGCGCAGCCATCGAAGGCGTCCATATATCGGCCTTGATACAGCCCACGGCGGCAATGATCGTATTGGGGGGCACTTTTGGTGCCGTGTTCGTCTCCATGCCGCTACCGGCGATCATCACTGCGCTGAAGGAAGTCAAGACGGCCTTTCTTCCGGCAAAGGTTGATCATGAGCAGGTGGTAAAAGATATTATCAATTACGCCACCAAAGCCAGACGCAACGGCCTGATTTCTCTGGAACAGGAAGCTCAGTCGGCCAGAGACCCTTTCATAAAAAAAGGAATTTCACTGGTGGTGGATGGTATTGACCCCCAGAAATTGCGTGAGACTCTGGAAGCCGATATCATGGCCTACGAGGACCATTTCAAGCACAGCGTTGAATTCTACGAGGCGGCGGGAGGATTCGCACCAACCATCGGCATCATCGGTGCCGTTCTGGGACTGATCCACGTCATGGGAAACCTCTCGGACACTTCCAAGCTTGGAGGGGGTATCGCCGTTGCGTTCGTTGCCACCATCTATGGTCTCATGATAGCAAACATTATCTGTCTGCCGATCGGAACCAAGCTGAAGATCCGTATGAAAGAGGAGATATTGCGCCGGATCATGATTCTGGAGGGGCTGATCGCCATCCAGAACGGTGAAAATCCCCATTTTATCGAGCAGAAACTCAAGGCCTTTGTGGGCGGCCACTGACCTGCCATGGCACTGAAAAAAGAACCGGAAAAGCACGTTAATCACGAACGCTGGCTGGTATCTTATGCCGACTTTATAACCCTGCTGTTTGCCGTCTTCGTCGTGTTGTATGCGATGGGTCAGAGCGACAAGGCCAAGGTGGAAGCGGTAATGCAGTCGATACAGCAGTCTTTCGGCATGGCCACAGCCGGCGCGCCGACCCCCAAGATGAATGTCATCCCGTCTAAAACAATATCAGCCATTCCATCTCTCAAACCGGATGTTTCCATCGCGCCGCCAGGCCGCTTACGAACCGGTCAGGCCAAGGTCCGGGCTGAGGAGAAGGATTTCCGGCAAATCAAGGCCTCCATTGAGGCGTACCTGGTCAAGCAGGGCGCCCAGAACAAGGTCACGTTGGAAATCACCCGGCGCGGATTGATCGTCAGCCTCAAGGAAGCCGGTTTTTTTGACTCTGGCAAGGCCACCATCAAGCCGGAGGCATATGAATTGGTCAACACGATTGCTGAAGTTATGACTCAGTATAATAACCCGCTGCGGTTTGAGGGGCACACCGACAATGTTCCGATAAGTTCCGCCCAGTTCCCTTCAAACTGGGAGCTTTCAACTAGCCGGGCAACCAATGCCGTAAAATACCTCATTAAAAACTTTGATGTCGATCCAGACAAGATCTCCGCCACCGGCTATGCCGAATTCCGGCCCCTGGCTGACAATGCCACATCAGAAGGACGAGCCAGAAACCGCCGTGTCGACCTGGTTATGCTCTCAAGTGATGGCGTTCGGGGCGAGCCTTAGCCTCACCTTCCTTAACCTTCCAGGTATAACTTTCAATTTGTGTTTACCTGTCCAGAGGGTTTTCTCCTGAATAGATAGACGGCGGCATTTAGTTCCGGAGGAAGCACCAGCTTGCTTAGATCTGGATCTTCTTCGAAAGAGAAAGCGGATTGCTGCGAGTAGTCGGTCCAGTTTCCAGACGCAAAACGATGGCGGCTGCTGATAACAATGTACAACTGAACACTCTTTGTTCTGAATACCTGCCGTTCAAAACCATTACCGGCTGGCGGCCAGGAACAGATTACCACCTCGGGCGAGTACCTCACCAGTGCCTCATGGGCTTCCAACTTTAGTACGAAAGATGGATATGTTACCTCATGTTTCCAACTGTAATCATCCGTAGCCGTAACGCTGACCGCTTCTTCCTTTAGAAACCGCGACAAAGTGCCGTCTCCAGCAGCGATTTCAAGACACGGGCGCGGACCTATCAACCCGGACAGCGCTTTAACAAGAGAGCTTGAATAGAAACAGTAAATCCCCTTCGGCTGAACCAGCGGCATCAGCATTCTTTTCTGCCAGATCAGGGGCCATAGCAGACCGAACCAGAACATGGAGGCAGGCTTGCGTTCCAAACCTTCCTTGAACAGCAGCTTCTGGGCCAGATAACCATTCAGCAGATTAAAGCGAACTTTGCCTTTTTCGATACCGGTAGCTTCTGATATACAATGTTGCCGAATCGCAAGCTGCGTCATTTTATTTCGGACTAGCTGCGTCAGGGTGGCTTCCAGCAGCTTTTTGTCACCCCGGCTCTTCTGCAATTTTTTCGCAAGCATTCCGGATTCCAGGGCAGATCGTTTCAAATACAACTGGAGCTCCATCAGCGTTCCACCTGCGACAATTTCGGCAATCTCCCTTCGGACAACCTCCCATACCTCCGGATATTCTCGGCACAGCTCAGAGAGGGTCGGCTCGGATTGCAACCATTTCATGTTTTTTCCAGGGCTGCTGTTCTGCACTGAAACTCCGACAATGAAAAACTTGAGTGACTTATTATGTCATATACTTACTCTATGCTTCCCGTATCAAGATATCCGGAGGTCAGGTATGGAAGCGGTAACAATAGCAGGCATTGCGGTGGTAGTGGCAGGAGGATTCTATTCGGTGGTTGATTTGTTGAATGATCTCGGGATACGCGTGAACAGGTCAAACTTAAAAAAAGAGATCAATTCACAGCCTCTTAACAGAACTCTCCCGGCGCAACGCAGGGTCAAGAAGATGGCGGGGGTGCACGTTTGACAGGGCCTTCAACAGACTGCTCTTAACGTGAGGGATCTCCACCTGTAAATCGGCCAGCAAGCGCTTCATCCTCTTGCGCTGCAGATCGGCAGTTCCACACACCGGACAGCAGCAGCAGACTATCGGTAATGCAGCTTTATGAGAAAAATTGATGATCTCTGATTCCTCTACATACACCAGTGGCCTGATAACCGTTGTAACTCCATTGTCAGCCAGCATCGAGGCCGCCATTGACTTGAGTGAGCCAACAAAAAACTGGTTCAGCAGCAGTGTTTCGATAAAGTCATCCTGATGGTGCCCGAGAGCCAGCTTGTTGCAACCCAGTGTCCTGGCCGCCTCGTAAAGCGACCCGCGTTTCAGGCGGGCACAGATTGAACAGTACGATGAGCCGGGGCGACGTTTTTCCTTGATGATCGAATAGTGCTCAGTTGGAACCATCTGATACGTGAAGCCGTTGTCCCGCAGAAAGCCTTCGATGACCTTTGTCTGGTACCCCGGATAGCCGGAGTCTATGTTGACCGCCACCAGTTCAAATGAGATCGGCGCCCTGCTCCGCAGCTCTTCCAGCAACAGCAGCAGGGTATACGAGTCCTTACCACCCGATACGGCGACCGCGATGCGATCCCCCTCCTTTATCAGGCTGAAATCAGCAACGGCCCGGCCGATGTGGTGGCGGAGCTTGCGGAAAACAGGGTCGGCTTTAAATTCAGCGCATGGGTTCTGTGCAGACGGCATGTTCACAGCTTTTGTATATCGGTTATGAATCTGCTCACCAGAGGCGCAAAGGTTTCATGTTCCAAAAGGAACGCATCATGACCGTAGGCAGAATGTATCAGATGATATTCCACCGTCTTTCCCAGTTCTTTAAGGCAGTTTGCCATCTCTTCAGTCTGATAGGCCGGGTACAGCCAATCCGAAGAGAATGCGTAGAACTGTATGGGTGCCTGAATCTGACTAAATGCCTCGGTCAGGGATTCGTACCCCCAGGCAGCATCATAGAGATCCAGTGACTTGGCCAGATAGAGAAACGAGTTGGCATCGAAACGGTCAACGAAGTTGTAGCCGTTGTAGTTCAAATAGCGCTCGACCTCAAACTGCCCGAAAAAATCGAACTGGCCGTCTTTGGACGAAAAACGCCGTCCGAACTTGGCATTCATGGATTCATCCGACAGGAATGTGATATGGCCGATGCCGCGTGCCAATGCCAGGCCGTCTTTGGGATTATGCTTGTATTCGCCCTTGCGCCAGGTGGGATCATTGAAAATAGCCCAGCGTGCCACGGCGTTCAGTGATATTGCCTGTGGGGAGGGGCGCGGTGTAGCAGCCAGCACAATCGCCGAGGCTATGCTGTCTGGGTGCTGTGTAGCCCACTCGATAGCCTGCATACCGCCCATGCTGCCGCCCATGACTGACAGAAGTTTATCTATTTTAAGTGAATCAATCAGGAGTTTCTGGGCACGGACCATGTCACGCACCGTGATGACCGGAAATGACAGATTATAGCGCTTGCCGGTTTTGGGATTAAGCGAGGTAGGGCCGGTGGTGCCAAAGCAGGAACCGATAACATTTGAACAGATCACGAAATAGCGGTCCGTATCCAGCAGCCGTCCCGGTCCGACTATAGCATCCCACCAGCCTGTTTTAGAGTCAGTATCGCTACGTTTTCCTGCCAGGTGGGCATCGCCGGTCCAGGCATGCTCAACCAGAATAGCGTTATTCCTCTGCTCGTTCAGAGTACCGTACGTTTCATAGACGATGGTGATCGGGGCAAGAATACGCCCACTGTCCAGACGAATTCCGGACTCAAAGGTTATGGAATTTTCCTTTACTATACCGACGGACATTAAAAAGCCCCTTCGCATTACATGAGAAGGGGCTGATAATCTACACAGCACGCTCCTCATCTTTGCCTTTCGGCAGGAATTAGCACCTGACGCCGCATGGCCGGTTGCTGTGGTTTCGCAGGGCCTTTCCCTCCACCACTCTAGATAAGCAGGTTTT
>CAZUGI010000057.1:0-18164 GCA_964619855.1 uncultured Geobacter sp. | reverse complement strand
GGAGCAGGCGTAATGATAACCGCCAGCCACAACCCACCTGAATACAACGGCTTCAAGATCAAGGAGAATTTCGGCGGCTCCGCACTCCCCTCGACAACAAAGATTCTGGAAGAAATCATCTCCTATAATACCGAAAACGCTCGTCGAGTCGTGGCTGTTCCATATTGTGAAGCCCTGGACAAAGGCCTTGTAGAACTTTTTGATCCGAGTGAGGGCTATTTTCACCAGATCAGTCGTTATGTGGACCTTGATCTGATCTCAAAAGCCGGGATTCCGGCGCTGGTTGATCCGATGTTCGGTGCCGGATCGGGCTTCATTCCACAACTCCTGTCGTCTGTAGACGAAATTCATAACAGCGAGAACCCGGCTTTCGGGGGTATTGCTCCTGAACCGATTGCCCAGAATCTCCAGGAATTATCAGCTCTTGTAAAAAGTGGTAAATACCAGGTCGGCCTGGCGCTGGACGGCGATGCGGACCGGATCGGAGCGATTGACGAAAATGGTGATTTCTTCTCTTCTCACTGCATCTTTACCGTTATTTTAAGGCACCTGATAGAACATAAAAAACTGAGCGGCGCCGTTGTTAAGACCGTTTCTACAACACGCATGGTCGACCTTCTGGCAATAAAATTCGATCTTGAACTCCTGGAGACTCCCATCGGCTTTAAACATATCTGCGGCTTGATGCTGGAGCGTGACATTCTGATGGGTGGTGAAGAATCGGGCGGGCTGGGTGTCAAGGGTCACATTCCCGAACGTGACGGAATTCTGCTCGGGCTTCTGCTCCTGGAGGCGATAGCTGTCAGCGGCAAAGGATTGCGCCAACTGCTGGAAGCAACTATGGATGAGATCGGACATTTCCATTACCGTCGCATCGACCGCCGCATCGAAGATAATGCCAAAGAACTGTTGATTGCCAGGCTGGGCTCTCAGCCACCTGCAGAAATTGACGGCCGTACCGTTGTCGCAAGCAATTTCAGTGACGGTTTCAAATTCATTTTTGAGAACGGGGACTGGTTGCTTATCCGCCCCTCCGGCACCGAACCTGTGCTGCGACTGTACTGCGAAGCCGGATCTCTGGATCAGGTTGACCGGTTTTTACGGGCGGCCGTGGCGATAGCGGGAGTTTAGTACCGGTTCTTTTTTCCGGGGCCATGTCAGGATCTGCAGCCTGTTTGTCAATTTTCTGGCACATCCCATAATTCGGGGATTGCGCATACAGAAAAAATGCTTATAATCTACACGCTGAAATGCCGAAATTGATGCGAATACTTATCAATTCACTTTATGCACACTAAAAAAGGAGGGGTACGGTATGGCAAACATTCTGATCGTGGACGATTCATCAACAATGAGGAAAATCATCTCGCGTTCATTGCGGCAGGCCGGACTGGCCGTAGATGAAATTTTTGAGGCCGGCGACGGGATTGAAGGACTGGGGGTCATTGCATCCGGCAAGTCAATCCAACTGATTCTCTCCGACATAAATATGCCCAACATGGATGGCCTTGAATTCGTTAAAGCCGTACGCGCCAACGGCAACGCGACTCCGATCGTGATGATCACTACGGAGGGCGGGGAAGAAATCATTGCGGAAGCAATGTCGAGCGGAGCCAGCGATAGCATCAAAAAACCGTTCACACCCGACCAGCTTCAGGAGAAGCTGGGAGGATTGCTATGAGCCTTAATGCCGATATTGCAGAGACAACCAAATTCACAGAAGAAGTGTTGGCCGGATATGTAATAAGCGCAACCCGCGAGGTCTTCACGACCATGGTCATGATGGACCCGCAGGATGAATTCCCTTTACAGGAACCGGTCAGCCGCTTCAAGTGTAGCATCACCGGCATGGTTGGTTTTGCCGGGACCTACTCGGGAGTCATCTCGATTCACTGCCCGGTCGCTCTGGCTCTTAAAATTACTTCCAGCATGCTTGGCATGGAATGTGATGAGGTAAATGATGACTTAAACGATGCCATCGGTGAAATTGCAAATATGCTGGGGGGAAGTGTCAAGCAGGTGTTGTCCAAAGGAGGGCTGGATGTGAAACTCTCAATCCCGACAGTAATCTCGGGTGAGGATTATACTGTTAACTCCCTTTCTGACAGCGATTGTGTTGTTATCCCGTTTGTGGTTGAAGGGTTGAAATTTCTGGTCGGATTGACCCTTAAAAAGGGCGATTAGTCCAAAAACAACCTAGTAGTTTATTGCGAGGTGCCTGAGCGTCAGGTTCAGCCCGGCAGGAAGATGATATCCGATGGATGGTTACAAAACGCTATACGGGATGCTGGAAACCGCTCTGAAGCAAGCCGGAGAAGAGAGCGGCATGCTCCTTGGGCAGGAACTTTCCATCGCTCTTTCCGATTCTCTGGCCACAAGCAAAACCTCCTACTTCGGAGACCTTGACGACGGCTGCTTTGTGCTTGGAGTTGATTCGGGCGAGGCTTATCAGGGCCAGCTTTATCTAGTTTTTTCTCTGCGTGACGCCATTGTCATGAGCAGCATACTGCTCGGCATTCCACCCGCCCGAATTCAAGAGAAAAAACGCCTTTCGATCATCGAAAACGATGATATCGATGCCTTCTCGGAAATAGCCAATATGGTTAACGGTGCCTTAAACACCGTTTTTCAGAGCACACTCACCAATAAAGTTCGTCTTAAATTATTACCTCCCAAGAAATATGTCCCTGAAATTGATCAGCTGAACGAGGAGGATCCTCTGCCTGACGGCGACTACCTCATGTTCCGCTCTAAGCTCGAAATGCCGGGACAGGAGATGAATCATCTGGATGTACTGATACCGGTCGTTCTTGGTAATCTGTTTGACCCGCCCCCGGAGGCTCCTGAAGAGTCAGGAACTCCCGCAGCAAACCAGCCGGAGGAGCTTCAGGATGCTGGAGTCGAAGACAAGGTCACCGCAGGTGCCGGCGACGGCAGCGGTGGAGTGGACAGCATTGTCGTGCTGGAGGACAACGAGGTCGAGCGCCAGCATCTGGTTGAACTGGTTGCTTTCACAGAGCTTCAAATCGTGGAAGGATCCCTGAATGCCGATATCAAAGAGTTATTTAACGGTCGAAATGTCAAACTGGTTCTGATCGGCTCCCAGGATGCAGATGATCGCGAGTTGGCCGTCTGCATCAAGGTCAACGCCATACGGCAGGACTTTCCGCCGCCGATCATTATGAGCGCCGAGTGCTGGACGCGGACCGCCGTCTTGAAAGCCCTTAAATACGGTGCTCGTGATATCATTATCAAACCGTTCAATAATGATGAGGTAGTCACCAAGGTGCGTCGTTTTTGCAAGTTACCGCCGGCATAAAGCCAATTTCGGGCAGCAATATGTCATCAACCCCGTGTAAATCATTTTCTGGCGGCCTCCATAAATTGGACAACTACGCTTATAAAAAAGTTTCTGCAGGAAGCCGCATTTGTAATTTTTTCAGTACGAAAAATTTGCCTGTAATTATTTTTTACCTACTGATCTGGATCACCTCTATACTTATACTCTGTCTTCCATCCCAGGCGCTGGCTTCAACCTCCAATCGCATGTACCGTGTTGATATAAAGCCAAAAAAAGATTTTACACGCATCACAGTCCGGCTGGCTGAACCGCCCGCCTACCAGCTTTCCGTAATTTCCGGTAATCGTCTTCGAATTGTCATGCAGGATACCACCGGTACGCTGTTCAAAAAATTCAGGCGCTATTCCGATCCAAACATCGGCGGCCTGGTTTTTACAAAGCGTGGCGACAATCTTTTAATGACATTCCAGATGTCCTCCAAGGTCGGATGGCGGGATCTGTCACGTCCTGATATCAGCGCTATTACGCTTGATATCGGTACCCCTTTTAAACTGCCCACACCGCACCCTTCAATGGCAGGCCGAGAAAAGATCTGGAACGGTGTTGAAAAACTGGTGCGTGATTTTGATCCGCCCTTCAAATCTGACATCCCCTTCGCTCCAACTGACCGGCAAGTACTTACAACACTGCTGGATGAAAATGATCAGAAACTCTTCCTAGCGGCGGAGAGCGATTTATACAAAGGACGGCTTTCGGACGCCGAAGAGGCGTTCAGCCAGTTTGCGGCACGTCAGGCACCAATCAGGCCACTGGCACTGTACCGGTTGGCCGAGACTCGCTACAAGCTGCAGAAGTACCAGCAGGCTCTGACAGCATTTCGTGATGCGGAAAAACTATGGCCTGCGTACCTCGGCTTCAACCCGGCAATCACATTCTATTACGGGGACAGCATAGCCCGCAGCGGGGAACTTGGTCCGGCCCGCTCACTTCTGGCAGGCCTGGTGGCAAGACTGGCGGACAAAAAGTTTGCTCCTGTGCTTTTGGTGCGGCTCGGGGATATATTATCCCGGCAGGGACATGATCGTGAGGCGGCAGCCATCTATGAAAATGTCTCGGAAAATTTTAAAGATAATAAAGCCAGCTCCATGGCGTTGATGAGGCGTGCAGATGTAAGATTCCTTCAGGCAAACGCCTGGAATTATAAGGCGCTCAGCGACGAATACCTGAATGTTTCCAAGCAGGGCGGCGATATTGACATACGCGAAGAATCTCTATTCAAGCATGTTCTGCTGGAATCAATTCATAGCGACGCGGCTGTAGCGCTGCAGCATCTGATCGGATTTCAGAAAAGGTTCCCGCGTGGGGCCTATGCTGCCGTAATCAGGACCATACGAGAAATTCTTGTTGCCGAAGTGTTCCATCAGGCTCCGTGGGGGAAGGATACCACCGCCCTCATGCGCTTTGTTGAAGAGCATCACGAGTACCTGGCAGGCTGTGTTGATCAACCGGACTTCGTCAAGAGAGTGGCGCGCTCGTACAATGAATCCGGCCGGCCGATCGAGCTTGTGAAGTTACTGAATTCTCTGGTTGAGAAACAGTGGGCAGCGCAGGTTGCCCCGGATATGTATATTGAAATCGCGGACAATGCCGAGTTGATTGGTGATGTTGCAACGGCAGAACACTCGTTCAAATCATTTCTGCGGAGATACCCGGACAACAAGCGTGCACGATTGATTATGGAGCGCCTCGGAGCTCTCTATTACAATTCAGACAAGCATCAGAACGTGAAAGAGACCATGCTGTGGCTCCTGAACAAGGGAGAAAAAGCTCAAAAGATTGAGAGTTACTACTTTTTAGGGCGTTCGCTCTGGTCGCTGCAGGATCATTCGCGGGCAGGAAAAGCCATGGATATGTTTCTGTCAGCTTCCGGCAGTCGCGACCCGAGGCTGATGCCGGATGCGTATTTTGTTGCCGCTTCTGCCAGAGAGACTTCCGGTGACCGCAAGGGGGCTCTGAAGCTTCTGGATGAGGCACTGAAGCTGCCGGACAACAAGCGCAGCGAGGAGTTTCTCTATAAAGCCGGGGAAATCAATCTGCGAGATGGAAATGCCACTCACGCAAAAAAACTATTTGAATACCTTTCCCAAAACGGCAAAGACCCGGATTGGCAGAAGCTTGCCCAGCAGTCCCTGACCACACTCACCCCCAAAGCATCTCTCCGCTGATCATCCCACCAATAGCTGTCAAAAACACGACTCTGTCAAATTAATGACTCTGTTGCCGGCAATTTCCCGTGAATAAAGCGGCTTTCGAGTCAAATATTGGAACATTATCCTCTTTTTGGGCTTGGCTTTACGTTTTTCTGTTCAAGGTACGTTTTTTGCAGACAGGGGGTGTTACGCAAGGAGGAACCATGCGGATTGAAGGAATATTCAGCACAACCATCGACGTGCTCGGAAAAAGCGTTGATATGAGGGCGAAAAATCAGAACCTGATCGCCTCGAATATCGCTAATGCGGAAACCCCGAATTATGTCCCTAAAACGCTGGCTTTTGAAGAAGAGCTACAGGGCGCCATCAAGGGATCAGGGCGCGGTAACGCTCCTCAGGCGGCTCCACATGCGCGTCATATCCCCATCCGTGGCGCCGGTTCCGGAAATGCCTTGGGTTCTGTCACCGGCAAGGTTATTGAAACGCCGGCCAAGACTCCCGGAAAAGACGGCAATGCTGTGGAACTCGAAAACGAGATGGGAAAAATGGCTGAAAATCAGCTTATGTTCAATGCTTCCGTACAGATGCTGACAAAGAAATTTGAGGGTCTCAGGTCAGCCATAAGGGAGGGTAAATAAATGGATTTTTTCAGTGCGATCAATGTCAGCTCTTCTGCGCTTTCAGCTGAGAGAACCCGTATGAACCTGATCTCCAGCAACCTTGCGAACGCCAATACCACCCGAACGCCGGAAGGTGGCCCCTATAAACGGAAAGATGCTGTTTTCTCGGCAGCGCCGACTGAGAGCCGCTTCAGCCGGACACTCAACGGGGCGACTGCCCAGCAGGTTCGCCAGGTTGAAGTCTCTCAGATAGTTGAAGACCAAAATCCGCCACGCCTGCAGTATGACCCCAGCCACCCGGATGCCAACCCGCAGGGATATGTTGCCATGCCGAACGTGAATGTGGTTGAAGAAATGGCTGACATGATAAATGCCACCCGCACGTACGAAGCCAACATTACAGCCGTTCAGGCAGCCAAAAGCATGGCCATGAAAACACTTGAAATCAGCAGATAGTTCATCCGTTATAAACAAATGTATACTGGCGCTTGCCGGTTTGAGCGAACCAGTCAAACAATGAGGAATCTGACATGGAACTAAAGGGAATTGAGAGTGGAATAGGAGTATCAAAAGCCTTTCCGGAGTTTAAAAAGACAGGTGCATCATCGACGGCAGATGGTGCCGGGAAGTTTTTCAGCGAACTTGTCTCCAAAGTCAACGACCTGTCAGTGCAGTCCGACAAATCAATACAGGCGCTTGCAAGCGGTGAAAACAAAAACCTCCACGAAGTGATGATTTCGATGGAAAAGGCCAGCATATCGTTTCAGTTTATGTCTTCTGTCCGCAACAAGGCTCTTGAAGCCTATCAGGAAGTCATGAGGATGCAGGTATAAAAGGAAGTTTCCGTTTTAGGGTCATTGCAATAGAAAGGAACACGTACCGGAACAATGCCAGAGGGATTACGTAGACTTATAGAGCCATTTACCCTGCTTTCTCCGGGCAAGCAGATGTTGATCGCCGTGGTGGCATTTCTGTCGGCCTTGGCCTTTGCCGTTCTTATTTTTGTGGCCAATCGAACCGATTTCCGCCCGCTCTTCACAAATCTTTCTTCTGAAGATGCGGGAGAGATCGTCAAAAAATTGAAAGACAGCAAAACCCCTTATCAGATCACTCCGGACGGCAAGGGGCTCCTTGTTCCCTCTGACAAAGTGTATGAAATGCGCCTGACACTGGCTTCGGAAGGCATCCCGCAAGGTGGTGGTGTCGGTTTTGAAATTTTCGACCGCAAAAATTTCGGAATGACTGAATTTGTCCAGAAACTGAATTACCAACGGGCCCTGCAGGGGGAATTGTCCCGCACAATTGCACAGATTGCAGGCGTGGAACAGGCTCGCGTTCATCTGGTAATACCTGAAAAATCACTCTTCAAGGATAATGAAAAACCGGCCACTGCTTCAATCGTGCTTAAAATGAAATCCAATCGGAACCTGCGTGATTCAGAGATTCAGGGAGTTGTGCATCTTGTATCAGCTTCAATCGAGGGGATGGACCCGGAGCACGTCACAGTCCTAGACAGCCGCGGCAAGATTCTGAGCAAAGGCGGCAGCAGTGATCCTACCGCCCGCATGACATCCGCCATGCAGGAAACGCAGCGGGCCTACGAGAAAAATGTAGAGGAGCGCATCCAATCTCTTCTGGACCGAATCGTCGGAGGCGGCAAGTCTGTAGCGCGCGTGACGGCTGCTTTCGATTTCAAACAGGTTGAGCGGCTGGAAGAAAAATTCGACCCGGAGTCCATTGCCGTTCGCAGTGAGCAGCGCACCGAAGAAAAAGGCTCATCAACGACCAATAGTGCCGGAGTCCCAGGGGTTCAGACCAATCTTGGCCGAACAAATGCAGCCGCCGGTGCAACCTCTGGCGGCGGATCCAAGAACGATGAAACACTAAATTACGAAGTGAGCCGCTCAACCGCAAAAATTATTGAGCCGGTTGGAGCGTTGAGTAAAATATCTGTTGCCGTGCTGGTTGACGGCAAGTATGAAGCGCCCGCTGCTGTCAAGGAAGGGCAGAGCGCCAAGCCAAAGTATATTCCACGCTCTCCGGATGAACTGCAGAAGATCGAAACGCTTGTCAGAAGTGCAGTCGGATTCAGTGCCGAGCGGGGAGACCAGTTAAGCGTACAGAATATTCCGTTTCAGGACACCGGAGAATCCGGTGTAACTGAAGCTACTACCTGGTGGACAAACCCGTTCTTTTTGGCACTTGCAAAAAATCTTATGATCGGGGTCGGATTCCTGGCGTTGATCATGTTCGTAATTCGTCCGTTGTTGATTTCGCTCAGGGTCATCCGCAGCAATTCGCTGACCAGTTTCGAGCCTGTCGGAGAAGGAAGCGAACAGCTTTCTTCCGCCGAACGGGCCCAGCTTACCATTCAGTTGGCCGAGCAGCAGGAGTTGATAGAAAAGGCCAAGAAGGATCCGTATCAGGTTGCCCAGATTCTTCAGAACTGGGTGTCTGACGACAAGTAGACGTACAAATGTAACAATCCCGATAAAGGTCGGATCACAACGGTGTCAAGGATGCACTGACCAGGGTGCGTTGGAGAGCCGGAAGATTCCGCCTTGATTCGGAATCACAGGAGCCCTATGACCGGTTCAGAAAAAGCTGCTATACTTCTGCTCTACCTTGGCAATGATGTAACTGCCAAGGTTTTTGAGCATCTGGATGATGCTGAAATCAAGAAAATCAGCAAGAGCATGGGCAAGCTGGGGCATGTTCCGCGTACTGCGATCATGGAAGTGGTCGAAAATTTCACTGAAGTCATCAACCCTGAGGCAGGCCTCTTCTCTCAGGGTGATGAGTTTGTACTGAAAATACTGGAAAAAGCTCTCGGACCGACCAAAGCCCAGATGCTGATGGAAGAGCTGCAGGCCTCCAGTTATGGGGACCTGGTAGATATTCTGGCAAATATGGACCCCAAGAGTATCGCCAACTTTCTTTCGCAGGAACATCCGCAAACCATTGCCGTAATACTGGCAAAACTCAAATCCAAACAGACCAGCGAAATCATAAGTTTATTGCCGCAGGAACTCCAGGCCGAGGTGGTCCTGCGCATAGCCGACGTTGAACAGGTTTCACCGGAAATACTGACCGACATTGACGAAGTCATGAAGCGCGAACTTAAATCAATGGGCGGAACTCAGCGCTATAAAGTGGGCGGCATCGACAAGGTTGTCGATATGTTCAACCACTTCGAGCGAAGCAAGGAAAAACAGATTCTGGACAAGCTCGATGTTCTCAGTCCCCCACTGTCCGAGATCATCCGCAAACACCTCTTTACATTCGATGATGTATTTGCTCTGGACGACCGAAGTATCCAGTCCATTATGCGTGAAGTCTCGAACGACACGTTGACTCTGGCCATGAAAACCTCGCCGGATGAGGTCAAGGACAAGATATTCAGGAACATTTCAAGCCGTGCCGCCGACATGATCAAGGAAGATCTGGAGGTTATGGGACCGGTGCGCCTGTCAGACGTAGAAAAAGCCCAGAGCG
Organism: uncultured Geobacter sp.; assembly: GCA_964619855.1. Lineage (GTDB taxonomy): Bacteria > Desulfobacterota > Desulfuromonadia > Geobacterales > Pseudopelobacteraceae > JACRCG01. The sequence continues at coordinate 8,538 of CAZUGI010000057.1, read as the reverse complement.
AAATCATTAAAATTGTTCGCAAGATGGAGGAGGAGGGCAAAATCGTATTGGCAGGTCGAGGAGGAGACGATGTCCTCGTCTAGGATTATCAAATCGGTACAGCAGGAAGGTTCCGAAATTTCCGATTTCAACTTCCGCCATATCGGACAACCAGGGACTCCGCCCGCCGCCGAGCGCCGTTCCACAGGGTTTGTACCGATGGGTATGATTATGGAGGAGGGCACATTCACTGCCTGGAATGACTCGTCACGGGAAGAACCTGAAGTGGTCGGGTCACCGGTCGTAGAAATAACCGAAGACGAATTGAACCAGAGAATCAGTGAGGCCTTCAACAGCGGCCTGCAGGATGGTAAAAACCTTGCTGAGCGAGGGCTTATCGGTGTTTTCAGAGCACTTCGCTCCTCCAGCGAAATGATTCATGACTTGAGGGAGAAAGTGCTGCGCGAATCCGAGGATGAACTCGTCAATCTGATCATGCTGGTCGCCCGCAAGGTTATCATCCGCGAGATTTCGCAGGAGCGGGGTATTCTGGCCGAAATAGTCCGCAATGCCATAGCGGGCCTGTCTGAGCGTGAAGAGATCGTCGTCCGGATTAATCCTGATGACTACGTCCTGATAACAACCGGCCGGGAAGAGATTCTGAACAAAGAACTACTCAGTGATCGCCTCCAGCTGAAACCGGATTCAAGCGTAGCATCCGGCTTCTGCCAGATCGACACCGTCATGGGAACCATCGATGCGGGCATAGATGCCCAAATGGACGAAATTTACCGGCATCTCCTTGAACAGCGGACTACATCCACGATTGAAGGCAACTGAATTGGGATGTGATTAAAATGTATGATGCGAGCATTAATCTGGGGAAATACCGATCCGCAATTTCTTCATGCAAATCGGTCAGGCTGCATGGCAAGGTAACCCAGGTCGTCGGCCTGGTGATCGAGGGCTATTGCCCCGATGCCTCAGTAGGAACAATCTGCCAGATAAAACCCCAGGAGGGCGAACCGATCCCGGCTGAAGTCGTCGGGTTTCGCAACAATAAGACGCTGCTGATGCCTCTTGGCGAACTTCGCGGAGTCGGCCTCGACAGCCTGATTACCGTCAGGCGCGAAAAGGCGTCTCTGGGAGTCGGTCCGAACCTGTTAGGGCGCGTAATTGACGGGCTGGGTAACCCGATCGATGATAAAGGCCCGATCGGCGCAGAAGAAGAATACCCGATCTATGCCCTACCGGTTAACCCGATGTCCAGGCCCCCGATCCGCAAGCCGCTGGATCTAGGGATTCGCAGTATCAACGGCCTTTTGACCTGCGGACAGGGGCAGCGTGTAGGCATTATGGCCGGATCCGGTGTCGGCAAGTCAACGCTCTTGGGTATGATTGCCCGCTACACTGAAGCAGATGTCAACGTAATTGCCCTGATCGGTGAACGTGGCCGGGAGTTGCGCGAGTTTATTGAGAAAGACCTCCAGGAGCAGGGGTTAAAAAAATCCATAGTTGTCGTCGCCACATCCGATCAACCTCCGCTGGTCAGAATGCGCGGCGCCTACATAGCGACCACGATTGCCGAATATTTTCAGAAACAGGGCAAAAAGGTTCTGTTGATGATGGATTCAGCCACCCGTTTTGCCATGGCCATGCGCGAAGTCGGGCTTGCCATCGGCGAGCCGCCCACCACCAAAGGCTATACGCCGTCGGTTTTTGCGGCATTGCCGAAACTTCTGGAGCGTACCGGCAACTTTCCGGAAGGAAGTATTACCGGCCTGTATACGGTTCTGGTGGAAGGGGACGACTTCAACGAACCTATTTCAGATGCGATGCGCAGCATACTGGACGGTCACATTGTGCTTTCACGTGATCTGGCGGCCCGCTCCATCTATCCGCCGATAGATGTTCTGGCAAGCGCCAGCAGGGTCATGACCGACGTTGCTTCCAAGGAACATCTTGAACTGGCATCCAAATTCAAAGAGGTTTTGGCAACCTACCGCCAGTCGGAGGACTTGATAAATATCGGCGCTTACAAAGCCGGCAGCAATCCCGGTATAGATTATGCTGTCTCTCACATTGCCGGAATGCAGTCATTCCTGAAACAGGCTGTTGATGACCCGGTTTTACTGGGTGAATCTGTTCAGGGCCTCAAATCGATGTTTGAAGCATAAGCAGGCAGCACGCCTGGGAGTAAGTCAACATGGCCGTCAAGAAATTCGAGCTGGAGCAGGTTCTCGGTTACCGCCGCGAGATGGAAAAAATACGCAAACAGGAGTTTGCAACATCCAAGCAGCATCTTGAACAGGCCAGTGATGAGTTACGGCGCGAGGAAGAGCAGGTTGGCGAACTGTCGGAAGAGTTCCGCAGCCGGCAGAAAGAGCTTGGAAATATTGATGAAATGAGAATGTATTCAGATTTTTTTGCGCGCAAGCGCGAAGAGATCAAAAACCAGAAGGAACTGATTGAACAGCTTGACGTGGTCATGAATGAACGGCGGGAAGACCTGATTGAAGCTAGTAAGGACAAAAAGGTTCTGGAATCCTTGAAAGACCGGAAAGCGAAGGAGTTGCGATTAGAGATGGAGCAGAAAGAACGCAAGTTTCTTGACGAGATTTCAATTCAAAAAAAGGTCGAACCTGAATGAATAGAGTAAAAGTCATTTATTTGACTGGGTGCATCGTTCTCGCTGCCGGTTTGACGCATTTCGGCCTGCTGCCGGTGATGGCCAGTTCCGCTGTTCAGGCTGAGAACACTCAAAAACCGGTCTCTGATTCTGCCAAAGAGGCAACATCTGCTAATCAACAGCCGGTTAATGCCTCTCGGGCAGCCCGGGAGGAAAAGGCTCTGCAGGATGCCCGTCGCCAGCAGCTGGCAGAGAGAGAAGCCGCTCTGGCAGCCAAAGAGCAGGAGTTAAAAAAACTGGGCGATAAACTTGAAGCACAGGTCAAGGCGCTCGAAGAAACCAAAAAACGCCTTGATGAATCACTGAAAAAACAGAAGAAGGTTCAGGATGAAAAACGCAAGCGGATGCTTACGCTTCTCAAAAAAATGCGACCGGAACAGGCCGGGCAGTTCCTTGGTAAAATGGAAGAGGTGGCTGTTATTGCAATCCTGAATGACTTGGACAACAAAATGATCCTGAAGTTGATGCCGTATCTCAATCAGCCGATGGTTCTGAAATGGATAAAGGACAATCTTAATAATACATGAATTTTATGGGCGCTTTTCTGTCCATGTCCATAAAAAATCTATCAAGAAAGGAGGTGAGAACTAATGAATGCAGGACAGATGATTATGAATTTGGTGCAGGGCATGGCTCAGCCTGCCACTCCGTCCGGCGGACCGATGCCGCAGCTGTTGCCGGAAGGCCAGCAGGTCATCAGCACGGATTTTGCTGATCTGCTGATTGGGATGCAAATCGAAGCAGGGCAGATACCTGAGCCGCAGAAAACAGCAGCAGCAATACCAATAGCTACAGATGGTGAACGCAATGATTTCCTTCAGGCGCTAATCCCACAGAATGTGGAGTTTTATCTTGCGGCTCAAATAAATATGGCACCCCAACAGCAGGGCAGAATGCCCGAGGCCGGCCAGATCTCCGTCGATGACGGCAGCAACGTACAGAACGTACAAACGGACTCTGTTTTAATCCTGCCGGCAGAAGTCAAAGTCTTGGCAGCTGATCCGCGTAAGACTGAGCAGCTTACGCCAACAGCTGTGCCGGAAACTGCAAGGATTGTAATCAGGCCGGCTGGTGTCCATCATGAAGGCACCGGACAGGAGGCATCCCGCGTAAATGAAACTGCATCCGTACCGATAACCCGGTTGGAATCAACCGAGGTGCCTGAAAAAATACCAGCAGCGCTTCAACAGACTGACGGAATACTGAAAGCTGAGACTACTGCGGTTGTAAGCACAGGCCGTGTACAGAATGTGCCGGCAAACATCGCTGCAGTTCAGAAACCGGATGTTAATAAGGTTGATGATGGCAAGCCCCATCTGCAACAGAGTGAAATGTCAGAAGTCAAGCCACCTGCGCCTGAGGCAGTTGTCAATACTCAGAAAGTCGCGACACTGACAACTTTACCCGAGCAGACTGCTGTGACGGCACCTGCGGCGGCTATACCGAAACTGAAGCCTGAAGCGCCGGAATACCCGCAAGAGCGACCGATACTCCGAACAACTCATTCTACTGCTACTTTGACAGCCAGAGCTGCTTCAGAGCAGTCACTGTCAGAACAGCAACAACCTGACCTGACCGGCGAACCGTTCAGACAGTTGTCAAAATCTTTTGACAAACCAGAAGTAGAGTTAAGGGCAATACCGCCTGTCATGCTGAATACAGATACAGCGTCCGGGACTGAAGAGGAAGTTGAAATGGCTCTGGCCCAGATACGCCCCCTTCTAAAACCGGCAGTATCTGCAACAGTAACACCCGGTACAGAGCCCGCAGTAAACACTCTGAATGTACAACAAAAGGATACGGGCGTTGAAATACGTAAACCCGTCAGCAGCATTATTGCGCTTGGAGCTGCTACTGAATCGTGTGCTGAAGTAGCGCCGCAACCGCCTATTCCGCCGAGGATTGCTGCACAGCAGGAGGCCGGCAGAATGCCGGTGGAAACGACTCCCCAAACGGAAAATACCGGGCGGAGGTCCCACAGCGAAGCTGTCGTTACAAGACCGGTTAGTAATACTGATGTCGATTCGGAAGAAAAAATAATTCCGCCCGAAAAAACTGCTCCTGACAAAGTCGGTCTGGAGAAACCGGCCACTCAGGCGCCACAACTTTATCAGCACCTAAGAGTACAGACTGCAACAGAAGCGCGAGTGGAAAATGTTTTCCCTCGAGCCGAGCAGGCACCTGTCAAAGAGCTCCCGGTAATGTCACTTGATCCTGAGATGACAGATCAATTTTCGGGAAGTCCCGATTATCCTGCAAAAAACGGAGAAAATCAGGCCTGGCCTGAGCAGGTGACCGACAGACAGGCTCTGGCTGTCCAGAGTCACGGACTGACCAAAGCGACACACAATGTCGCCGGATCAATGCCGGATTTAGATGCTGAAGCTGTCCGGAAAGAGATTCCGGAACAGGTTGTGAATCAAACCAGAGAACGTTTGGCCCAGCATGAGTTAAAACCCGGGAATCAGCAGATCACGCTGACACTTTCTCCTGAAAACCTTGGAGAACTGAAGATGAACCTGAATCTTCAGGGGCAAAAGCTTTCTGTGGAAATTGTGACCGAAACCAGAACGGTTCGGGATGCTCTTGCACAGCATGCTGACGCACTCAAAGAATCACTGGCTCGCCAGAATATCACCATGGAATCCTTTGATATCACGACCGGAGGTAAAAATTCCGGAAATCAGGGGCAAAATCAGAATGCCTGGCGGGAACTTGCCAGACAGCAACAGCAACAGTTTTGGACATCATCTGGGCGGTATCTTTCCGCACAGGCGGATCTACCATCCGGTCAATCGGCTTACCAGAGGAAAAAAGAGCACCCAATGCTCGACATTCATTATTGAAGGCGGGGTGATACTCAAATGGTAAATTCTGTAACAGCAACAACTGATACGACAGCGGCTGCGGCAGCTATGAAAAAGTCCATGGGAATGAACAAGGATGATTTCATGAAGCTGTTTATTGCACAGCTGCAGTATCAGGATCCCCTGAAACCTCAGGATCCGAGTGCTATGCTTGATCAGCTCTCTCAGCTGTCTCTGGTTGAGCAGTCGTACAACAACAACACGGCTCTCAATAATCTGCTGGCGGCCCAGAACAACAATACCACCATGAATTCAGTATCGTTCATTGGAAAAGATGTTAAAGCAAATGGCAACTCTGCTTCGTTCAACGGTTCTGCACCGGTTTCACTGCAGTTCAATCTACCCGTACCGACAACATCGGCAACGATCGCCATTTCTGATGCCTCAGGCCGCATTGTCAAAACCGCGACTCTGGGAGAAATGGCGGCCGGCGAATCTTCCTTTGTATGGGATGGCCGGGGCAACAACGGTGCACTGCTTCCTGCCGGATCTTATCGCTTCGCAGTACAGGCTGCATCTGCCAGCGGAGCTACAGTAGCGGCAACGACCTACACAACCGGTCGCATAGATGGAATCACATTTACAAATGGCAAGCCAATGCTGACAATCGGCGGAGCTTCAGTGTCGATGTCAGATATCATCAGCGTAAAGGGGGTATAAGGGATGGTAGACCCGATTTTAATCCCCAACCCGCTCCAGCCGGGTCGAACTGAAAGGCCGCAGCAGCAGAAACCAGCGGGAGGCCTGATATCCGATTCTCCGTTTGCAAGGGTGTTGGATGAGAAGCTCCCACCGCAACCGCTGCGATTTTCGCAACACGCGCAGGACAGGCTTAAAGCTCGTAATATCAACCTGTCTACCAGCGACCTTGCCCGATTGGAAGGGGCGGTTAACAATGTTGCCCAGAAGGGGGGCAAGGAATCTCTGGTGATGATGGGAGATGCCGCGCTGGTAGTCAGTATCAAAAACCGGACCGTTGTAACTGCACTTGATCGTACACAGATGCAGGGTAATGTGTTCACAAACATTGACTCGGCAGTAATAATCTAATAACGCAGCAGGGCTGGTCCTCCGAGAGGAAGCCCTCGAAACGCCGACCGATTGACGCGTTTCACACAAAACTCTCAAACTAACAAGGAGGCAATACCATGAGTGTCACATCAGCAATGTTTACCGGCGTCAGCGGCCTTTTGGCCAACGCTGAAGGAATCAATGTAATCGGAAACAACCTTGCCAACGTCAACACCGTTGGCTTTAAAAGCAGTCGTATGCTCTTTTCCGATATGCTGTCTGTCAATATTGGCAACAGTTCCCAGATTGGCCGCGGCACCCAGATCCAAAAAGTAGATAATGTTTTTGGCCAGGGTTCCTTTGAAACAACAGAGTCAGTCACCGATATCGCGCTTCAGGGCAATTCATTCTTCGCCCTCAAGACCCCTGCACAGGGCTCGCCTTTGACTTCGCAGAGCCAGGCAACCCTGACCCGTGCCGGGGCCTTCCGACTGGATGCCAATAAATTTCTGGTTAATCCGGATGGTTACCAGGTGGTAGATACCGCCGGCAATGCAATCCAGTTCACCGACAATGCCACCGCAATAGCTTCGGCACTGACCGCCTATACTCCAACCGCAACCACTTCATGGACCTCCATCAGCCTCGCCACGGTGCCGGCCATGTATTCGACGCCTGCCAGTGCGGCATCGACAGCTGCCACCAATGCTCTGACCGCAGCCCAGACCGCACTGACGGCTGCTCAGGCAGCATCGACAGCAGCAACGACCAGCGGCAATGCTGCAGCCATAACTCAAGCTGCTACTGCAGTTAGCGATGCCACAGCTGCCGTGACGGCAGCACAGAATGCTGTAACACTCTCCACTACAGCCCAAACCAATGCCGCGTCTGCAACGACGGCAGCTTCTGCATTAGGCACCGCAGCGGGTAATCTTTCGGCCAACCCCAACGACGCCAATGCCTCTGCCGCAAATGTTGCCAATACAACGGCCAATAATGCCCTGAAATCCGCAAATTCTGCACTTAACGCCATGCAGGCCGCGCTGAACGCTGCTGCATCTGCACTTAACACCGCCGGAACCTCGATAGGCACAGTTGGCGCTACATTGAACACCCTGCCGGCACCAGCTCCGGCTGCCGGAGCACTTGCCGTAGCAGCCGGCACAGCATCCACGACTGCGGGAACGGCAGCAACTACCGCCGGTACAGCCGTTGGCACGGCAATGACCGCTGCTGCGGCAACCTTTAACACCGCCAACACGGCTGCAACAGCATCCACCACCGCTTTCTCAACCTTCTACTCGGCCTCGGCTGCCGCCTTTAACAAGGTTACCAAGATCGACCCGGATGGGCTGATAACGTATGTGGGCAAGTACGGTGATACCTACTACTATACTTCAACCGGGGCCATCGGAACCGCCACATCGACCGCCACGGCCGCACAGGTTGCGGCCGCACAGAGAATCGCCGTTATCAATCCGTCCAACCCAGGCGGGATGGACAAACTGGGTGGCACGCTATTTCAGCTCAACGCCACAGCAGGCGTGCCAGCAACCGGTTTCTCGATTTCCAACAACAAGATCAACGGGACAACCGAGAAAATATTCTCCAACTCACTGGAGCAGAGCAACGTTGATATGGCCGGGCAGTTCGTCAAGATGATCCTGACCCAGCGGGCCTACTCGGCCAACTCTACGACCATTACAGCTGCTGATGAGATGACCCAAGAGGCATTGAATGTCCAAGCCTAATCCGGCAGTAGCCATGTAGCACGTTCGGAGGCGTCACCCGGCCAACCGGGATGCCTTACGTGTTCCCGAAGCGATCCCAGGCGCTTGGTGTCATAAGGACCGGCGCCGATTGACCTTCCGACCCCCGCCCCGGGTAGGTACGGCAGGTTGTCTGCGCGAGGCGGCCCGGTCACGAGCGTCCCCGCATAGCCGGGCTCGGGCGGCGTCTGGAGCCACGCGGGAGACGGCCCGGGCCACGGCT
>CAZUGI010000056.1:0-18177 GCA_964619855.1 uncultured Geobacter sp. | reverse complement strand
CGACACAACCATCATTCAGGTGGAAAACGTCCAGCGCCATTTGAGCGAAGAGAGTGGAAAGCATCCCAAGCTGTTCACCGTACTGAAAGCGGTCATGGAAGTTAGAAAACCGAGCATTTTCGGAGAACTGATCATCGCTCTTACCTTTATCCCAATTCTTTCGCTGGAAGGAATTGAAGGCAAGATGTTCGCTCCTCTGGCCATAACTGTTGCAATAGCGCTGCTTGCGTCCCTGTTCCTCTCTGTGTTTGTTATCCCGGTACTTTGTATCCTTTTTCTGAAACCACACCCAGAAAAAGAGAGCTACATCATGAAGCATGCCAGCAGGCTATATCTGCCTCTGCTCGAGTATGCCATGAACACTAAGCGTGTGGTTTTGAGTATTGCGGGAGTTCTCCTCGTCGTATCGCTCTTTCTGGTGACAAGATTGGGCACGGAATTCATCCCGATCATGGACGAAGGTTCATTTGATATGGACGTGTCCATGCTCCCCGGTGTCTCTCTGGCAAAGGCGATGGAAGTAAATCAGATGGCTGCGACCAGGCTCAAGCAGTTTTCCGAACTGGATACCATTGTGGGACGAACAGGGCAAACCGGTGTTGCCCTGGATACCAGAGGGTCGGACAAAACCGGCTACGTGGGTATTTTTAAACCTAAAAGTGAATGGAAGCGGGATATCTCCAAGGAAGAGCTGACAAACGAGATGCGTAAGTCCCTGGAATCGGTTGCAGGGATCACCTTCGGCTTCAGCCAGCCAATCCAATGCCGGATTGACGAACTGGTGGCCGGGACACGGGCACAGTTGATACTGAAACTTTTTGGTGAGGACATCAACCTGCTCAGTGAAAAATCGGCCGAGATAGCCAAAGTTCTTTCAACAGTGAAAGGTGGAACTGATCTAAGCGCGGAAAAGGTTTCAGGCCAGCCATACCTGACCGTCAATATCGACAGGTCCAGGATTGCAAGGTATGGCCTGAATATCAGCGATGTACAGAAGGTTATTGAAATCGCTGTTGCCGGCAAATCTGCTTCGAAGCTCTATGAAGAGAATCGCAGTTTCGATATATCGGTTCGCCTGCCGGAAGAGAAAAGAAATTCCCTGGAAGCAATCAAGAATCTGATGATCACCACTAAATCCGGTATCAATGTTCCACTCGAACAACTGGCAGAGGTTAAGATGATCGAAGGCCCTGCCCAGATAAGTCGCCAGGATGGGGTGAGGAGAATCGGTATCGAAATGAATATCAGCGGCAGGGATATCGGCAGTTTTGTGACAGAGGCAAAGCAGAAGATCAAGGAACAGGTCAAGCTTCCTTCCGGTTACTATCTCACCTGGGGAGGGCAGTTTGAAAATCAGCAGCGGGCGATGAACAAGCTGATGATCATCGGACCTGTTGCCATCGCCTTAATTCTACTTCTGCTGTACGTAACATTCAGATCGATCCGCTTGGCACTGCTTGTTATTTCCAACCTGCCATTTGCCTTGATCGGCGGGGTATTTGCGCTCTTCATCTCCGGGCAATATCTTTCTGTGCCGGCGTCGGTCGGTTTCGTCGTTTTGTTCGGCGTTGCGGTGCTGAACGGCCTTGTGCTGGTATCGCGTATCTCGCAACTGCGCGATGAAGGGTTTGAACTGCAGGAGGCGATTAGAAAAGGAAGCCTTGATCGCTTGCGGCCGGTACTGATGACGGCATCAATATCAATTTTTAGTCTGATCCCGATGTTGCTGGCAGGTGGAGCAGGTTCTGAAATTCAGAAGCCGCTGGCAACAGTCGTTGTTGGTGGATTGATTACCTCAACTTTACTGACTTTGTTGATAATTCCATCGGTTTACAGTTGGTTTGAAAAAAGGAAAGTTGATGCAGAGATGTAATGGAAGCTGCATGCACGTAAATTTTAGAGCTGTATAAGAACCTGCATCGGAGGTGTTTATGAAAGAGATTAAAGCAATCATACGGCCATCAAAATTATTGGAAGTTACCGAAGAACTTCATGAAATTGATGGACTGCCTGGAGTGACTATCTTCGAGATCAAGGGGTTTGGTAAAAGCAGAGCAAAAAACGCAAAAGATAAGGTCGTGTACGAGATGGTGGAATTCATTCCGCGCATTCAGCTGGAAGTTGTTGTCGTTGACGAGATGGTTGAGAAGGTAGTCAACGTGATTCAGAAACACGCTCATACCGGTAATACCGGAGATGGGAAGATTTTTGTGTCTACGATTGATGACATTGTAAAAATTCGGACAAATGAAAGAGGGGCGGGGGCAATCTAGTAATACATTAGTAATCATTTTATGCAGAAGGCGGTCTGGAAGTTAGCGAAAAGTTAAAAGTAAACAAAAACCACAAGGAGGTAGTACACATGAAAAGCAAAATTATGGTAATCGGAGCAGTTTTAGTTTTCAGTACAGTTTTGGCAGGGTGCGCAAGCAACAAGGAGCTGATTGCCAAAGCATCGACAAATTCGCGGCAGGATGTTTTCCAGGAAGTGCAAAACACACAGGGTACGACTGGTACCGCTGTACTCAAGCTTGAATTCCCGATCAAAAATTTTAAGTCTCGATTTGTCAATAGTTACAACAAGCACACCGATCCTCAATACACAATTGTCCTAAATATTGATGGCCAGACTACTGTATTATCCGCTGATCCTGTCCTTGAGGAACTACCGGGTGATTTTAAGAAGAATCCAGAAGTTGGAACCGGTTGGAAGTATAATTTCAAGAAAACGCTTGCTCTTCAGCCCGGAAAACATCGCGTATCAATTGCAATTCCTGTTTCTGATGTTATAATCGAAAAGGAAATTAATCTAAAAGAAGGCGAAAATAACCTTCAACTTTTACCAACATACATAGCTTCAATATCACGGTATCCAAATTTTCCAAGATTCTCAAATGGCATCAGAGGTATTACAGCAAAACTCAATAGTCAGGATATTTAATCATAATCTGGAGGGCCGGCTGAAAATCGGCCCTCCCATATACTGTCGTTCTGAAGGGGGTACATGATGGGAGTGAAGAATATTTTAGTGGTAATGTTTTTTACGAGCTTGATTCCATTACAAGGCATCGCGGCGGAAGAAGCAAAAAAAATTCAGGACAATTCGTTCCTGCTGGAAGAGGCTTACAATCAGGAAGATGGTGTCATTCAGCACATACAGGTTTTTCAATACCTGAAGAAATCGAAAAGTTGGCAGTATACTTTTACCCAGGAGTGGCCAGTTCCTAAACAAGCCCATCAGCTTTCCTATACCATCCCAGTTATGCACACTACCGATCCCACAAACTCAAGCGGTATTGGCGACATTGCCATCAACTACCGTTACCAGGCCGTGTTTAAGGATCACATTGCTTTATCACCCAGATTGTCTGTCATTCTGCCAACAGGTGATTATAAGAAAGGCCACGGCACTGATTCAGTTGGTATTCAGGCCAATATTCCTTTGAGCGTGGAGCTGTCAGACAAGTTCGTTACCCACTGGAATCTGGGTGCAACCTATACACCTCAGAGCAGAGAGTCCGGCGGAGCAAAATCCGATACAACTGGTTTCAACTATGGCGCAAGTCTCATTTATCTCGTTTCCGATAATTTCAACCTTATGCTTGAAGCAGCCGGAAATGCCAATGAATCAGTACAACCTGACGGCAGCAAACAGGCATCAAATAGCTTTTTCATCAATCCTGGCGTGCGGTTTGCTATCAACTTCAAATCGGGTCTTCAGATAGTTCCAGGTATTTCAATGCCAATCGGAGTTGGGCCATCCAAAGGGGAGTATGGAGGCCTCGCATACTTGTCCTTTGAGCATCCACTGTTCTAATAACAGTACTTCTTAGCGCGTTCAAAATGATTCCGTCAGATCGTTTTACTTCTTCTAGGTTTTAGGCACCCAGCGCAGCTCCACAATAAAAATTCTCACAAGCCCCATTGGCGTTGTCGGTGGGGCTATTTGTGTCCGATCCAAACTGAAAGAAGTCTCAACCCCGCAAGCAACCAGTCCCGCCGCAGTCATTTCCTCTGTAACAATCCCAAAGTTATGGCTTGAAGGATGGGAAACGTTATTATGAGCAAAAAGGTATCGTGAATATCGGTAGGATGAGTGCGGTTACAATATATTTGACAGGAGTTCCAATTTAATCTGACTCCCCTGGCAATTTTCCTCGACAAGCTGAATTTGATGTCATTGGCCACTATGCTGAAAATCAGTAGTTTCAATCCCGATCTCAAAGTCTTAAGGCTGTTTTTGGGATGCTACAAAGGGCACTTTGACAAAATACTCGTGAAAGAAGTACCAAGGGCACCTGTTACACTCTCGACTACTCTCTACTACTGGCTACCAGGTACAAAAAAGAGCACAATCCACGGGGAAGGTGCTCTAAATTTATTCGGGTAAGCTGTCAAGCCGATGCAGAAATTACTTCACGATAACCTCCGTTCCGGTACTCGCCTGTTCTCATAATCTGAGGTAAAACTTCCTGACTCAATCTCACCTTGATTGCATAGGCAAGCGGCTTTCTGCATTTGAGGATCAGTTTAAACAGTCCCGTTTCCGTTAAATACAGCGGTGACTTTTCATGTCCGAATTGACGAACATCCTCCCGTTCAATGCCAAAGTACCCAATTCTGATATTGCCTCTTACGGAATGACAGGTGTTTTTCAGTCCCAATAGTCCGCATACATCGAGTGCCTTATAGTACATAGTGCCATCAGCATAAATTCTTTCGATTCTGGAGTATGCTTCTCCTAGTCCAGTTACCAGTAAATCTCTCATGTTATTTTTCTCCCGTTAATTGTTGAATGAATGTCTCTACGTCTGAGTGTTGGAATTTAACCAGTCTACCGATCCGAAGTGGCTTTGGACCTTTGCCTTGTGAGATCCACAGGTCGATTGTTTTGACTGATACGCCTAAAAGTGCTGCCAGTTGTTTTTTGTCCATTAATTGTTGCATGTGATGTGATCCTTTCTGTGCTTGTGATACTTGATAATAACTGGATCGCTAATACTTACAGGGTGCCTTTAGGAGAAATAATTTCTAATTGGTGCTATTACCGACAAAATAGAAAAAGACCCACGGCTTGAGGGCCAGTGGGTCTTATATCTTTCTTTATATTAAAATCTAATTTAGTAGAGAGTTGTAGCTAGTAGTAGGCATATATTTGAACGTGGTATAAAAAACATTCGAGGTGCTGGCCTCACGGGATTACAGGGGTGCACCTAAATAACTGCCTACCACTCCCTACCAATCGCTACCGGACGTCAAATTAAAAGTCGGTTCTGACAACATCACGGATCGATTTCTTGTAGCGGATATTCCTCTTGCCGATCAATGCGAATACCAGTCTCTGAATCTCAATATCCGACTGCTGCTCCTTAATAGTTGCAACAGCATCACGAATCCTGTCATCCGTAATTGCAACCCGTTTATCAATATCCATCATCTTGCCAAGCCAGATATCACCGACAACATAAGGTTCGATGGTACTGATCAGTCTGAGAGTTTCAGTTCTCTCTTCAAGCATAGGTTCCATGCTAATGGAAGTATAGAAACCCTGCTCAAAAGCATATTTGAGGCATTCTATTCGCTCAGCAGGCAATGCAGCGCCAGGTTCCCATATCTGTGAAAGAGTTGGGTTCAAGGCGGTGATGGTAAATCTGATCTGAACGGTATCTTTGTAATCGGTCAGTCCATCGCACAATCTTCGTACAACAGACATGAACGGTTTGAGAACTACCAGCACCAGATTATTTGCATCGGATATATTTTTGATCGTCTGTATCATCAGCTCAACATTACTATCTGACACATTGCCCATAGTCGGGATCATTACGACATCATTAACGGTCTGATGAATATGCACCTTGTGTGGCTTAACTTCTTCTTCATGCCAGTTATCTGCGGTAACAGGATTACTGCGACTACAGAAGCTCATTGCGATTTCACGGGCGTAGCAATATTTGCAATTGCACCGGCATTTCTGGCAAATATTGTACGAATAAGGTGCATATTCAAAAACGCCATCTCCTGGTTTTACGACATTAAATTTTAGAGCCATCATATTTCTCCTTATGTGAAGCAGGGGAGCTTGAACTCCCCTGCTGTAGTGATTGAACCGATCAGCTCGGCTTGTTCCAAAGCTTTGCTCTAGGTTTAACTTCAGAGCGTTGTTGATCCGGCCGTGACCAGACCAGTTTTACAGAATTATTGACGGGTACCTCTAGAGACTCTCTACCACTCTCTACCACTTCCTCGATCATTTTGTATATTCTGCCTTGATCATCGCCAGTAGTAGGCAGTTGTAGGGTTTCTGATGAGGTGGTCGCAGTATTCAGCCCGTACTGTTCCACCAGTAAAGCAAGCTGGCTTTCAGTAATACAAGCATGAGAGCGGCCATCAAGATCCTTGGTGCGGATGCTAAGTGATTTGATCTTTTTGCCGATTTTCTGCGGGGTATGGTGATACCTCTCAAAGATGTTGGCATTGGCCAACTCACGGATCTTGCTAACTGGAATGATGTCTTCAGGACCACCTTCAAAGTCAGCGAGGCTCTTTATTGCCTCAACAATTTTGCCTTCAAGTGACTCCTTCTGGTCTTCGATCTTCTGTCCTGCCATCTCCAGGATGACATTCTTCATAGTATCAAATTCGCCAGGAGCAATACTTGTTGCCAGTTGAAACAGTGGTCTGCTGATGTCCCATAGACGACCAGAAATACCAGGTATAGGATCAATGCTTGGTAAGCGCTGGTCCATCATCTTGGCTCTGAAAGCAGTGAGTCTTTCTTTAAGAGGCAAGCCCATAACTGGTGAGAGATTCTCGTATTCACCAGGTTTATTGGGCATTGTAATAGTCAAACATCTGCTTTCAAACGTCAGATTGGCTGGTTCGTTAGTTGCAACGATGGTACTGCCATAGACATCAAAATATGTCTGGTCGGCAAATGGTCCCTTTTCAGGGTTGAGGACACGAACTACATTGCTGCCTTTTTCAAATCTGCCGAGCAGAATATCTTGGCCATCACCTTTTTCAGCCGACTTCCAGAGATCTGTGACATCGAAAAATATCGTGGCACCAAGATGCTGGGAAAATCTGACAATGTTGGCCGGTTTTATATCAGCCAGATGCAATCCACGATAACTGACTGCAAGAAACGATTTGGCGGTACGGCTTTTACCACGTTCTTTAACTGCAAAGAAGTAGATCACGGGGATGTAACGAACATCCTGATGGTCCTGTATGTATGAAAGAAACACTGCCAGGATGATGATCGGCCATACTTCTTCCTCCAGGTAGGAGAATCGTTGAAAGAATACCAACAGGTCATTGTAGAGCTGCTGAAAATCTTCTTCAGCATTATATGCATCAATGACACGCTGTGCGTTTGCGAGTGTGAACTTAATGTGTTTGATTGCCGGTGGCACGTATTCGGTGCCATCGGAGTCGAGCCAACTGTCTGCCAGCTCCAATCTGGTACCGTCTTTTATAAGATACTTTATTGCACCATCGTCATTTAGTACCAGATCAACCAGTCCATCAAAGAGCGCCTTCATCGGGCGTTCAGTTGAAAGTTCACTAGCATATCCATCCACCATTTCAGTGGCGACAAGTCGTTGCATTTCCTTCATCACTGTAGATTTATTGATGCCAAGAGGCTTTGCCAATTTAGCGGCATACCCCTCACGAAGGATTGCATCCGGTAGGAGTGAGATCTCAGCGAGAAGATCTCGGTAGTTTTGGAGGGTAGCGGTTGAAACTCGCTCCTCCAGAGGTACAGCTTCAGTTACAGAGACACATGACGGTTGCTGGCCATCATGGTTTAATGCACTTAAATCAGTGCTACATTCGTTATTACCAGTATAAGTCATATCGGTTTACCTGCGCTCCGATGGCGGCCCAATACCGCCACCGGAGTACCTTTCTTATTGTGTTATTGTTTTTGTTTTTTTGCTGCCTTTGCGTTGACTTTCATGAGCCAGGTATTCCAACAAGTCATAGGGTGGCATTTGTTTATCAAAGTCATGATAACCACAGATCTCTTTGCCATTTTTAAATACATAGAGTCGGTCTCTGTTGCTAGTACCCATTGATTCGGGAAAGCGATAATACATTTCGCATATGACCTTGTACTTCTTTGAAATTCTACCAGCTATGTACGTCGGAGAATATCTACTCGTCATAAAATTAGCCATCCAGAGTGTCTCCGATGGCCGATATCTGAACATAGAATAGTTATTGAAGACAGCATCATGGCCTTCAATACCTTTGTATTCAGGGATAAATGACAAATATGAATCGTAGAAATCATGGAGGTCATCACGACCCCATCTTCTGTACATCCATTCATGATAGGGATCTTCCACCAAGCGTGCCGGTGCAGGGAAAATGTCATTGAGTCTCACGACTCCATCAGTTGCACAAAAAAGATCTCTTATAGCGCTGATCTTTTCTTGGGTGCCAGCTATTGCTAGTTTATTAACGCACCCATCAAAATTACTATCTAATATAGACATATAGTCCTCCGTATATTTACGTTGCCCTCTGCTGCGTTCCTTGAGGGGAAAATTATGTTAAAGCCATCCGTTGCAGCTGTGGACGGGCTGTTAAAACGATAGTGTCAAGCTATTCCAGGCATCACCTCCCTTTCGATGATGGCCGGTACTGTTGAAACACGGGAATCAGTTTGAGCCATTTCTCTTACCTGATCTCAACAGGGTGGCAGCAACCACCCGCAGAGACCCTTTCGTTATTGTTAAATTTAAGTTATTCTACTAAATCTTCTGCACCTCTAAACTCGTCATAAATGTCAATTTCTTCATCACTATAAGCAATGCAACGTGATGAGTACCCAGGCATAAGAATTTCTGCGGAACAGCCTAGAAACTTAGCTAGGTCTCCTATTGCATCCAGTACTCTGCCTTCAAGTCTATTCAATAGAATGCGACGTCTAGTCGCTTCGCTAATATTTAAAATTCTTTCCATTTTAACCTCGTCTGCCGTTATTTCGGCATTGTGTGATTTTGCCCTACGGTGTTTCCGGCATTCAGCTTCCCATTCATGGGTCTGAGTTGCCCCGTGTGATAACTATTCTGTTGTATAAAGAGCAAAGTTGCTGCGGTTGTGAGGTGACTGGCGTGACCAGACTCCTCGGTGCGATAGATCGATCTATCTTGTAAGCCGGTAATTTTAATTCCGGCGCCAATACCGTATTTTAAAGGGCTCTTTTATCCCTTTGTTTGAACTTCACTACTCCATACTTCACCTAAGCCATAGCGCCCAATTTCGGGCTAATTTTATTGTCCGCCTCCTTTTCGGACAAAAGAAAAAGGGAGCGTCCCGTTAAGGAAACACTCCCTGATAATGCTGGCATTATTTACTTTGTGTGTTGCTGTTATTTCTGCGCTTCTTTGCTGCTGTCCAACCATAAACACCGTCCTAAAATCGACGGCAACCACATTCCATACAAAAAGTACTTCATCATGCTGTTGCTGCGTTTCCTATTGTTATAATCTAATTATAACACCAAATTTATAAAAATCCAATTAAAAATTGTACTGTAAAAAAAAGTACATTATTTTCTATGGTACCGACCACCTACAAGAATTTTCTGTGAAAAGGGCCATACTTAACAAGGTACTCATCGGAGTTTTTAAAAACAAGGGGCTGGGTTAAATAAGAGCAGGGCATATATAAACCGCTTGATAAAGCATAATATCAGCATGTTACGCAGCTAGTGACGCCAAATTTGACGTGACACCAACAAAAAAAAGTCGAACCAGACACTTTTTCATAACATTAATATCTGTGCTTTTGATTTAAAATGACACGCCGAACAAAAATAGGATCGGACTCATCGATCGTGTTTTTGTGAGGTGTAACCAGGGCTAGTACAATTTACAGTGTCAGAACTTGAATATGTGCTCCGTAACTATCATCATCAAGTGATATGTTGCTGCCGTTGTAAATCATACTCTCGTAACATAAAAAGAAGTACCGCTGGAGAGGGTCAAATTAAAAAACGGGTCAATGCTGCAGCTGCCATAGCGTGTTAAGACTTTACCCCTAATGGCAAACAAATGAATGGTTTGGGTTACGTGGCCGAGTCGTTTGCGTAAGCTTGAGGTCATCATGCCAGCACTTCCGGCGTGATGAACCTCATTAATGCAGCGAATATAAAAGTCCCGTCAAAAGTCCCGTCAGTGAGGCATTTGGACAAGAAAGAAAAAGGCACTTAGATCTCTCTAAGTGCCTGTTTTCGTTATGGCGGAGGGGGTGAGATTCGAACTCACGGAGGTGTTACCCTCGGCGGTTTTCAAGACCGCTGCCTTAAACCACTCGGCCACCTCTCCAGTGCATGTCCCTAGTTTTGTAGCATACCCGTTTCAATTTTTCAAACAGTAACAACTGCAGCAGGTAAACATCAGGTAAATGCTATTGCTTCGTATCAAGCTTTCTTTCGTTCCTGATTGCCCGCAGCTTATCTTCTATAGACTTTCTCCAGATACCTTCCTTGAATAGTTCGCACAGGTTATACAGGGTGAGTCGCTCAGTCAGATACACCAGCTTACTGTTTTTAAAATCCCGGTCCTGAAACTTGCGTTGCAGTTCTTCCAGCTCCTTGCCGTAATAGCAGGTTACATTTTTGCCCTTTTTGAATCTGGAGCTGAAAAGCAGATATAAATCCAGAAAAAAATTGCTGTTGTCTTCAAGATTCTGATGATTCTGAATACGCTCCAAATTCTCTTTGTTGAGGACCATACCCAATTGCCGGGAAAGGTCGGCAACAACATCGTAAAGCTCTTCTATATAACCTTGCTGCTTTTCGTAATGGCGTTGGTACCAGTCGAGCTTTTCCTGCTGTCGCTTTAATTTTTCTTCCGCCTCTTCCAGCAATAAAGCATTCTTTTTGCCGAACATGGTCTCCCCCTTCGGTACATACACACTATCCTACACGCAGCTCCGTGTCGCCCTCAGACTATTCGCTCCAAACCGCCCATATATGGCTGCAACGCATTGGGGATGCACACCGATCCGTCCGCCTGCTGATAGTTTTCCAAAATCGCCACCAGGGTTCGGCCCACTGCCAAGCCAGAGCCATTCAGTGTGTGGATGAATTCAGGTTTGGATTTTTCATCCTCCCGGAAGCGTATGGAAGCCCGGCGAGCCTGAAAGTCAGTAAAGGAACTGCATGATGAAATTTCACGATAACAGCTCTGCCCTGGCAGCCAGACTTCAATATCATAGGTTTTTGCAGCAGAAAAACCTATATCGCCGCTACAGAGGGCCATAACCCGGTAGGGCAGTTCCAAAAGCTGCAGCACTTTTTCGGCATGGCCCGTCAATTCCTCCAGAGCAGCTTCCGACTGGGATGGATGGACGAATTTGACCAGCTCCACCTTGTTGAACTGGTGCTGACGGATTAATCCACGGGTGTCCTTGCCGTAGGAGCCGGCTTCACGGCGGAAGCATGGTGTGTAGGCGGCATAACTGATCGGCAGGTCAGTGCGCTTCAGAATCTCGTCCCGATGTATATTGGTAACCGGCACCTCAGCCGTCGGAATCATGAAAAATTCAGGGTCAACCAGCCTGAACAGATCGTCTTCAAATTTTGGCAGCTGCCCGGTACCGGTCATTGAATCGCGATTGACCATAAAGGGGGGCAGTACTTCCTGATAGCCGTGCTGATCGGTATGCAGATCAAGCATGAAGTTAATCAAGGCGCGTTCCAGTCTGGCCCCGGCACCACGGTAAAGGGTAAAACGAGCCCCGGTGATTTTGGCACCCCGCTCAAAGTCAAGAATGCCAAGTTCTTCCCCGATATCCCAGTGGGGTTTAGCCCTGAATGGCAGTTCCTGCGGTTTCCCCCAGCTTCTGATCAGGACATTATCGTTTTCGGACGTTCCGATCGGGGTGTCGGAATGCGGCAGGTTAGGCGCCGTCAGCAAAAATGATTGCAGTTGATCATCAACCTGACCTAACTCTTCATCCAGCCCCTTGATTTTAAGGGATACCTCCCGCATCTCCAGAATTTTATCCTGAACAAGACTTTTGTCCTTGGTCCGGCCAATTTCGTCCGATACAGAATTACGCAATGCCTTGAGCGCTTCAGCATCTCTCAGCAGTGCCCGCCTTTTATCATCCAGCTCGCGAAAGCCGTCCAGATAAGCCACATTGCCGCGGGTACGCAGGCGCCGATCGGCTTCGTCCAGATTCTCTCGGATGTATTTCATGTCAAGCATCGGGAAACACCTTTATTTTTGAGGAGTAAAGGTGTATTTCTTACCATCTGATCCTCTACACGTCAATGCAAAAGAGTCCAATGAAATCAATATGTGTCAACATTATTATCCTGATGGCACTCATCTGCCTGCCGAAGTCTCTGCAGGCAGATGAGATCGTAATTAATGCAGTGGGCGATATTATGCTGGCCGGCAGATGGGCTCCGTTACTGAAAAAGAAAGGCTACGGCTTCCCTTTTGGCGGCCTGACTGCCGAACTGGCGGCCGCTGACATAAATATCGCCAATCTTGAGTCTCCAATTGCAACGTGCGGGAATGAATGCACCACCAAAAAATTCCGCTTCAGAGCTGAACCTGATGTTGCACGCGCGGTTCGGAGCGCGGGTTTTAATCTGGTGACTCTGGCCAACAATCACAGCATGGATTTTGGCGAAGAGGCGTTGGCTGAGACATTCAAGCATCTGGCCGACGCCGGTATTGCCTGGATCGGGGCCGGCGAAAACCTGGACGAAGCCGTCAAGATGGCCCTCTACACATTCAAGGGGAAGAAAATTGCTTTTCTGGGATACTCTCTGACCCAGCCGATTGAGTTTTTTGCCGGCCCGAAAACCCCCGGCACAGCCCCAGGCTATGAAAAGCTGGTTGAGGCTGGAGTTGCGAGTGCTCGCAGACAGGCCGACTATGTCATTGTATCCTTTCACTGGGGAAAAGAGGGCAGCGGCACGGTGCAGCCCTATCAGCGCAGTGCCGCCCACCGGGCTATTGAAGCCGGCGCCGATGTGGTCATCGGCCATCATCCCCACGTTCTGCAGGGAATCGAGCTTTACAAAAGCGGGATCATCTTTTACAGCCTCGGTAATTTCACTTTTGCCAGTAAAAGTACAACCGCTGATGTCAGTGCCATTATCCGGTTGAGGCTTGATGATAAACGGCGCACGGCTGAAATCCTTCCTCTGGATGTGCTGCACCGCCGGGTCGGTTTCCAGCCGCAACTGTTGACGGGGGAGAAGGGTGAGGCGGTAATCAGTAAAATAAATGAACTTTCGAAAACCTTCAGAACGGTCATTCACAATAATGAAGGTCGATATGCAATATCATTCTAACGTCAGTTGCTGAGTAAGCCAAAGACCATGAAAATACTGCTTACGACCCTTCATTCCAAATATTCCCACGCGTCACTGGCGCTCCCCTGCCTTGCCGCCTGTTGCGCTGAAGTTGCCGATGCAGATATTATTATCCGTGAATGGACAATAAATGAGCCGCGAGAGCATATTTTAAAGCTGATAATGGCTGAGCAGGCTGATCTGATAGCATTTTCCTGTTATATCTGGAATATCGAGAAAACCCTGAAAATAGCCGCAGATATCAAGAAAATATCGCCTGAAAAACTCATAGTTCTGGGTGGTCCCGAAGTCTCATTTGGTGTTTTTGAGCTGATGCATGACAATCCGGCTGTTGATTTTGTAATAAAAGGTGAGGGCGAAGCCGCTTTCCGGCTGCTGCTGGAAACGGTTGCCACAGGCTGGCATGCTGAGCAATCACCGGCCGCCATCAATAATATGTTCTTTAGAGACGGTGATGAAATTGTTGCCGGCCCTGTAAGTGCCGAACATATACGTCTTGATACGATGCCTTCGCCATTTGAGGCCGGGCTGGTTGATCTGACAAAGCCGCTGGTCTACTATGAGACGTCGCGTGGCTGTCCTTTTTCCTGTGCTTTCTGCCTGTCTTCCGTAGAGGGGTCGGTTCGCATCTTCAGCATGGAGAGGGTTCAAAGAGACCTGCAGTTCCTCATGCGTCATAATGTGTCTCAAATAAAGCTGGTAGACCGTACTTTCAATTTTGATGCCTGCCGAGCGTCAGAAATATGGGAATTCATTCTAAAGCATAATCAGGGCAGCCACTTTCACTTTGAGATTGCTGCCGACCTTCTGACTGAGGATAATCTGCAGGTTCTCGCAAAAGTACCTGAAAACACATTCCGCTTTGAGATCGGGATCCAATCCGCTTCCGAGAGCACCCTTGAGAGGGTTGGCCGCACGAGTGATCTGGAAAAGATTTCTGCTGCAGTACGAAGGCTCCGGGCTGAAACAAAAGTAGAACTGCATCTTGATCTGGTGGCAGGTTTGCCGGGAGAAGATTATGACGGGTTTCTGTCCTCCCTACAGTTGCTGGCGGACCTAAACCCGCATGAGATCCAGATTGAAGCGCTGAAAGTGCTCAAGGGAACTCCGATGCGTGCAATTGCAGCCAGTGAAGAGTACAGATTTTCCGGTTTTCCGCCCTATACGTTACTGCGCAATCCATGGCTCTCATTTGATGACATCTGCCGCATCGAGACCATTGGCCGGCTGCTGGATCTCTTCAGGAAACATGGCGGGTTTAAGACGGCATTCAAATATCTGCTTCAGGAAATTCCTTTTGCCTCAATTATAGACCGGATGGCGCGTGGGGTCGGCAGTTTAACTCTTTCAGGATTTTCCAGGCGACGGGTATATGAGCTTTTTGCCAGTCTTTCGGCCCCCCTTATTGATGAAGACAGACAGAAAGAACTGCATGATGCCCTCTTTTTCGATTATTGCTATAGTGAGATGCCTTTGATGGGGCAACTCCCTTTCTTTGCTGCGAATCGTCAGGATCAATGCAGCTGGCCCGGTCCGGGCGATCTGCCGGCGGAGCTGGTGCTGCCGGAGGAATCAAGGATAAAGTCTTTTCGGTATCCATTTGCATGCGATTATCGCAGCGAACCATGGACGAACATGCCGGTTTCAATTACATTCGTATACGTATCCGGCGCCGGGCGGGGACTTAAGGTGTATCTATGCTGAGCGATAGTTCCAGGGGTTTGTGCACATGACAGCTGCTGACGTATATACTCTAATGCCGATCATTATACTGGCCGCTGGCAGCGTACTCTGTTTGCTGGCCGGCGCAGTCAGGCCGGGAGGATATCTGTATGATCTGGCTGGGGCCCTGATTGCAGCTTCCATATTCTGGAGTTTGGCGATTCCGGGTGAAGCGGCCATGCCGGGCTTGACAATAACACGGTTTTCCGGTTTTTTTACTGTGTTCCTCAACCTGACCGGCTTGATCGCCCTGATGCTTGCTGCAGGATACAATAGACGTAAACAAATTACGGGTGAGGAGTTTCCAGCCACATTGCTGTTTGCACTGGCCGGTATGGGGTTCGTCTGCGCTGCTTCCAATCTGTTGATGCTGTTTCTGGGGCTGGAGGCTTTCACCTTTGCGTTTTATATTCTGGTTGCGATCGAACGGGATTCTCAAAAAGGCGGTGAAGCCGGTTTGAAGTACCTGCTGAACGGGACGCTATCAGCGGCAATTCTGGGTATGGGAATGGCTCTGATCTACGCCTCCCGCGGGACGATTGTGCTGGCCGATTTGGCGCTCGACACAGGCACCCCTGAACCGCTCTATATGGCCGGGGTCGGTCTGATTTTGCTGGGGATGGCCTTCAAGCTGTCGCTGGTTCCGGCTCATCTCTGGACTGCGGATGTCTACCAGGGAGCACCGGCACCGGTTACCGCGCTGCTCTCCACCGCCTCCAAAGGCGCCTCGCTGGCGGCCTTGCTTGTTCTGCTGCCACTGTTCGCCAGCTGGCGTGGAACTCATGATATCTTCTGGATACTTGCACTTCTCTCCATGCTGTTCGGTAATCTGGCTGCTCTGTTGCAGGAGAATATAAAACGGATGCTGGCTTGGTCTTCGGTCGGTCAGATGGGCTATGCTGCCCTGGCGCTGGTTGCCGCACCCGCAGGCGGTGCGCGGGCGGCACTGTTTTACCTGGTTGCGTATGCTGCAGCCGGTCTGGCTGCCTTTGGCGCGATTGCAGTCCTCTCTGATGATAGTGAGCGCGAATCCATAACGTCCCTGCGGGGCATGGGGTACCGGTCACCACTGGCTGGATCCGCACTGGCGGTGTCACTGTTTTCACTGGCCGGCATCCCTCCTGCAGCCGGATTCATGGGCAAGTTCGGTGTCTTTTCGGCGGCCCTGAGATCCGGAGAGTTAACTCTGTCAATCATCGGTGTCATATCTGCGCTGGTGGCGGTTTTTTTCTACCTGCGGGTGGTGGTGACGCTATACATGAAAGAACCGACCGATCAGGCGATTCTAAGCCCTCTTACCCTATCTGAAAAAGTCGCCCTGACCGTGCCGACGGCGGCAACGGTCATAATCGGTCTTTATCCGCAGCCGCTGCTTGAGCTGATAGGGGAAATCCTGACCTGATCGCCAACGCATATATATTACCCAAGAGGAATTTATGAAGAGCAAGCGTAAACAGGAACCAGTGCAAAACGTTAACGGGCCGCGATTGTTGCCCTATCTTTCCGCAACTGCGCTGATATGCGGTGCATCTGTCATGGTTGTAGAAGTGCTCGGATCACGTGTAATCGGCCCCTTCTTCGGCGCCAGCCTGTACGTCTGGACATCTCTCATAACGGTGACTCTGGTGGCCCTGGCAGCCGGATACTGGTCGGGCGGAATTCTTTCTGAGCGAAACCGTAGAATATCAGATTGGCTGTACGTGCTTATCGCTCTGGCCGGTCTTCTGGTTCTGATGGTTCCGCTTATGAAAGCGCCTGTAATCAAGCTTGTCCTGTCGCTGGGGCTGAGGCTGGGATCGCTGGTTTCCGCAGGCCTGCTGTTCGGACCGGCTCTATTGCTGCTGGGAATGGTTTCACCTCTGATAATCCGGGTTGCGGTGCGTGAGATGGAAAGTATCGGACGGACGGTCGGTCTCTTTTCGGCCGTATCAACAGTAGGAAGTTTTATCGGAACCGTCTGCACGGGATTCATCCTGATCGCCTACTTCAATGTGGACAGGATTTTTATTGTCGCAGGCGGCGGCCTGCTGGCCTTGGCCGCGATCTATTTTTGCATTTACAGACGATCCTGGCTGATGCTGCCGTTATTGCTGATACCTTTTTTTATTCCGGAAGGAGGGGCATTAAAAACCAAAGTCATGCCAAATGGAACAAATGTATCCCGCATATTCTTCAAAGATTCATTTTATGGCAACATGCAGGTCCTGGAATATTCCTATGGCAGCAAACGCACTCGCGAACTGGTGGTAGACGCGACTATCCAGGGCGGAATCGATACGTCTTCCGGGGCTTCGATATATGAGTATCCCTATTTTCTACAGTTTATTCCCCGTGCAATTAACCCTTCCGGCAAAGATTGTCTCGTTATCGGACTCGGAGCCGGTGTGATTCCGATGTGGTATGAACAACAGGGAGTGCGCACCGATGTTGTAGATATCGATCCGCTCGTTTTCGATGTTGCCCGCCGTTTTTTCGGATTCAAGGTCAGCGGTGAATCAATCGTCGAAGACGCCCGCTATTACCTGAATCGAACAGAAAAGCGCTACGATTACGTTATTCTGGATGTATTTAACGGTGACAACACACCATTTCACGTGCTCAGCAGGGAGGCATTGATGACTCTCAAGCAGCGCATGGCTCCGGGAGGAGTGCTTGGAATAAATGTCTGGGGTAATCTGCGGGAGGATACCTACATGACTGCTTCGATAATCCGGACGCTGAAAGAGGTTTTCAGCACGGTTGATATATATCCGGATTTTGACGTTTCAGGTCCGGAGGCGATCGGAAATCTGGAACTTTTCGCTTATGACCGGCCTCCGGTTACAGTTGATCCGGCCCAGCTGGCCGGGTATGCGGTGCCTTATATGGTCGGAAACATTCGCGGCCTGATGCACAAGAAATTCGAGTTCCCTCCGAACACCCCGGCCATAACTCTTACAGACGGTTATAATCCGATCGATTTCTATGATCTTAAGACCAAGGAAATTAACCGAAAGCGGATTATGGAAGTGACAGACCTCGATTTTCTGCTGGGGTGAAGTGTTGGACTATGATTTTACCGTCTCAGTAAAACAGCAGCCAGGCATCCAGGAAAAAGA
>CAZUGI010000055.1:5547-18325 GCA_964619855.1 uncultured Geobacter sp. | reverse complement strand
ATTGCTTCGTCGTGACTTCGTCCCCCCTCGCAATGACGGCGTTGGTGGTTATTTCGCCGGCAATGACAGCCATGCCGGTGGTCACAAGGGTCTCGCAGGCCACGCGGGCGCCGGGATCCTGGGCAAGGATAGCGTCAAGGATGGCGTCAGACACCTGATCTGCGACCTTATCTGGATGTCCCTCGGATACTGATTCGGATGTGAAGATGAATTTTTCTGCCATGACGATGTAGCTCCTCTCGTTTCTATTGATGACTGCAAGCGGGTAATGTGTATGCAATTGTGAATTGTTTAATTTATAGACAGGTGCCTGATTTGTCAAGCAAAGACCACAACAAAAACAACAAATAAACGAGCAAAAAATAAAATAGCTTGCATTAACCGGCCGGCTTCTATATTGTTACGGATTGTTGTAGTACATGAAACTTCGGTATGGTGTCCGCTGTTTCTCTTTTGATCATCGCAATCTGCCCCCCTGCATCTTCAATCTTCCATTGAAACAAGCAGACCGTCTGGCAGGCGAAGATTTATTGTCTGCCCGCACGTTACTGCGATCCTTTCAGGAATCATCAGCTTGATTCCCACGTTCGTGTGTGCTTGTCCCTTTACACCGCTCCCAGAAAAGGAATCATCATGACATTTGCAGAACTGGGCCTTAACCCGGCCATCCTCTCGGCGGTTACCGCCTGTGGTTACACAATCCCCACTCCCATCCAGGAACAATCCATCCCGCTGGTTATGGCCGGTCACGACCTGATCGCCACCGCCCAGACCGGCACCGGCAAAACCGCCTGCTTTGTACTGCCGGCGCTTGAGCGCCTGCTGGTTAAATCCGCCATTCCAGGCAAGGGGCCGCGTATCCTTGTGCTGACACCGACCCGCGAATTGGCAGCTCAGGTTATGGAGGCCGCCCGTGGCTACGGCCGCGGCATCCGCCCCCGCTGCGGCACCCTGCTGGGCGGCATGCCCTATCGCGAGCAACTACGACTGCTTTCGGCACCGGTTGACATAATCGTAGCCACCCCCGGTCGTCTGGTGGATCACATTGAGCGTGGCAGCATCCGCCTTGACCGCCTTGAACTGCTGGTTCTGGATGAAGCCGACCGTATGCTTGATATGGGATTCAGTGAAGACATCAATAAAATCGTTTCCCGCACACCTTCCGAGCGCCAGACGGTCATGTTCACCGCTACCATGGGCGGAGAAATTGCCAGACTGGCAGAGAGTATGCTGCGCGAACCGAAAAGGGTTCAGCTGGCAGTCAGCACCTCGTCCCACGCCCTGATCGAGCAGCGCCTGCATGTTGCCGATAACCTGAACCACAAGAAGGAACTGCTCAATCACCTGGCCGGCTCGGCCGAACTGACCCGTGCCATTATTTTCTCCGCCACCAAACGCGATGCCGATGAGTTGTCCCGGGAACTTTCCCGGAACGGTTTCCCGGCGGCGGCGCTGCATGGTGATATGACCCAGATGGCCCGCAACAAGACCATCGAGCGTATGCGCCGGGGCGGCATCCGCCTGCTGGTGGCCACCGACGTCGCCGCCCGCGGCCTGGACGTAAACGGCATCAGCCACGTCATAAACTTTGATCTGCCGCGCTTCGCCGAAGATTATGTCCACCGTATCGGCCGTACCGGCCGTGCCGGAGCAACCGGCATCGCCATCTCCTTTGCATCCTCAGCAGACCGTAATTATCTGGAACGGATCGAACGCTTCATCGGTAAAAGACTGCCCGAGCAGCAAATCGCCGGACTGGAGCCATCCACCACCCTGCGTAAACCGGCTGCCCGCAGTGGCGCCCCCAAAAAAGGTGGCATACCGCTCGGCAGTCGTTTTGGCAAGCCGGGAAGCAGCAAGGAAAGTAGTGGCAAACCGTGGAGCAAGTCTGCCAAACCGGCCGGAGCAGCGCCACGACGCGCGCAGCGCCAGGAGCCGGTTATCGAATATCGCTCCAGACGGCCTCAGGCATAAAACCGCTTTGAATAACACAGAGCAACGGAGAAAGCCGAAAACCAAAACTCGTAATATAACTTTAAAAACCTCCTGAGCTTAATAGCTTAGGAGGTTTTTTGTGATCTGAGCAAACCGGCATTGATTCTGTTTTTTGTTGGTTTTCTCAGTTGCTCAGTTGCTCCGTGTTTCAATAAATTTTCTGCTTCTCCAGCTTCCCCTTCAGCTGTCCGCAGGCTGCCGAGATATCACCACCCCGGCTATCCCGGGTAATTACCGTCACGTTCCGGTCGATTAAATATTTATGAAATGCATCTATGGCCGCACGGGTAGGCGCTTTAAATCCGCACCCCTCGTGCTCGTTGAAGGGGATCAGATTGACTTTATTGGGGACATCGCTGGTCAAACGCAGAAGCCGCTTGGCATCCTCAAGCGAATCATTAACTCCTCCGAGCATGACATATTCAAATGTAACTTTGCGGCGTCCCGGCAGTGGGAATTCCCTGCAGGCCTTCATCAAAGCCTTTAACGGGTAGCTGCGGTTGACCGGCATGATCCGGTTGCGCAGTTCATCAGTTGTTGCATTCAGGGATACCGCCAGATTGATATTCGGGATCTCCATCCCCAAACGGGCCATTTCCGGAACGAGGCCGCAGGTTGACACCGTTACACGCCGGTTGGAAAGCTGTAAGCCGTTGCCGTCCAGCATGATCTGTATGGCCGGAATCACATTATCCAGATTGTGGAGCGGCTCACCCATACCCATAAAGACAATATTCCTTATCTCGACATCGCGGCGCACGGCCATGATTTGGTTGATGATCTCGGCGGTAGTCAGGTTGCGGGCCAGACTGAATGTTCCGGTCAGGCAGAATTCGCAGGCCATGGCGCAGCCGACCTGCGATGATATGCAGAGCGTGGCGCGCCCCTCATCTGGAATCATGACCGACTCCACCGCACAGCCATCAGCAAGATTGAAAAGGTATTTGCGGGTCCCGTCGCTCCCTTCCTCTGTCGCCTCTGCTTGCAACTGACTGATACAGGCCGTTTCGGTCAACTCGGAACGAAGATCCTTGGAGATATTGGTCATTTCCTCAAAACTGCGGACATCATGCTGATACATCCATTTGAAGATCTGTGTGGCACGAAAACGCTCTTTGCCCTTTCCCTTCAGAAACAGCTCCAGAGCAGGCAGAGGCAGATTTTTAAGGTCAGTTTTTTCGGTCATTTCTTATCAGCCTGACTTTCGGTTGGATTTATTGAAACGCCCCCGGAAGATTGATGAGAAATTCCCTTCTCTATTTCTTCCTTCTTTTCCTGTTCCTTTTCAATCAGCTGCTCGGGCATTTCTTTCCTGGCCGATGATGGTGCAGCAAAAACCGGCGGCGTATTTATATTTTCGTCCACTTTCAGCTGCAAGCGCCCAACGTTTGGAGATTGCACCAGAGCAGCCTGATACTCAGCTTCAACCAGGACACCATTCTGCCGCAGCAGTTTCAGGATCATGTCAGAACGCTTCAAAACCTTGTTCAGATTCTTGTAGGGATTGTAGGCCACCCTCGGGCCGGGCAGCATGGCGGCCAGGAAGGCGCATTCACGCGGGGTCAATGCCGAAACCGGCTTGTTAAAATAATACTGGGCACCATGACCGATACCGTAAACCAAAGGCCCCAACTCAACCACATTCAGATACAGCTCAATGATGCGGCCTTTGGTCAACTCCTGTTCCATGCGATAGGCCAGATAGATTTCCTTCAGCTTGCGGGTGATGGTCTTCTCACGCGACAGAAAGAGGTTTTTGGCGGTCTGCTGGGTGATGGTCGAGGCGCCGCGTTTGAGGCTCTTTTTCTCCAGATCATACTTGATGGCGTTCTTGATGGCTTTGACGTCAAAACCTTCATGTTTGTAAAAATTGGCGTCCTCAGCCAGAATAACGGCCCATTTCATCTCAACCGGGATGCGGCCTGAGGATGTCCAGTAACGGTTTTTCGGCCCGACCACAAAGGGGTGATACTTGCCCTGCCAGTCCTTGACCTGTATGGATGTACTGTACTTCTTGTCAGCCAGATCCGATACCGGAGGCATCAACGCCAGAGAAATTCCGATGCAGGTCAGGTAGATTGAGAATGCAAGGAATATGTAGAGGATGAATTTTTTCAAGATCAATACACCTATAGAGTATATACCAGAGGTTCTCCTGAACCCTCTGAACAGCTACACATTAGCACTTACGCTTATACTATGGATTAGCTAAAACATAGAATAAAAAAACAGATACTGCCGTCTCCAATTTTCAGAATTTCGCACATCAAAATCTCACCAATTCCATATAAATCAAAAAATGGCGGTCTGTGCTGTTTAAAAGAAAGACCGTCATCACCATTGACAATTCCGCTCGGGAATCATTATATTCTGAAAGTAGATTTCATTAGAAACCAGAAGGAGTCAAAAAGTCATGCCGATGTACGAATACCGTTGCACAACCTGTGATCACCAGTTTGAACTGCGCCAGAAATTTTCCGATCCACCTGCCAGTAAATGCCCCCAATGCGGAGCATCTGTAGAAAAAATGATCTCAAACACCGCTTTCAGCCTGAAAGGTGACGGCTGGTTTAACAGTGGATATTGCCCCAAAACCGAGGCGCCCAAGCCAGCCGGATGCGGCGGCTGCGCCTGTGCTGCCGAATAGCGTCTCAGATCAATAATACCAAGTTATCGGAAGGATACTCCATGAAGGTCAAAAAGGCTGTTTTTCCGGTGGCCGGCCTGGGTACCCGCTTTCTGCCCGCCACCAAGTCATCCCCCAAAGAGATGCTGCCGCTGATTGACAAACCGCTCGTGCAGTATGTCGTTGAAGAGGCGCTCGCTTCCGGAATCGAGCAGATTCTGTTTGTGACCGGTCGCGGCAAACACAACATTGAAGACCATTTCGATATTTCGGTTGAGCTGGAAGCACACCTCTACGACAAGGGCAAGGACCGGGAGCTCTCCCGGGTACGCGAGATCGCCGAGATGGTAAATATTTTCTATGTACGCCAGCGCCAGGCAATGGGGCTCGGCCACGCCATCCTGTGCGCCCGGGATTTTGTCGGCAATGAGCCATTTGCCGTTTTGTTGGGGGACGATATAGTTGACAGTGAACGCCCCTGCCTGGGCCAGCTTCTGGATGTTTTTAACGAGCGCAAAGGTTCCGTACTGGCACTTGAGAGAGTGTCGATGGAAAACATCTCCTCTTACGGCTGCGTGGCGGCAGACAAAATCGGCGATAAAACCTTCCGGGTGACCAATATGGTTGAAAAACCATCCCGCGCTGAAGCACCGTCAGACATGGCAATTATCGGCCGCTATGTCCTGACTCCTCGAATCTTTGAAATACTGCAGGATCAGGAGCCTGGAAAAGGTGGAGAAATCCAGTTGACTGACGCCATCCTGACGCTGTCAAAAGAGGAGGAGGTTTACGGCTGTCTGTTTGAGGGATTACGCCATGACTGCGGCGACAAGCTAGGTTTTCTGAAGGCCACTGTCGACATGGCGCTCAAGAGGAAGGAATTCAGTGCCGAATTTGAAGCCTACCTGAGACAAAGGCTGTCATAGTCACCCTGATAAATTGAATAATCAAAAAAGGCGAGCCTGATAATGGCTCGCCTTTTCTTATTTATCCAGGACAACAAAGATGGGGTTTTGATCTGGATTTGGTATTACTGTTTTTCATCTGCAATTGCCCGCGAGGTATCTCGCTTTGGTTCCCAACCCTGCCAGACATAGGCCGGATCTATTGTAGGGTCATAATATCCCGGTTGTGGAACCATAAAGAAAACCGTTTCAACAACACCGATAAAACCCCTGTATAGTGTCATGCCAACGCCTTTGATCGGGCCGACAACATATCCGACCGGCCCCATGTCCCTGCCTGTCAGAATGGTCTGTTTTGGTAATTCTGCAATGCTCGTTACCGTATTGGTTATCCCGCGAACAAACTTGACCGCCATCTTTTCCCCGATCATCTCGGGCTGCTGCTCGGCACGAGCCATGGATGGAACCGTCACAACGCAGGCCAGCAGCAAGGCAGCAAACAAAAGAATCTTTTTCATGATATCTCCTTTTCAAGCGGGTTGTTCAAACAGTTTCTCTCCATTTTCAGTCTCTTACCACAAAGAAACTCAGCTTGCAAGCATCACAGGTCGAAAAGAGTCGCTTCCTTTGGTAAAAATTGTAGAAACCTGTTCTTCAAATGCCGCAGCTTCTCAATATAATAACGGGTATTGATGTCAGGGTGTGCCGGATCGAAGGCGCTGACAGACCGGCATTGTTCATAAGCCACCGCGTCTTTTCCGGAACCGCTGATGTAATAGGTGACCTGATCACCGGCACGATAGATTTTCCCTTCAGCAAGAGCAATTTCAAAAGCGGCCGAGTGGTTACGCTTGCCCAACCGCAGCTTCTCCCTATAGCTGTCAGGTGATTCATTCAATGTTTCAGTGCGTGCTATCCAGGCCACATCAACTCCACGGGATCGAAGTTTTACAATGTATGCTTCATAAAGCTTTTCAATCGCATTGACCCTTCCGGTCAACAGGCATTCTATGAGCTCCCGCATGAATTCGCGCAGATACTTTTCCATTCCACGTGAACGAAGCCCACTCCCTTTGATCAGAATCCGGCCGTCATAACCCTGCAGTGCATAGTTTTTCGTTTTGTAGGAAAACATTGAGCGATAGCGCCCATCCAGCTCGACATCTATTCCCTCGGGCAAGGCCCCGGATACCCGCCTTATAAGTGCCAGTTCATCCTGCTCCGTTGTACAGTCAGGAGGAGGTTTGAAATAAATGCCGTCCGTGTCAATCTCTACTGGAACAGCTCCTTCGGTTTTAAGCAGATCAATCATGTTTTTGATTGTAACCCGCCCCAGCCTGGTAACTTCTGCAGCCGCCGCCGGATCTGAGAAATTATGCATGGCAGCACCAAGATAGCCATAGAATGAGTTGATCAACACCTTAAAAACCTGCTGGAGCGCATCGTAATGGTGTCTTTCAGACTCGTTTGCGGCATCCCGGGCCAACTGTTTGGCCGTCAACCTGAAGCGGCGCAGATCCGTTAGCATTGGCAAAAAAAGCTCCAGGCTGTCATTGGCAGGAGCAAGATGATAGGTCAGCATCAGTGAAGGGTAGAGCGAGGCCACATCACAATGAACGATGGGACTTATAACACCTTCCCGGGACAACTCGGTGTAGCCGCCCTCAAAATTTGTAGTCTCGGGGGTTCGAGCGGGAATAGCGTGGCCGCGGTATAGGTATTCGCGCAGAAAGAGCGAGTTGATGCGGGTGGCGTTACCGCGGATTACGCAATTCTGGAATGAATACGGAAAAATGCGGGTCTGCAGAAACCAGGGATAGCCTAACAGTCGAAAAAGCGAGAGCGTTTCCCGAACATCATCCAGATTATAGCGGTACAAGCTTTCGGGATCTTCCCGGAATGCCGTCGAAATATCCGCACCCTCCAGATAGGTTCGATCCTCGGCCGCCACGTTGAAATGGCGCGCGACAGCCTTAAGGCCGTAGCTCTCCAGATTACGATTGGAAACATCGTAGAGCTGCACCAGAAAATAGGTATCAATAATATGCCGGCCATTGATGTCCCAGCGTGGATATTCAATGGTTCTTTCAGCCAGATTCCAGCGGGAATGAGGCGTTATGTGCGCCACGGAACCGTTGCGCCCCCAGTCAAGACGGATGCCGTGCATCTTGGCCCGCTTGCCGATGTAGTCTAGATCAAAACGGAAGATATTGTGACCCGTAATTATGTCTGGGTCATGGTTATGGATTGCCCAATTCAAAGCCTTCAGCAGCTCAGGCTCGGATAATTGATCACCGCGCAAAACCGTTTCTTCGCCATGGGAATCCTTGAGGGCAATCGACAGAATGCGATCTTCCGGCCTGTCAGGATTAGAAAAGCTGTAGCCTGCGGCGCAATCGGTTTCTATGTCCAAGGCCAGACAGCGCAGTTCTGAAAATTCGAGCCCTTTGAACAATGTCGTCCCGCTGGACAGCAGGTACTGGTGCGACAGGTCGGGAATAAACAGGAAAGTGTTGCCGGGAGAGGCTGAGTGCTTACCGGCTTTGCCCGTCAGAAAATCACGGGCGGCCAGACAATCACCCCAGGATTCAAACTGCAGCTGATACCTGAACAGATCGCTCCCTTCCAGCTGCCGTACAGCGCAGGGCACGCTGCATCCGGCAACCAGAACGGGATCACTGACCAGAATAAATGGCTGGAATTGTTCATCGTGAAAATGAACCCGGCCGGACGCCCTGAAAAAAATCCTGACGAAGCGGCCGGCAGGTTCAACTGCAACTATACCGGTACGCTCATCACGCCCGAAAAGCAGCGGTGTATTTTCCATTACGCTGGTCGGCATGGCGGCACTCTACGACAGTAAAGTGAGGAGTGGCAACAAAAAAGGCGCGACCTGCCGGCCGCGCCCTGATTGAATCGCTATACTGGATGTTTACTTGGCGTGTTTCGCCAGATAGCTGGCAACACCAGCAGCAGTCGGCTTCATGGCATCCTCACCCTGTTTCCAGTTGGCCGGGCAGACTTCTCCGTGTGTATCCGAAAACTGAACGGCATCCACCATGCGAAGAGCTTCGTCAACACTTCTGCCGAGCGGCAGGTCATTGATCACGCAGTGGCGTACTTTACCGGTTGGATCAATCAGGAACAGTCCGCGCAAGGCAACCGAACCACCGAAAAGTATGCCGTAGGATTTTGCAATCTCCTTATTCAGATCCTGAACCAGAGGATATTGAATCTGTCCGATACCGCCGTTTTCGATAGGAGTGTTTTTCCAGGCCAGATGAGTGAACTTAGAATCAACCGAAACTCCTATAACTTCGGTGTTTCTGGATTTAAAGTCAGCGACTTTCTTATTGAACGCCAGAATTTCAGAAGGACATACAAAAGTGAAGTCCAACGGGTAGAAGAAAAGCAGGACATATTTACCTTTGAAACTTGAAAGAGTTATGCTGCCGAAACTATTGTCCGGCATGACCGCCTCGGCGGTGAAATCAGGGGCTTGCTGTGTTACGAGAGTTGTTAAGCACATGGCTGGTTCTCCTTTGGAAGAAAAATATATTGTATTTTGTACTTCTACCACCGGATAACAATATTGTCAAGAGGATAAAAATACTCTTTTAGTCTTATTATGGTATTCGACTTACAGGTAGGGTGAAAACAGGTGGCAGAAACTGTCTCTAAGCTTAATCGGCAGTGACCGCCTTTCTAGTTCAACGGCCGTTATTTCATGGACGTTCAGGAAGGCCTGCTCGAAATGACTCCGGACAGCGTCGGCAAATCCGGAGTCATAAATGCTGAGGTTCAGTTCAAAGTTCAACCTCAGACTGCGGGTATCCAGATTGGCAGAACCGATTAAAGTCCATACATCGTCAACCAGCATCAGCTTGGTATGCACAAACGGTGGAGGCTGGTAATACACCTTGACCCCGTTGGCAAGAAGTTCCCACAACAATGCCTGACTGGCCCACTGAACAAAAGGCAGATTGTTGAGTCCGGGCAGCACAATTCTGACATCAACGCCACGCAGCGCAGAAGTTATCAGGGCGGAAATCATTGCCCGATCTGGGATAAAATAGGGGGTCATTATGAATACGGACTGCCCTGCGCAGGAAAGGGCCCCGATAATAATCTGTTCCAGCTTGCGAAACTCCTTGTCAGGGCCGTCGCTTATGCAGCGCGCAACTGCTTCACCCTGAGACTCTATAACCGGAAAAAAGAGCGGATTGTCCAGACGCTCTTTGGTTACAAAGAACCAGTCTTCCAGAAATGAGCGCTGCAGGTCGGCCACCACCGGCCCCTGGACGGAAAAATGAATGTCCAGCAACGCCTGATCTGGGGCGGTAGCCGACAGGAGATGCCGCCCGCGAATGTTCATTCCGCCGGTAAACGCATCATGTCCGTCTACGATCAGGAGCTTGCGGTGGCTTCGTAGATTGATATACGCTCCATTTCGAAGCGGAAGAAAATATTCCAGTCTAACCTTCGAGTCCTTGAACGCTCTGGACGGAGATATATGGCTGTACCTCTCACCCAGGGCATCAATGATTATCCGCACCTGAACTCCACGTTCGGCAGCATCCAGCAGATTCGCGACGAACTCTTCTCCAACCCCTTCAGCATCAAAAATATAGCTGCAGAGATTGACGCTTTCTTTTGCAGACCGAATTGCGAGCA
Source organism: uncultured Geobacter sp. (assembly GCA_964619855.1). GTDB lineage: Bacteria > Desulfobacterota > Desulfuromonadia > Geobacterales > Pseudopelobacteraceae > JACRCG01. The sequence goes on along the minus strand of CAZUGI010000055.1, from coordinate 8,125 downwards.
GCATGGCCGGATAGGCCTTATCACCGTTTTCCAGCAGGATGATCCGATTGCCGGAACGGAGCGGAGTCGTGACGACCCGGTCGCCAAGCACGCGCAGATCTCGAAGATGAGCGGCAGCCAGCGGCAGCTCGACACCCGGACCATCCGTTTCCTCCAGCGGATAGATCGAAATGCCGCTGATACGGCGACCGCTTTCATGCCAGCTGCGGGCCAGGCGGGATATGCGGTTGATGCCCAGGCACCAGTAGAGAAAAGGTCCCAGCAGCGGCAAAGTCAGGTTCAGACTGGTCCAGACCAGTGCTGAGCGTGAATCCCGCTTGAAAAGCAGGGCATGGCCCGCTGTTCCCAGGGAAAGCAGAACAGAGCAGGCAATTATAATTGCAATCAGCAGATGGTCCAAAGTCAGCCCAGATCTACCAGAATGGAATCACCGTCCAGCTTGACAGGAAATGTGGAAAGAATGGATTCGGGATGCTCTTTGCAGCTGCCATCGACCAGACTGAAGCGATAGCCATGGCGCGGGCATGAGATGGAGTCCTCTTTGACAATTGCAGCATTCAGAGGGCTGCCCTGATGAGGACATTCGTTTTCCATGGCAAATATCTTGCCCTTGACATTGACCAGCAGGATTTCACGGCCGGAAACGGCTACGACCTTTTTTCCAAAACTCGGAATCTCACTTAGTTTTGCCACAGCTACCATAATGTTCCCCTTTCGTTGAAACTGGTGTGAATGCGCCAGCGTACCCTAGATCTTCATTCTACGTCAAATGGGATTCAAAATATGCTTAATTTTCCGGCAGCGCAAAACAGGCATTCGCTTTGAAGTGCCTGACAAATAACTGCGACTCAAATTCCGGCATATATGCATAAAAACTAAGCAGACTGGCCTCCTTAACATCTTTCTGAGATGCTCATATGTACCGATTACTGTGCATAACTAGCTGTAAAATATCATTATTTAACTTATGGCACGCTCTATGCTTTGGATGGGCATATACGTTCTTTACCGAAAGTTACATATGTTGTGGCCGACAACAGCAACTAATCAGAACGTGCAGTGATGAGATCAACGAAGCTTTCATCCAATCACCGTTCAATATCAACGATGAAAAGGAGAAGAAAGATGAAACTCACAAGAATTATGGCAACGGCATCAGCAATCGTAGCACTGGCATGTGGTTCGGCAATGGCACTTCCAACCGGACAGATCTGGATCCCATCGACAGACGCCAAAGGATTCAAGGAAGTTACTGTTAACGTCATAAATATCGCCCGTTTCTCGAGTGCAGCGGATGCCGGCCCCAATTATCTTGATGTCGGTGTTGTTGCCGGTGTCCTCCCTTTTGAAGCTGTCAAAATGGAAATCGGTCTTGATTATCTGACTACCGGCGGCAAAACAGGATTTAATTATTCAGATGCGCACCCTTTCAGCTTCAATGCCAAAGTGGCATCTTCTGAGGATCTTGGATTCAAGGGAATGCCGGCCATTGCAGTTGGTGCTTACAATCTTGGAACTTTCGACAAACAGGAACTGGCAGCGCCCGGTCTTGGAAACTCGACTCGTCAGAATCTTGTATATGGCCTTGCAGCCAAAACCCTTCCTGTTGTAGGCAGACTATCTGCTGGCGGATACTTCGGTGCCGAACGTGCGCTTGCGAACGGAACCAATAAAATCGACACCAATATGAACAGTGGCATACTGGTCTCTTGGGATCGCAGCATAACAGAAGTCTCTGACAAACTCTGGGCAGCGGTTGATTATATGAGCGGCAACAACAGCAATGGTCAGCTCGGCTTCGGAGCTTCCTGGGCCTTCTCCAAGCAGATTACCGTACTGGCTGGTATGCAGATATTCAATCCATTTTACAAACCAAGCGGCGGAGAAGCTATTCCGGGCGGCAAGCCGGCCTTTACTACCCAGCTCTTCATCAACTTCTAGGCTGTCCCTCCTTCAATCCGGGGGTGGGCGCCACCCGCCCCCGTCTTTTTAGGGAGTTTATCCATACATGAACACAGGGAGGTAAACGCAATGAAACTCATCGAAGCAATAATCAAACCTTTCAAGCTTGACGAAGTTAAGGATGCGCTAAACGAGATCGGCATAGAAGGCATCACAGTCAGCGAAGTCAAGGGATTCGGACGTCAGAAAGGGCACACTGAGCTTTACCGCGGTGCCGAATATGTCGTGGATTTCATACCAAAAATAAAAATGGAGATCGCCGTCAGCGACGATCTGGTTAACAAAGTTGTCGAAACAATTCAAAACACTGCCAAAACCGGCAGAATCGGCGACGGCAAGATATTCATCATCTCACTGGAAGAGGCCGTCAGGATCAGAACCGGCGAAAAAGGCTCCGACGCAATCTGAAAAGCGCATATTAACGGGAGGAATACCATGAAACTCAAACTTTATCTTGCATCAATAATGCTTATTATTCTGGCCGGTCTGATTCCAATTGCCGCCATGGCGGAAGAAAAGAAAGAAGCCGCTCCGGCAACCACTTCGGCAACAGCCCCGGCTGCACCGGCTGCCGCCGTTGCAGCACCGGCGCCGGCCGCTCCGGCTGATGCAGCAA
>CAZUGI010000055.1:0-5537 GCA_964619855.1 uncultured Geobacter sp. | reverse complement strand
GGTATCATCGGCTCTGGTCCTTTTGATGATCCCTGGCCTGGCACTGTTCTACGGCGGCATGGTCCGTCAGAAGAACGTACTATCAACCATGATGCACTCTTTCGTCGCCATGGGTATTGTCGGCGTGCAGTGGGCCGTGATCGGCTACTCGCTCTCCTTCGGGCCTGACATGGCCAAGATGGGGCTGATCGGCGACCTCAGCAAGTTCATGCTGAACGGCCTGATCATAATGAAAGACGCCGCCAGCGGCACCGTAGAATGGGCACTGTTCCAGAACTATACCAAAGAACCGGGTGCAATTCCTGAGCTTGTATTCGCCATGTACCAGGCCATGTTCGCCATTATCACGGTCGCACTTATCTCAGGCGCCCTGGCGGAGCGGGTCAAGTTTTCGGCTTACTGTATTTTCGTACTGCTCTGGACCACTCTGGTCTATGATCCGCTGGCACACTGGGTCTGGATGACCGATGGATGGCTCTTCAAAAAAGGCGCTCTGGACTTCGCCGGCGGTACCGTTGTTCATCTCTCTTCAGGTGTCTCGGCCCTGGCTTTCCTGATGTTTCTCGGCAAGCGGCATGGCTATCCGACCGAGCGTATGGCTCCCCACAGTCTGCCATTGACCCTGCTGGGTGTCGGCCTGCTCTGGTTCGGCTGGTTCGGCTTCAATGCCGGCTCAGCAATCGTCGGAGTCAATACATCTGATGCTGCCGGCGGGCTGGCCGGCCTGGCCTTTGCCACAACAACCATAGCCCCGGCCGCCGCCGGTCTTTCCTGGATGTTTGCCGAATGGATCCATTCCGGTAAGCCCAGCGCTCTCGGATTCGGTTCAGGTGTGGTAGCCGGCCTGGTTGTCATCACCCCGGCCGCAGGTTTTGTACAGCCTGGCGCTGCCCTGCTGATGGGTATTGCCGCCGGCCTGGTCTGCTACGGCGGTATCCTCTTAAAAGCCAAACTTAAGTATGACGATTCACTGGATGCTTTCGGCGTACACGGGATAGGCGGAACTTTCGGTGCCATCATGACCGGTGTATTTGCTACAGTGGGGGCAACCGGACTTCTGTCAGGCAACTTCAAGCAGCTTATGACTCAGCTAATCGCCGTTGTTGCAGCGGGTGCCTACGCCTTCATAGTAACCGTGATTATTGCCTTTATTCTAGAAAAGACTATCGGTTTACGTGTAGAAAAAGAAGATGAGATCATGGGTCTTGACCAGACTCAGCATTCCGAGTCCGGTTACAACTGATGTCAGTAATCTGATAATACATCTTCCCGGTACCACAGGAAGCCGCCCGATTGCGGGCGGCTTCCTACCTGTTTGGAGCACCTATGAAAGATTCAGCAGCCGGACATAGCAACGAAGCTATAAGCACTGATCTGCTGAAGCAGTTGGCCTATAACGAAAAAATGGCCGAACTGGGCAAAATCTCTGCCGGTATCGTACACGAACTGAATGCTCCCCTCTCGGTAATAATCTCGGCCGCACAGATGATCATGCGTGAAGAGGACCTCCCTGATGCAGTCCTGGAAATGATCGACCGTATAAATTCAGAAGCACAGCGCCTGTCTCAGCTCACCAAAGGTCTGCTGAATTTTAGCAGTCACGATGAAACCGTCGGTGAAGTTGATATCAATCTCACCGCTGAGTTTATTCTGGATTTCCTGAACTTTGAGGCCGCACGACGGGGAGTCGCGGTTCTTCGTCAGCTTGACTATTCGCTGCCGGTTATCCTTCTTGATGTCAACCAGCTCAAACAGATTCTGCTAAACATTATAATGAACGCGCTGCAAGCCATGGAAAACGGCGGCGGCAGACTGCTGGTTGAAACCGCTACCGCCGGAAACAACAACGTCTGCTTCATCATATCCGACAATGGCCCCGGGATTCCGGACGGTTCAATTGACCTGATCTTTGATCGCTATTTCACTACCAAGAAAGCGGGGGAAGGGACCGGCCTGGGGTTGTTCGTTACAAAGAATCTGGTCGTAAATATGGGCGGGGATATCAGAGTCTCCAGCAGACCGGGCGGCGGCACGACATTTACGGTTACGCTGCCTGTGGAGCGGGACTAAAGTACTACACTCATCTTAGCCAACAGTACACATCACCTGCCGCACCCTGTATTCCCCACCGATAACCAGATACTCCCCCTCACCCTTCGTGATACTGCCAGGCAGCAGGTCGTTGTAGAAGAATATCTTGCAGAGCGGCACCTGAACAGCCCAGACCGTTGAGCCGAATTCCCAGGCACGCTCCTCGTCAGAGGTAAACGACACCAGATTGTTCAACCGGACGATCTGCTCGCGTTTGCCGACCTGATCTATCAGATCATGCTCACTGGCGTCATAGGTTCCGCGGTAGAGCGTGATGATCGGGGCATATGGATATTTGCGGATCAGTTCGAACTGGCAGTATTCGTAGAGGATATCCAGCTGGGACTGGATGGCGTTGGTGCGGGCGCTCCCTTTCATGACTTCGACGGAGAAATCAAAATACGCTTCGCTGTGGATGCCCTTGATGCGGGTCCGGTGATACGTGGGGGTGATCCCCATGCGGCTCTCGACCCAGCGCTTCAAGACGGCGCCTTCCACGGAGTTGGAATCCATCATCCAACCTTTCAAAAAGCGAAGGTAGCTGTTCTTGATGCTTTTTCTGGCGGTATCGGTCTGATCCTGCCAGTGATGCAGCTGAAACTTGACCGACATGAAGTCGTTGAATACCAGCGCTCGTTCTTCCTGGGAATCAATCCTGCCAAGCTTTTCGAACAGGAAGCGATTGCCCTCTTTAACGCCCTGGATCTCAAGAGGCTGTGGATTGTCGTTGAAATGGCGCGAGGCAATGACCCAGGGCGGCAGGTTACAGTTATTGAAGGAGCCGTTGTGCATACCGGGTCATCACCTCGTTGTGAAGTTCGATTAATTGCTGTAATGATTCAAAGAATTTTTGCCAGTTCCACCAAAGTAAGCTTAATCGGCCCACTGATCACATACGGCTCGACACCAAGTTTTTCCAGCTCAACCCTGGGATGTTCACCCATCTGGGCAGTCACAACCGCACGGCAGCCATCGAGAGCCTCAGCAATTCCTTTCAGAATATGACCACGCAGCGGATGTTCGGGATCAAAGCTGCAGTAACGCTCTACCTGTCGTTCATCAACAAGTTTGGCGGTGCCGTCTTCAACATCATAGATCAGAAAACGCTCGGCATGCCCAAAATGCTGATTGATCTCTTTACCATCTTTTGATGCAACTGCTATCAGCATAATTCACCTCCGGTGCAAACGAGAAGCACTGCTGCGGGACGTTCCAGCTCTATGAGGTGTAACCATAGGCGTGAGCTTCAACCGGCTCAAAGGAAAAACACTTCTTCGGGCAGGTTCGGCCGCACGCCTGGCAGCCGATACAATTTCCGGCATTGGCAACCGTCATATAGGCCTTAGCCGTTTCCTCCGTATCAACCTCTTCGTATGCCAGCACATCCATGGCGCAAGCCTTGTAGCAGCGGCCACAGCCGATGCAAAGATCTTTCTCGATAGCCTTGATGAATTGTGGTGTCCACTCATGTCCGTCTTTAGTCAACCCGGTGATAAATGACATTTTGTATTCCTCCTTTTGTAGTTGTGTAGCCTTCTGGTGATGCCGATGCCTGTCAATCTTCCAAAAATGATGACACAGTACCTTTGTTCATTGCTTTTCGAAGCCATGGCGGCGGATTGCCTCGCAACACTTCCTGAAATCGCTCCACGGTCTCCTTCAAGCTGACTTCCGTGTTTGTTTTCATGGGATGAATCTTCTGCGCTACCAGCTTGGCAGCCGCCGGGCCGCCGATCTGCATGGTGTAGACGATAGCGCAGTTGGAAAGGATCTTCGCCCGGGCGGCGATACGGTCTTCCTCGTCGCTGCCATGCTCACCCACACTGACGGACTCCAGGAAACAGGCCTCATCCGGGCCGACCTCCCAGATGTGAAAGCTCTGGCACTGGCCGAAATGCTGGTCGATGATTTCTCCGGTCGATGTAGTAAATGCGATTTTCATGGATAACCTCTTTTCACCACGGAAACACAGAGTCACTGAGAAATTCAAAAACAAATTACATAAAGGGAAACCGGTCTAAAAATTATTTGAAATACAAACAGGAAGTTTTCGGTTTAAATACCCCTTGAATATGATTATGTTTTTCTCTGTGGCTCCGTGTCTCCATGGTAGCTTGCAGTTGAATTAATTATGCGCCAACTTCTGTGCTTCCTTTGCGTTAGCTTGAAATAAATTTGCGGTCTCGAACACCAGATTCAGCGTCCCTCGATATCCCACCCAGACCTTCTGATGGGCCCCCAAGCGATCGAATACCGGCAGTCCCGCCCGCAGGTGAGCTCCGATCTTCAACTTTCCGGCTGTCTGGCGGCCGTTGGAGTTAGCCACGATCAGGTCAGCGCCGATGGCCGCCGTCTCCAGATCCTCCAGGTCGCCGACGAAGACATTATCACTGGGCAGGCTGTCCAATCCCCGGGTACGGGTGGCGGAGAGTGCCGCCTGTATTTCGCACCCCATGCCCGCCAGAAAACCGGTCAACGTCTTGAGGTTGTCCGACTCCAGTGCGATGGCCGCTTTCTTGGTACCGAACTGGTAATGGCTGTCCACCATGGCATCCATCAGGCGGCTTCTCCAGCGACGGTGTTTGTCCGGAATCGGCCGGCCGCTGATGGCGGACAGGACCTCCATGAAGCGGTCGGTCTCGGCCAGTCCGGTCAGCGAGGTAAAGCCGTAAGCCGGGATCCCGAATTTCTCCTTCAGCTTCACTCCGGCTTTGGCCAGCGAATCGCCCACATACAATGTCGCAATACTGCACCCGGCCTTACGGATATCATCCACCGAGATGCCGCCGATCGAGAGCGGGGAAACAACATCATCGATGTGTCCATCCATGGCGTTTGCGATGTCAGGTATGGTCAGCACCGTCAGACCGAAGGACTCCACCAGCTCCTTCAGCTCTTCCACATCAGCCGGGGTCAGGTGAGCACCTGGCAGCAGGTTGACCTGACCGGGGATCGTCTCACCCCCCTCCGCCAGACTGGCAACAATCGCCTCGACAGCCGCGGCGTACCCCTCCTGCAACGACCCGCAGTAATCAGGTGTCGAGGCCCAGATAATCGGCACGCCATCATGTTCCGGATATTCCTCCCGAAACTTCTTGATAGCACTGTTGACGTCATCTCCCATGGTCTCGGTCAGCCCGGTTGTCATCACTCCGACGACATGCGGATGAAACTTCTCGATCACCCGCTTGATCCCCATTTTCAGATTGTCCCAGCCACCGAAGATGGCCGTATCCTCACTCATGGCGGTGGCGTTCAGGGCAATCGACTCCTTGTAATGCCGCGACAGCTGCAGACGGATAAAGGTCGAACAGCCCTGGGCGCCGTGCAGCAGACCGAGCATATTGTCAATCCCCAGGTAGGCCATGGTGGCACCCAGGGCCGGTGAGTTTTTCTGCGGATTGACGGTGGCGGCCTTACTGGAGACCTTGACCCGCGAAGCGGAG
>CAZUGI010000054.1:0-18627 GCA_964619855.1 uncultured Geobacter sp. | reverse complement strand
GATGTGGCTGGTCGGCTTTGTCACCTTTTTTCTCAGCGCTATCCTTGATAACCTGACAACCACCATCGTGATGATCTCGCTGATGAAAAAGCTGCTTGACAATCATGAGGATCGTCTCTTTTTTGCCGGGATGATCGTTATTGCTGCCAATGCCGGCGGTGCCTGGACGCCGATAGGCGACGTTACCACCACCATGCTCTGGATCGGCGGTCAGATAACAACGCTGGCAATCATGGAGGGTGTTTTTATTGCCTCGATGGTCAATCTGATTATGCCTTTGCTCGCGGTAAGTTGGATGCTTAAAGGGCGTGAGGTCGTATCGCCGCCCCAGACTGAAGACAGTGGATTAATTCAGACAACACCTTTTGAACGCAATCTGATGTTCTTTATGGGACTGGGTATTCTGGTCTGTGTCCCAATATTCAAGACTGTAACGCATCTGCCACCATTTATGGGGATCCTGTTCGGCCTCGGCATCCTCTGGCTAGTGGGCGAATTGATACACCGTAAAAAAGAGGATGAAGATAAAGTACATCTGACTTTAGTTCATGCCCTGATGAAGATCGATATGAGTTCAATCGTTTTCTTCATAGGGATCCTTCTTGCAGTGGCCACTCTTGAGCATACCCATATTCTGGGTGCATTGGCAAAATGGCTTGACCAGGCAGTAGGTCGCCAGGATGTGATCGTCACTATCATAGGTCTGGCAAGCGCCATTGTGGATAACGTGCCACTTGTAGCTGCATCGATGGGTATGTACAGCCTGGCCCAATATCCGGCCGACAGCTTTCTGTGGGAGTTTATGGCTTACGCCGCCGGTACCGGCGGATCAATACTGATTATCGGGTCAGCGGCGGGTGTCGCTGCCATGGGGTTGGAGAAGATCCATTTTTTCTGGTACATGAAGCGTATAAGTGGCTTGGCACTCATCGGGTACTTTGGAGGAATTGCGGCCTACATTGCTCAGTACAAACTGTTTCATTGATTAGACTGAGACACCTGACATCTGTGGTTCTCAAACAGGGATGTGATTGAACTGATCTTACCGTCGAAATCATCCGGTACGGAGATTTCACCGGACATGAATCCGAGTTGTCGTTCACAGCCCTGCTCTACCGAAGAGAATGAAGTATTTCCGTTTCAATCATCACCTCTTCACCCTCGGATCCAGCGCATCCCTGATCCCCTCTCCCAGAAGATTGTAGGAAAGCACCGTCACCAGAATTGCCAGGCCAGGAAAGAGCGAGAGCCACCAGGCAAATTCAATGTAATCTTTTCCGGAGGTCAGGATATTGCCCCAGCTGGGAGTCGGCGGCTGCACTCCGATGCCGAGAAACGACAGAGCCGATTCGGTCAGGATTGCACCGGCGATACCAAGCGTGGCCGAAACCAGCACCGGGGAGACTGCGTTGGGGAGAATATGTCGGAACATGATGCGAGCGTTGGAGCAGCCGATGCAGCGTGCTGCCAGAATATAGTCCATCTCGCGGATCGAGAGTGTTTCGGCCCGCACCAGCCGCGCCACCCCCATCCAGCCTGTCAGGCCGATTACCATCATGATGTACCAGATAGAGGGTTCCAGAAAAGTGATAATCGCCAGAATCAAAAAGAAGGCCGGAAAGCAGAGCATAATGTCCACCAGCCTCATCAGGGCGGCATCCACCAGGCCGCTATAATAACCGGAAATAAGACCTACAACCGTACCTATCAATACGGCGATGCCGACCGCCACAAAACCGACCTTGAGCGAGATACGGGCACCGTAAAGAACACGGCTGAGTACGTCCCTGCCAAGCTCATCGGTACCGAACCAGTGCTGCCACGATGGCGGTGCCAGTACCTGCCAGGCATTGATGGCGCTGGGATCGTACGGCGAAATCAAAGGAGCCAAGAGGGATATGACAAAAAGCAGCAGCACAACGCCCCCCCCTGCCAGAGCAAGCGGATTGCGCCGTAATCGCGGCCAGAAGATGCAGTAAAAATAGGAATGTTTAAAAGCCATGCCCTACCCCTCCCCGTTCCGGATACGCGGATCGGCCAGAGCATAGCAGAGATCGGCAATCAGATTGCCGATCAGGGTCAGGAAGGCGCCGATCACCAGTATGCCCATGACCACCGGATAGTCGCGCGACATAACCCCCTGGTAGAAAAGCTGTCCCATGCCCGGTATGGCAAAGATGGTTTCAAAAATAACGCTGCCGCCGATCAGGCCCGGAATGGAGAAGCCGAGCAGTGTAATCAGCGGCAGAAGCGCATTTCGCAGGGCATGTTTGTAGATCACTACCCTTTCGGAGAGTCCCTTGGCGCGGGCGGTAGTGATATAATCCTGGCTGATGACGTTCAGCATGGCCGAGCGCATGTAGCGGGAAAGCCCGGCCAGGCTGCCGAAGGATGCCACCATGACCGGCATGATCAGATGTTTGGCCATGTCCCACAGGTAACGCAAGGTGCCCCAGGAATCGCTCCCCAGGGTGTGCAGGCCGGAGATGGGGAGCCAGTTCAGCTTGACTCCCAGAAAATACATCAGCAGCAGCGCCAGCCAGAAAGTAGGCACGGCAAAACCGATAAATACGAATACGGTGATGCCCTTATCAAGCCAGGTATCGCGGCGGGTGGCAGCCAGGATACCGATCGGTATGGCCAGGCCGAATTCAAGAATCAGGGCGATAATGTTCAGCGAGATGGTTACCGGCAGACGCTCCTTGATCTTGTCCTTGACCGGTCTGCCATCCGACGAGAATGAGCGGCCCAGATCGAGTCGCGCCAGTTTACCGACCCAGGTGAAATACTGCTCGTGCAGCGGTTTGTCCAGACCGTAAAACTTCTTGAGCCGCTCGCGGGCCTCTTTGCCAACCTTGGGGTTCATGGCCATCTGCATCTCTACCGGTTCGCCGGGAGCCAGATGAATAACTGAGAAGGTGATCAGTGTAATGCCGATCATCAGTGGTATCAGGATCAGTATGCGCTTGATCAGATAACGGGTCATGGCAGATACACCTGTTCATTTTTCGGCACATGCCACTTGATCTGGTTGTGGCCGATACCGGCCGGAGCCGGCTCGATCCCGCGAATTCTGGCACTCACCACCGGCAGGGCATCCGGCACATACAGGAAGGTATAGGGCTGTTCATCAGCCAGAATTTCCTGAATCCGGAAATAGGCCTGTTTGCGTTTCTCTATATCAAAGGTGTTACGCCCTTCAATCAGCAGACGGTCAACCTCAGCGTTTTTGTACCCAATGAAGTTCAGTTCGCCCGGCTTGTTCTTGCTGGAGTGCCAGATATCGTACATATCGGGATCCTGAGAGATATTCCAGGCCAGCATGACCACTTCGAAGTTGCCCTTATCGATAAATTCCTTGAGAAAGGTGGCCCACTCTACAATCCGGATTTTGACATCCACCCCAACCTGTTTAAGGCGCTGCTGAATGATCTGAGCCGCCATCAGGCGCTGCTGGTTGCCTTGATTGGTCAGAATTGTGAATTTGAACGGCTTGCCGTCCTTGATCAGGATGCCTTCGCTGTTTTTTTCCTTCCAGCCTGCTTCAGCCAGCAGTTCAGCGGAATGCTTCGGGTCGTAGGCAATATCCCTGACGTTCGGATTGTAAGCCCAGCGGCCGGGCACAATCGGCCCGTGTGACTTCTGACCCATACCGAACAGGACCCCGTTGATCAGCTCCTCCTTGTTGATGGCCGCCGTCATGGCCTGCCGGATCCGTTTGTCTCCGAATAGCGGATGGCGCAGATTATAGCCCATGTAGAGATAGCCGGAGGATGGATAGCGATACTTGTTGAATCGGGATGTGAAGCGTCGGTTGGCGGTCTGACGTGAATACTGGACCGGCGTCAGACTCATGAGATCAATGGCACCGGCTTTGAGCTCCATGTACATGGTGGAGCTGTCAGGTATGATGCGATAGATGAATCGATCGATGTAGGGGCGCCCTTCAAAATATTGACTGTTGGCATCCAGAACAATCTTCTGCCCCGAAATCCATTCCTTGAAACGGTATGGCCCGGTGCCGACCGGTTTGCGGGCCAGCGGACTTTTGGTGATATCCTGTCCATCCAGCAGATGGGCGGGCAGGATATTCATGCCCCAGGAAGCCAGAGCCGGGGCAAAGGGTGCGCCATACGTCACGCGAACGGTGTAGTCATCGACAGCCGAGATTGTCTTGACCTGCTTGAAATCCTCGGCGTAGGCGGTGGGAGTTTTCGGATCAACAGTGACGCGGTAGGTATAAAGCACATCACGGGCGGTGAAGGGAGCGCCGTCGTGCCATTTCACTCCGCGACGCAGATGGAACTCGATGGTCAATCCATCCTTTGAGATATCATAGGACTCTGCCAGATCTCCGACAATAGCAAGATTTTTATCGTATTTGACCAGGCCGTTGTATATCTGTCCGGCCACGGCATGCGAGGGTGCATCGGAGGACAGTATGGGAATCAGGTTCGATGCTTCGCCGATTGTGCCTTCCACGAGTGAATCCCCGTTTACCGGTGCTGCAGATTCAGTGCGGACAGCGATGGGGGTTTGTGGTGATTCGGGTGAACTGCAGGATGCAATACAGATTGAACAGAGCAGAAGGGACAGCAGGAGGCCACCGGGTGACAACCTCATTTTTCGCCATGCTCCCCTTTAAACTTGCGGATCTTTTCAGCCAGATCCTTGCGCTCCGGATCAATCTCCTGGGCTTTACGATACTGCTTGAGGGCTTTTTTAAATTCACGCCGGGCGGCATAGGCATCCCCGAGGTGCTCGGTGATCGTGGAATCATCATGTACCAGGCTGACAGCGTCTTCCAGCAATCTAACAGCCTCATCATAGCGCTTCAATTTAAAGTACACCCAGCCAAGACTGTCGAGAATAAAGGCATCGTTGGGACGGATTTCAACAGCCAGTTTGAGGTGCCTGAGGGCCTCATCCAGGTTGATGCCCATTTCAGCGTATGTATATCCAAGATAATTGAGAGCCTGAGCGTCCTTCGGATTAAGTGCCAGTACTTTCTTCATCCGCTCTATCGATTCGGCCCGTTTGCCGATTTTGTCCAGCAGCACGCCGATCCTGAAGTGATAGCGCGGTTCGGCCGGAAACAGCTTCTCATTCTCAAACAGAAAATCAAGCCCGTCCCCGCTTTTGTCCAGAGCCTCGTACAGTGATGCCAGGTTAAGATATAAATCAACCTGGCGCACATTGGCCGAGATCGCTTCCTTCAGTATTTCAATGGCGCGATCCGGCTTGCCCTGCTCCTTCAGAATAAACGCTATGTGTCCAACCGCTTCCAGATAAGGGGCTGAACCATGGGTTATCTTCGTGAATTCAGCAAATGCCCTTTCCAGATCACCCTTCTCTTCGAATGCGATTCCAAGGTAAAGGCGAATATGATTGGCAGCGGGATCTTTATCAAGCATCTCCCCGAATACTGAAATTGCTTCGTCAAACTGTTCCAGTTCAAGGTGTACCAAACCGATCTTCCTCTGGGTTTCATAACCACCGTATCCGGACTTGACAGCAGTTTGAAGGTGCTCCAGAGCCTCGCTAAAGCGACGCTGCTGGATCAGCAGCTGAATCAGTCTTTGCAGTACAACTCCCCTGTTTTCATCATGGCCTAGTTGGCTGCGGTAACTTTCGATCGCCTGCGTATAATCTCCCATGGCTTCATAGGTGGCCGCCATATCAATGGCGGCCTGATCGAATTCGGGGCGGAGCTCCAGCGTTTTTTTGAAATATGCAAGTGCATCCTTGTAAAGTTTCATCTGGCTGTAGGTTCTGCCAAGATAATAATAGCCAAGAACCGAATCCGGATTAATCTTTACGAGGGATTTCAAAGTTGATACCGCCTCCTCATACTCAAAAAGACGTGTCAGGGAAAGCGCCAGATGCAGATATGCATCTTCCTTGGCCGGTGCAAGCTTGACAGCCTTGCGTAGATAATCGGCCGCTTCCCAGTCCTTGCCGGCAGAGGACATCAGTATTCCGGCCATTACATAGGGCGGTCTGTAGGAGGGATCCAGCTTGATCGATTTGTTGATGTACTCCAGAGATTCGGGAACCTGACCGATTTTGAGCTTTATTTCAGCAACCTCGGCATGCAGCATCGCAGAGCCGGGGTCAAGACCGATTGCATCCCGCAGGAGATTCAGGGCGGCAGGAAAATCACCTTCATGCGTTGCCAGGCGGGCACGGGAAAACAGGTACAAGGCACGGGAATGAGGGTCAAAAACCTTGGGCGCGGCTGAAATGTCAGTTTCGGGGTGAAGGGTGCTGGCTGCACAGGAGACAAGTACCAGAAGGGACATCAGTATAATAAACCGCAGCAGCATCGTGAGGGCATTCCATTTCTTAAATAAATTACCGGCAATAACTAGCATGATTCCATGGCATGGTCAAACGATTCATCGAATAAACCCCGCTAACCGTTGAATGTTTTCATCCATACGTCAAAAATCAGAAGCTTCTCTTCACCAAAGGCACGCAGATTCTTCCGTACCTGCTCCTTAGATTTTTTATGAGCAAGTTTTTTCGGATTTTTTGAGTAAAACAGGTCGGCAAAACAGATGATTTGCTCAGGCAATGAAACCGGGCTCATCTCCCGGTGAGGGAGCGGCAGATTCTGTTTGATTATATCAGAGACCGTCAGACCCACACCGATATGGCGTTCACATATCAAGGCATGTTCAGGATATCCTTCCATTTCAAGAATAGCACGGCCAAGTACTCCATGCTCGATATAAGGATGGTCTCCATACAGTCCCAGTTTAGGTGCAAAAACCTGACTGACACCAATATCATGCAGCAAAGATGCTTCCTCTATAAATACGCAATCAGCATCCGCCAATTTCAGATATTCACACACATCAAGAGCCAAACGTGCGACCAGACGGCTGTGTTCGAGAACTATATGCAGCGGCTCACCTGTCAGATATCGAGCCAGAAGTTCCTCTGTCCACACAAAAACAATCCTTGAGTCATTATTTTGAAAAATATTACCCGAACTGGGGGCTTGGTTGAGTCATATATATGACTGCATGCCGTAACTATCTATTTTTTAAGTATTAATATAGTTGGCACTTATTATGCTAGGTGTAAATACAGAAAGAAAGAACGGGAAATCTTCAAAAGTCTGGTTGCAGGAGTTCGCCATGTACGCAAAATTTCCATTCTATTCAGTGGCTCAGATGTATGCTTTAACGCTTAATACACCGGTTGCTATCATGTTGGGTGGAGATCACCTGTATTGGGTAGTTGACCAGCATAACGAGGGCGAGTATCTGAAGGTGGGCTGTTCACTCCTTTCACATGCCAGCTGAATCGCTGTTTGAATCCACTCCCGCCTCGATAATTCTTCCTCAGGGAGCTCACTCTTCCGAGTGAATAATTGAGCTCCTCCAGTTGAACGCCTCAAGCTGCGCAGTCAATAGCTGATCCAATGATACCCCGCACTCTTTAAGTAAAGCCGTAACCGCGTCAAAATCGGTAACTTCCAGCTTTTCGGTCAAAGTCAGCAGTCTGCCCAGCTGCCCCTCTCGCCGCAATAGTGCGGTACTGACATTTTCATCCAGATTCAGTTTTGACAGAATCTCTTCCATCGGCGTTTCAAAAAGGACATCCAGCAGCGAGAGAATCCCGACCATGAATGCCGCTTCAGCCTGTTCGTCTCCGGCGGCCCGGCCAGTCAGCTGACGGACCATAATCTCCATAAGCCGGCCACGGACAGCCGCCATTTCCAATAGCGGGTGGTTCATGCTGCGAGCATCATGACCTGCAAATAACGAAAGCTGAATCCAGCGACGCAGCTGATTCATTCCAAGCAGCAATATGGCGTGCCGAAGCGTCTTTATCTTTTCACGCATTCCCATAGCAACTGAATTGACAAGCCGCAGAAGGCTGTATGAAAGACTCGGATTTTCCTTGAAGGTCTGCTCAATCTGCTCCAGACTGGCATCCATGGTCAGCTGCTGCAGCAGCTTCAGCATCGCCAGACCTGAGACATCTATTTTTTTGCGGTTCAGAACAACCGGACGTTCGAAAAAATATCCCTGAAACAGATCGAAGCCAAGATCGAAACATATCTGGAACTGCTCAAATGTCTCAACCTTTTCAGCCAATATTTTGACAGGATACTTGCGAAGCTGCCTGGCAATATCAGGCAATGCATCCATACCGGTCATCAGAATATCTATTTTTATTATATCCACTACCGAATAAATTTCCTGGTTGGCAGCATTGAATTCATGGTCATCGAGGGCAAGTGTGAAGCCCATTTCTTTCAGTTCGCGGCAGCGCTCAACCACCTGCTCATCAAGCTGGATCATCTCAAGCAGTTCGAGCACCGTCAGATCGACCGGCAGCAATTCCAGCATTTCGGAGAGCAGCAACCCCAGATGGACATTGATGAAGCCGAACTTACCGCATAGCACCTCACTCATGCCGAACGACGCCAGAGCGCTGGTTATTACACTGGCACTGGCATGAGAATAGCTTTCAAACTCGGCATAATCCATATCCGCTGCGCGAAAAAGCAACTCATAGCCCACAATCTCCTGATTGCGGTCAAGTATGGGCTGGCGCCCTAAAAAGAATTTTTCACTTACGGTTTCCATGACATTCCTTTATACACGTAACAAAAACAGCAGGCAAAAAGAAAATAGCTCTTTTTACCCTTGAGAATAACAAAAAACTGTAAAAGTTCAAACTAACCAGCTTATCTGCTTCAATACATGTCACTCTTGCCCTATTATGCTAGAAAATAGTTGCTAACCAGCGGAACGCTTTACATCCCCACATCCTCATGCTAGCCTTACCAAAATCGGTCCTGTGATATGGCACTCTATACTCGATAGGCCATCTCATGGAGCCCCAGGAGCTCTTTATGAAACGTAAAGCCGTCGCCCTGCTCTCCGGAGGGCTGGATTCAACTCTGGCAGTAAAAATGATGCTCGACATGGGCATTTCTGTGGAGGCCCTCAACTTTACCTCCCCTTTTTGTACCTGCACCGGTAAAAACTCCGGCTGTAAATCGGAGGCCGTGCGCGTTGCCCAGGAATTCGGGATACCCATTAAAGTCGTTCACAAGGGGCTTGACTACCTCCAGATTGTAAGAAATCCCAGCTACGGATACGGTAAAGGCGTTAACCCGTGTGTGGACTGTCGCATCTACCTGCTTCGCAAGGCCAAGGAGTACATGCTTGAGAGCGGTGCAGACTTTATTATTACCGGAGAGGTGCTTGGCCAGAGGCCAATGAGCCAGAGGCGTGACACGTTGCGCCTGATCGAGCGAGAGAGCGGCCTGGATGGGCTGCTGTTGCGGCCGCTTTCCGCGCAGCATTTCGACCCCACTATACCTGAAAAGTGCGGGTGGGTGGACCGGGACAGGCTTCTGGCAATCAAAGGACGCTCCCGCAAGGACCAGTTCAGTCTTGCCGAAGAACTTGATGTAAAAAACTACCCCTGTCCAGCCGGTGGCTGCCTGTTGACCGAACTGTCATTTGTACCGAAAGTGAAAGATGTTTTCGAACATTCGGATGACCTTAATCTCCGTGATTTCAGACTTCTGAAAATCGGGCGTCATTTCAGGATCGGAGACCGGAGTAAAGTTATTATCGGCAGAAATGAAGCTGACAACAACCTTCTCGAAGCGACAAGACAACCGGAAGAAGCCGCCATTACCTGGCTGGACGGAAATACGCCGGTTGGCGTCTTAATTGGGGTACAAAGCAACGAACACAATAATCTGGCGGCCAGAATACTGCTGCGTTATACCAGAGCAGTGCCTGGCGCCTCCTGCCGGTTTGAAGTGCGGAGCGATGACAAATCCCGGTTATTCTCAGTTATTCATGATATGAATGAAGCTGAAGTTGAGAGTTTTCTGGTGGCCTGATCCCATAAGACAGCTGAAAGAACATTAACTGTAATGCCGGCTGGTTTCACTTGACAGCCAACTTAATCGTTTCTATAGTCCGCTCATGCCAACAATCCGCATCCCATCCGGGACAATTCTGACTGCAGCGGTGCCCTTCACAAGAAAGGCACTGGAAGAGACCCTGCTCGAGTTATGTGAACCGGCTCGAGACTTTACCGGTTTTATCGCTATTACTTCCGGTGACAGCCTCTATCTGCTTTTCTTTTTCAAAAGCCACCCCTATTCAGCCGGTAAATCACTGGGCGAAAAACCCTTTCTGCTCTCGATCCGTGAATTTTTTCGCGAAGTGGGACTGCTGGTTGACAGTGGGCCGACTATTTCGATCCATGCCACCGATCCGGTTCTGCTCAAATGCCTGCTGGTATTCATTCAGGACAACCTGACGGCCAAGGCCCCTACCAGCCTTATCAATCTGGAAGCCATACTGGAGCAGATCCAGCATGAAGCAGCCGATGCCTTGATCATCCTGGAAAAACAAGGCATGTTCAACTTCTTCTTTTTCAAAGATGGCGTCAGAGGCAAAAGCTACTTTGCCGACCAGAATGCCGGGCAGGACGAAGGAGTATCAATCGATGAACAACTGCTGGTCTATGCATTTCAGAGCAGCGATGTTGATGCCCTAATTTATAGAAATATTACCACACGGGAATCAACTGATGCGGTTTTGATAGGTCTGAATGATATGCTTAAACTGCTGCGGGGAGAATCCGGCAGCAGCGAACCTGAAGCCGATTCTCAGAATCTGGAAGTAGCGGAAGTCGTGGAAGCGGAAATTATTGAAGAACAGCTGCTTCTGTCGGTACTCGACGGCCCGCTTACAGGGGAAACTCTCACTGGACCGATACCATGCGTACTTGGCAGAAAAGATACCGACATCATCGTGCCCGATCCGATGGTTTCAAAAACCCATGCGGCAATACAGGTTGTTAATGGGAAACTGCTGGTGATTGATCTAAACAGTACCAACGGGACCACTGTCAATGGACAACCGATCCGCCAGCACGAAATAGCCGTAGATGACGTCATCGGAATGGGCGGAGTACATCTTAAGGTGCTCCGTATAGCTCAATCCTGACTGCTCCTGATCATCCTCTCTGAAAAATCTTCTTCAGTCCCGAGACAAGCCCCTTTGCCTTCTGAAACTCTGCCACTATGGTCGTGATATTGTCTTTGCCTCCGTAACTGTTGGCAACTTCTATCAAAGCACCGCAGGCACGTTCCGGTACCGGGTAGGCCGCCAGCAGCGCAGAAATCTCCGGATCGCTCACCATGCCGCTTAACCCATCCGAGCAGAGCAGCAGTTTATCGCCATCCATCAGATCGAGATCCTGCATCTCAATTTCCAGATCCTGCCACTGGCCCAAAGCACGGGTGATAACGTTCTTCCGTGAAGATTTTTGCGCCTCTTCAGCGGTGATAATGCCTTGCCTGACCTGTTCGGCCACAAGCGAATGATCTCCGGTAATCTGACGAAGCTGGCCTGCTCGCAAGAGATAGAGCCTGCTGTCCCCGGCATGGGCAATTCCGGCGCGCCTCTCTTTTACCAGTACAGCAACAATGGTGGTTCCCATCCCCTGCCAGGAGGGATTTGAAGCGGCAGCTTCAAAAATTGCCTGATTGGCCAGCCGGATACCGGAAGCCAGCAGATTGGCCTGCTTTGAAACTGTAGGGTCGACGTTCCCCATAAACGCACTACTGCCGCCGGAAACCTTCAGCAGATAATCCTTCAGGATATCGAGAGCCATATTGCTGGCCACTTCTCCACCCTTGTGGCCTCCCATGCCATCCGCCACCGCCAGCAGATTCAGGCCCTCATCTATAAGCAGTGCGTCCTCATTACCTGGCCTGACCATCCCCTTGTCGGTTTTGCCGAAAACAGCCATCTCCATGGTTCACCCCAGCTTCTGTCTGCAGATTCTGCAATGATCGGCAACTTCTCGCCCGCTCTGGTAACGCTTGGAAATATCCTTCATGAGCAGTTTATGGGCAATAAATGCACAGCATTCCGGAATCTGCGGATCTATTTTAGTGAGCAATAATGGTGGTTTATTGGCAATATTGAACATGATGTTGGTTATGCTGTCACCAACGAACGGCTTACGACAGCAGAGCATTTCATACATCGCCACACCCAGGGAAAACAGGTCGGAGCGGCCATCAACCTTCTGCCCGACAACCTGTTCAGGTGACATATAGCTGGGGGTCCCCAGAATCATGCCGGTCTGGGTACTCGAAGAGGCGGTGATGCGGGCTATTCCGAAATCGGCAATCTTGATGTCACCGTTCTTGAGGCGCATAATATTGGCAGGTTTTATGTCGCGGTGCACAATTCCCTTTGAATGGGCAAAGTCCAGTCCTTCGGCAACACATCCGATAATGCGCAGTACCTCGCCAAACGGCAGGCGCTGGGCCGGCTTCACAAAGTCGCACAGATCACTGCCGTCAAGAAGCTCCATAGCGACATAGGCCAGATCATAATCCTCGCCCACATCATAAATGGTTACAATATTGGGATGGTTGAGAGCCCCGGCGGCCTCGGCTTCCCGGAAAAATCGCTGTTTGGCATCCTGTATTTGATCAGCATCAATCTCGTCGAAACGGATTGTCTTGATGGCCACCTGCCGGTTAATTTTGGGATCCCTGCCGAGGTAAACCGTACCCATGGCGCCGCGCCCCAGTTCCTTCTGGATCTCGAAGCGTCCGATAGTCGGCATGGCTGCACCGCCCCCCTGAAGGATGACGGTGTTCTCCTTGCGACCTCCCGGGGCACCGAAGATCATCGTTTCGCCGGCCTGCTTCATAGTGCCGATACGTTCCTTGATGTCCTTGTAATCCCCGACTGAAAGAATATGTTCATAGACCGCAGCCGCCTTGTTGAACATCCGCTTACGTTCGAAATCAAGTGCAAGGTTGTAAAGCAGATCTTTGATCGTATTGTCTTCGATCGGGCATTTGCGGAATTTTTCAAAGGCCAGATCGAGAAGTCCCTGCCCCTGGAACGACAGGCCCAGCATCTTGCTGGTCTCAATACTGTCGCTCTCAACCAGTTCCTTACCCTTCTCGGTCACCATAAAGCGCGTTGAAATATTCACGGTATACCCGATCACGAGCAGCAGTGACGGCACCACCATACAAAGCCACTCCCCCTGGCTGGCAAACAGCCAGATTGCAGCACCATTCCAGAATACCAGCACAGATGCAGAAACCAGTGCACTTGGTCCGGCCTTCATGCGCGGAAGAACGAAGGCCAGAAAACCGCCCAGAAGCAGCATGACGGCCGATTCAACATAACGAGCCCAGGACGGACGGGAGATAACGTTATTGTTGAGCAGATTTTCAATGGTGTTGGCCGTAATCTCGATGGCCGGGAAATTGGCCTGCACGGGAGTAACATTAAATCCGGCGATGCCGGTGGCTATCGGACCGATCAAAACCAGTTTGCCCTTGAAGGTGCCGGCCGGGACAACTCCGCTGATGACATCGATGAATGAATAATAGGGGAAGCTGTTGAAACGGCCATTGTAGCTGATAAGCATGCGCCCTTTTGAATCTACCGGTACGGATAGCCTGGAAGCCTGAATTTTCCCGGGAACTGCTGTAGAAATATCTCCAGGCTTGATATTGAGATAGCGAAGCGCGGCCTGAAGCGCAAGTGATGGGTAGGTTCTGCCCTGATAATGAATCAGAAGTGATTCGCGCCGGACAGCGCCATCCTCATCCGCTAAAACGTTGACGTGACCAAGCGATTGTGCTGCATCGGAGAAAACGGCAATCGGCGGTGTAACCTCTTTGGCCTGCAGGCTCCCCGCGGGAGAGGGAGATTCGCGGGAGGATTTCAGCAGGAATGAAGGCGTCTTGGAATCTGAAGCGGCGGCCTGGTCCCCAATTGTGAAAAACAGGGGGAGGATGACATTTTTTGCTTCGGCAATTGCGCTTGCCAGCTGTCCATCGTTATCCATCCTCTTTTCAGTTTCAATAATCGCACTGTACAGGGCTCCGGATGTAATTCTGCTGGTTTCGGCAACACCGCGCAGTGCCCTGATCTCTTCCAGACCGGAGCTCCGATCAGGTTCTGTGTACAGAATGTTCAGCGCAATCAGAGAAGGAGCAAAACCGGCAACCTGTGAGATCATGTCAGCCATGTAGGCTCTCGGCCAGGGCCAGCGTCCCAGTTTTTCAATACTGGCATCATCAATGGCGACAATAACGACCGGGGATTCCGGTTTTTTCTGCCGCATTCTGGCCCGCAGGTCATAGCTCTTGTTTTCAAGCGACTGAAGCGGTCCCCATTCTGCCAATGACAGCGCCAGGAAGATCAGAGTCAGAACCGTTGCAACCGGCCAACCGGAAATAAGGTTTTTGGGGAGTTTCATGATGATAGCTCCGCAGCATGTTGATGTTATTCCAATGACAGATCAAGGATGATATCGAGGCGGCAAGGATTGAGGCTGCGAGGCGTACGGCAGTACGTTGAGCAGCCGAAGACGAGCCAACGAAGATAGGGCCTTGATATGGCATTGGTATTATCCCAGTTTCAGTTCATCCAGCGATAACCGGTATCCCGGCAGGAATTTCTCGAGGAAATAACGTACTTCCGGCAACGGGCTGGCCGACAGATGCTCAAAATGTTCCGTTTCAGCCCGCCGGAATTCATGATTGCCGCTTTTGCCTTCCTCGATACATTTTGTCAGAGCTGCAATTTTGTCAGCCGCCTTCACCAACGCCGCATACTCTTTCTGATCATCAAAAAAGAACAGGGGCTCGTATTCCTGCGCCAGTTCCGCGGGCAGCATGGCTAGCAGCTTACGCCTGGCTTGATCCTCGAGCTGATGAAAAGAGTGTTTGAAGTCGGGATTGAAATGCTTTACCGGGGTCGGCATGTCACCGGTGAAAATCTCGCTGGCATCATGGAAGATGCCATATAGAGCGGCACGGGAAGGATCGAGGCCGCCTTCGAAATATATATTCCGGATCACCACCAGAGCATGAGCTATCACCGCCACATCCAGAGAGTGTTCCTGAATATTCTCGGGAACGGTATTGCGCATCAGGCCCCAACGGCTGATATAGCGCATCCGTGAGAGGAAGGCAAAAAAATCATACTGCTCTGGCACGGCACTCTGCTTCATTTCACACCCGTTCATACGGTTCAAACAGCCGCTTGTACTCATCGAGCGCAAAGCGGTCTGTCATACCGGCAATATAATCACATACAACGCGTTGAAGTCCGAAATGCTCCAACCGCAACTGATATTTGGGCGGCAAAAGATTGGGATACCGAAGATAGGTCTCAAAAAGACGGGTAATGAATATCTCTGCCTTCACACGCATCTTGTCTACCTTGTGGTGACGGTACAGAGTCTGAAACAGGAAACCCTTTAATTCCAGGTTTCTTGTAGTGACACTGTCGCTGAAATGCGCCACGGTCCTGTTGACTCGCTGGAGATCTTCCCGCGAAGTAATCTGAAGTCTTTCAATGTTGGTGGAAATTGTACTGCAGATGTCACCGATCAACAGGCCGATCAGTGCGCTGACAGTCTGCAGCACCAGCCGTTTGTCGTCGATATACGGGTATTTCTGCCGGACAGCCGCGCTGACTTCTCTCCAGAGATCAACTTTTTCAAGACGTTCCAGAGTTATATATCCGGACTTGAGACCGTCATCGATATCATGGTTGTTATAGGCAATTTCGTCAGCGTAATTGATTAGCTGGGCTTCTATGGAGGGGACGACTCCCGGCAGGAATTCGGCCATGGTTTCGGTGGGGGCATCATAGGGTGAGGCATGCTTGATAATCCCCTCACGCAGTTCCCAGGTCAGATTGAGTCCGTTAAAACCAGGATATCGTTCTTCGAGTTCATCTATAACCCGGAAGGACTGTAGATTATGTTCAAACCCCCCATATCCCTGCATCAGGCGATTCAATACCTCCTCACCGGTATGTCCGAAAGGAGTGTGCCCCAGATCATGGGCAAGTGCCAGACCTTCGGTCAGCTCTTCGTTGAGATGGAGCTTTCTGGCAATGGCACGACCGATCTGGGACACCTCCAGTGAGTGGGTCAAACGGGTCCGGTAATAGTCACCTTCGTGGTTTACAAAAACCTGGGTTTTGTATTCTAGGCGCCTAAAAGCGGCGCAGTGAATGATGCGATCACGATCACGCTCATAAGCTGGACGATTATCACGAAACTCTTCGGCATGTTTGCGGCCCTTTGATGAAGCGCCGGTACACGCAAACCCAGCCATTTCGTTTCGTTCGGGAGATTCTGTAACAGCGGCTCCTTTACCATTTATCAACTTTGGCTAAATGTTCACCTCAAGCAACGCAGCAGACGTTTTGTTCCCTGGCCGCCTTGGTCTCGTCCAAGCGACCAACCGGCATAGTCAGCGGAGCGTCATGCATGGCCTGCGGGTTGCTTTCGGCGGTCCTGGCCGCCTCGATCATTACCTCGATGAACGCATCCAGAGTAGCCTTGCTTTCGGTCTCGGTCGGCTCAATCATAATGGCTTCCTTGACGATCATCGGGAAATACACCGTAGGTGGGTGATACCCCTTGTCGATCAGGAATTTTGCAATGTCGATGGCATGCACCCCATGCTCAAGCTGCCTGCTGGCAGAAAATACACATTCATGCATGCAGGTCATATCATAGGGCAGATCATAGTAGCCCTTAAGTTTCTCTTTAATATAGTTTGCATTAAGAACCGCCTGTTCAGAGACTGCAATCAAGCCCTCTCGCCCCAGCATAATGATGTAGGCATATGCCTTGGCCATAACTCCGAAATTACCGAAAAAATTGGCCGTACGGCCGATTGTTCCGGCCTTGGAATCCTCAAGCAGGAACTGCCCTTCTTCATTCATGATGATTCGCGGCTGGGGCAGAAAAGGTATCAGGGCCTTCTTGACTCCAACCGGACCTGAACCCGGCCCGCCACCGCCATGAGGCGTTCCGAAGGTTTTGTGGAGATTGACATGTATTACGTCAAAGCCGACGTCGCCCGGCTTGACTTTGCCCATAATTGCATTCAGATTGGCACCGTCATAATACATCAAGGCATCGTAAGAATGAGCAATATCACTGATTTCCTTGATGTGTGGGTTAAACAGGCCGAGTGTATTGGGGCAGGTCATCATGACCGCCGCAACTTCATCATTCATGGCCTTTTTGAACAGTTCCAGATCCATGTCACCGTAAGGCGCAGTCGGGACGGTAATGATCTCGTAGCCGGCAATGGCGGCTGATGCCGGATTGGTGCCGTGCGAAGAGTCGGGGACGACAACATATTTTTTCTTCGCCTTGTTGCCTTTAGCCGCATGATAGGCGGCAATCAGGAGTATCCCGGTCATTTCTCCATGAGCACCTGCCAGCGGCTGGGTGGTGACCTCATCCATGCCGGTGATATCAGCCAGCATCTGTCCAAGATCGTACAGCATTCCAAGAGTGCCCTGACAGAATTCCTCTCCGCCAGGCAGAAGCGCAGTCATCGGGTGAAACGGCGCGAAAAGAGCGGCAGAGTTCTCCAGCACTTTGGCATTATACTTCATGGTGCAGGACCCAAGCGGGTAAAAGTTTGTATCCACGGAATAGTTACGGCGGGATAGTCTGGTAAAGTGGCGGACAAGATCCAGCTCCGATACCTCGGCCAGGCCTGCAGCCTCTGATCGCAGCAGATGGCCCGGCAGCGCCTCGGCGACAGGAACATCTGAGACCGGCAGTTTGACTCCGCGCCTTCCGGAAACCGACTGTTCGTATATTAATTGCATAGCGCCACCTCCAGCAACTTAACCAATGCATCAATCTCTTTTCTGGTCCGCTTTTCCGTCACCGTCACAACCAGACAATTCTCCGATCCCTCGTAATACTGTCCGAGCGGAACACCAGCAGCTACACCCTTCGCAAGCAGCTCGGCAACAACCAGATCAGCAGCTTTCGGAAGAAACAGGGTGAATTCGTTAAAGGTCTGAGCGGTTTGCAACACGGAAACACCAGGAACACCGGCTAACTGAGATTTGGCGTATTCTGCCTTGTCACGGTTCAACATGGCCATCTCGGCCAGTCCGGATTTGCCGACGGCAGAGAGAAATATCAGCCCGCGCAGAGCGCACAGACCTTGATTGCTGCAGATATTTGAGGTCGCCTTGTGGCGCTTTATGTGCTGCTCGCGGGCCTGCAGAGTGAGAACAAAACCTCGCCTGCCCTGCTTGTCAACCGTCTCGCCGATAATGCGCCCCGGCATATTGCGAATAAAGGTTTTCTTTGCGGCAATAAAACCGAAGGAGGGGCCGCCGAAAGAAAGCGGATTGCCCAGACTTTGACCATCCCCTACCGCAATGTCAACGCCCATCTCACCGGGTGATTTAAGTATTCCAAGAGAAATCGGGTAGACCGATGCAATCAGCAAGGCATCCAGGGCATGAACCTGGTCGGCAAGCGCAGTAAAATCATCAACACACCCAAAAAAATTCGGATTCTGAACCAGCACGGAAGCCACACTTTCATCAAGCAATCTGGAAAGTTCCGGGCGATTCAACATTCCGTCCAGCGGTGGAATTTCAATAACATCAACGTCAAGATTAAAAAGATATGTCTTGACAACCTGGCGGGAGAAGGGGTTGAGGCACCCATCGATAATAATCCTGTTGCGACCCGTAACGCGCAGAGCCATCATGGCCGCTTCGGCGCAGGCTGTGCCGCCGTCAT
>CAZUGI010000053.1:0-18677 GCA_964619855.1 uncultured Geobacter sp. | reverse complement strand
GATTTAAGATTCGTCCGGTTTCCCACTGCAAAGAGGGTTGCCATAGTTAGCCCGCCTACTTAAGCAGTGTGGCGGGCGTTCCGGAATAAAAGCCCCTGTCTTCGGACATGGGGCTTTTTTTTATCCCGGAATCTGTTATGATGCCGACTGAAACTTCCGGTCACCACGTTGCAGTGAGAGAGATTCATGAAAAAATACCTTATCATTGCCAGCATTGTCCTTATGATTGCAGGACTTGCAGGATTCCTCCTCTACAAACGCACGCCCGAAATCAGTTACAAGACTGCCAAGGTTGAGTGTGGCACAATTGTTGCCAGCGTGGCCGCTACCGGCAACCTTTCTGCCGTGACTACGGTTCAGGTTGGAACCCAGGTCTCTGGCACTATCCAGAAATTATACGTTGATTACAACTCCCGGGTCAAAAAAGGCCAGGCCATTGCCGAGATAGACCCGTCGTTGTTTAATGCATCTGTTGAACAATCACAGGGCAATTTTCTCAGTGCTGAGGCCAATCTGCAGAAAGCCAAAATAACACTGGCCGATGCGGAGCGCACCTACAATCGCAACAAGAAAATGCTGACTGACGGTATTATATCCCAAGGCGATTTTGACAGTGCCGAGACCGCCTGGCAATCCGCCAAGGCCGCTGTGCAGGCCGCAGAAGGCAGCGTGGCCCAGACACGCGGGGCCCTGATGCAGTCCCGGACAAACCTGCGCTATTCAATTATCCGTTCACCGGTGGATGGCGTGATCATTTCCCGCGCCATCGATATCGGTCAGACGGTGGCCGCTTCCTTCCAGACCCCTACGCTTTTTACCATAGCCAAGGATCTGACCAAAATGCAGATAGAGGTCAGCGTTGATGAGGCCGATATAAGCCGCATTGTGCTTGGTCAAAAAGCTTCTTTCACTGTTGATTCGTATCCGGAGCAGAGCTTCAAGGGTAAGGTGGTCCAGGTCCGAAGCGCCCCGATCATAACCCAGAATCTGGTTACCTATATTGTGGTGGTAAACGTCGATAACAGCGACTTGAAGCTTAAACCGGGCATGACCGCCAATGTCTCGGTAGAAGTAGCCAGAAAGGACGACGTACTCAAGCTTCCTCCTTCGGCCCTGCGATTCAAGCCAAAATCAAAAACGGATGAACCGAAAGATAAGCGCCAGGCCGGAGGAGCTGTCGCCGGGTCTGGCCGTGAGCCTGGAGGCAAGCCTGGTGGCCGTAAGGGCGCCGGAGAGCGGCAGGTATACATCCTGAAAGAGAACAAACCGCTGGCAGTACCGGTCAAAATAGGCATTGCCAACAATAGTGCCATCGAACTGATTGAGAGCAGTCTTAAAGAAGGTGATGAAGTCATAACTGAGCAGGTAGGCGGTGACACCAAGAAGAAACCGAACGGCTCTCCTATGGGTCGGCCGTTTTAGCGGATCGAGCACAATAACAAAAAAAACCTGCCTCCATTGCCGGAGACAGGTTTTTTTTGTATAATGAAACAAGGATGGAAGCTACCTACACGGCATCGCTCAACCGTTTCTGCTTACAGCTCAGTCTATTGAGGGCATTGATGTAGGCCTTGGCCGAGGCCACGATGATATCGGTGGAGGCCCCTTTTCCAACCACGGTCTGACTCCCTTCACTCACCCTGACAGTTACTTCTCCCTGAGCATCAGTTCCGCCTGTAATTGATCCGACATTGTACTGAGTCAGCTTTGCCTTTGACTTGGTCAGCTTCTTGATCGCCTTGAAAGCCGAGTCAACCGGACCGTCTCCCAATTCGGCTGTTCGCATGGAGACCCCATTGATTTCCATCTGAACCGTCGCAGTCGCCACAGCAAATGAGCCGCAGGTTACCGTTATGTGCTCCAGTTTGTAGCGGTCTTCTTCGCGGGCCTCGTCAGATACGATTGCATCCAGATCCTCATCAAAGACCTCTTTTTTAAGGTCGGCCAGAGTCTTGAAACGATCAAAGGCCTTGTTGAGCTTCTCCTCGTCCAGATCATGCCCCAGCTCCTCAAGCCGCTTTTTGAAAGCATGCCGACCGGAATGTTTGCCAAGTACCAGAGCGCCTGCCAACAGGCCGACTGATTCAGGGGTCATGATCTCGTAAGTGGTTTTTTCCATCAGCATGCCGTGCTGATGGATTCCAGCCTCGTGGGCAAAAGCGTTGGCCCCCACAACCGACTTGTTGGGTTGCACGGCTATGCCGGTTATGTTTGTCAGCAAACGGCTGGCTGGGGTCAACTGCTCGGTTACAACCCTGGTTTCAAAAGGGAGTATGTCACGTCTCGTTCTCAGAATCATTACGAACTCTTCAAGTGAACAGTTGCCGGCTCTTTCCCCGATGCCGTTTATCGTACACTCGACCTGGCGGGCACCGGCCTGGATTGCGGCAATCGAATTTGCCACCGATAATCCCAGATCATTGTGGCAGTGAACCGATATAATGGCCTTGTCGATATTTGACACATTGTCTTTTAGATATTTTATGATGTTGAAGTATTCAAAAGGAATCGTATAGCCAACCGTATCCGGAATATTTACGGTTGTAGCGCCGGCTGCGATTACCGCCTCGACAACCTCGGCAAGAAACGGCAAGCGGGTGCGGACCGCATCTTCGCAGGAAAACTCTACATTCGGCGTGTAAGAGGCCGCACGCTTGACAGCTTTTACAGCCGATGCCAGCACTTTGGCCGGCTCCATCATGAGCTTGTACTTCATATGGATATCGGAGGTGGCAATAAAGGTGTGGATACGTCCCTTCTCTCCGGCATATTTCAAAGCCTCCCAGGCCCGGTCGATGTCTTTTTCGCTGGAGCGGCACAGACCGGCGATTTCGGGGCCTTTGATCGTCTGTGCAACCAGCTTGACCGCTTCGAAATCTCCATCCGACGCAATTGGAAAGCCGGCCTCGATCACATCCACGTTCATTTTTTGCAGCTGCTTGGCAATACGCAGCTTTTCTTCGATGTTCATGCTGTTGCCGGGTGCCTGCTCACCGTCCCTCAGAGTTGTATCAAAAATCCTGATGATCTGTCGGTCGTCCTGATTGGCTGTCTTTTTCTTTGTCATTCGGTACTCCTTTCTGTGCTCTGTTCATGTTCCAGTATACCAGCTGTAAATAAGATCGCATCTGTTGGCACAACAAAAAAAGCCTCCCCCCAATCTTTGGGGCAGAGGCTTAAGCCATCCGCGGTACCACCCAATTCGCCCTGCAACAACTGCAGAACCTCAATTCCACCCTTAACGCAGGCTCACGGCTTCGACTACATATCACCGAAGCAGCTCCAAGGCGAGTTCATCATTTGTGCCTACCGGTTCACACCACCCACCGGCTCTCTGAAAAGCCTTAAACGATTACTACTCCTCTTCACAGCCGTTACAATTACCCCATACTAGAAAAACAAACCACGTAAAGTCAAGTTGTTTTGTTCATATTGACACTAATTGCTGTTGATTACGTCCTGAGCATACCGTACAATGCCAAAATTTACTATATGGGAGAAATTATTGTGAGCAATCTTCTGCTGATCACCGATATGGCCCGTCTAATCAAGAGCTTTGAACGATTGGCAGATAACAAAACCTGCTCTTTACGGGTTGCCAACAGCCTTGAAAAAGGGGGCGATGAGATTGCTGCTGAAAAACCGGATGTTGTTTTTGTTCAGACCCACCTATCAGGACTCTCTGCCGATATTCTGCTGATGCACCTGAAAAAACAGCTTGGGCGGAAACGTTCCCGCTTTGTGCTGCTTGCCGGTCCCGGCCAGGCAGGCAAGGACATTCTCAAAACCTATCAGGGCTGGATTGATATATCATGTGAAGATAATGAACTGCTGCCGGCCATCCAGAATATTCTGGCAACCCTGTTGCCAAAAAATAAAATCCCGGCCGCCCAGGTTATGGCACCCGATAAAACTTTAACAGAGTTTGCTGTGACAGAACCGGTAACAGGAGCAGAAACTTCGGCGCTGCTGAATCTTAACTCCGGCAAAGAGGCGCATTCTGCCATACCGGTTACTGATCCTGCACCGCCGGTTCCCGCTGCTGCAACAACTGAGGCCTCACTGGAAGAACAGGGGCTAACCTACTCTCCCCGCCCCCGGCTTTCAGTTTATTCCGAGTTCAACAGCTCTTTTGACAGTGCCGTTAACAGGACCCCCGAAGCGGAGTCGATTGTGAGAGCCGCTCCAAAGCTGGAACATTCCTGGAATCCCGATCTTATCGATACCATCGAAACAGCTCCGTCCCGATCAAAGCGCGCGACATTTCTGCTCTGGCTGGCCCCGGTTGTTGTGGCTGTAATCATAGTAACCTTTTTGCAGAAGAACAGAACCGCCTCAAAACCAGTTGCCGTAATTGCTCCCCCGGCCATCTCTATACCAGCGCCAGCTAAATCTGCAGAGCAGGCAGCAGTTGCGCCGGTTCAGCCGGCTGTGCCGCAACAGTCCGTCACTGCACAGCCGGACCAGGATGTCAGGATGACAGACAAAGCCGTTATCACAGCTATTGCAGAGAACCGAGGGGCCAAAGGGGCATCAGCTCAATCTGCCGAAAATGCCAGACTCTCCGATCTTCCGGATTTTATTCCACGCTATGGAGTTGACAAGCAGTACGGCATTACCAATCCTGGATGGGAACGCTACAAGGGGCAGGTGACGGAGTTTAAGGTATTGCGTGAAGGAAAAACAATCAAGGCGATTCAGGTTATTGACCGTGGAGGTCAGGGTGTGCCCGAATCTTTCATGAAGGGGGTACTGCGCCAGGTATCAAAAAAACCGGTGTTCACGGTGGAGACCTCTGAAAAGAAGGAAGGCTATGAAATTCAGAGAGGCCGGGTCACGGATAGTCTCAGAGTAGTCTATTACCGCGATGAAGAAGGTGGCAAGCTGCGCGCTTTTGTTATGACCTGGCAGTAATACCAATTCCAGATCAAAGCGCCATCACCGTTGGCTCGTCTTCGGCACCTCAACGTACTGAACAGTACGCCTCGGCGTCTCAATCCTTGCAGCCTTGATTTCATCTTTGATCTGAAATTGGTATAAGCTCTACACAAATACAAAATACGACAAAACCCCGCTAAGCTTTGGCGGGGTTTTGTCGTATCGGCAACTAAAAATCGGCTTTATTGGGAAGAAAGTTTCAGGTAGCACTCGGCTTTGTATAAACTGGCATCGGCCGCCAGGGGTGAGCCGGAATTGTCGGCAAGGTAGCGGTCAAACAGTTCAAGGGCGCCGCGAAAGTCATCCTGTCTATAAGCTTTGACTGCTTTTTCAAAGAGTTTCTGCCCTGCTGCAGAGTTGGCTGAGGAGCCTGTGCCGACATCAACCTTACTGGTAATAGCGGGTTTTTCTGTGTTTATTTTTGAAGTATTTTTTGCGCGGACCTGTCCGTCAGCCTTCTTTTTGACGCCCTTTTTCTTTGATTGCTTTTCATCAAGAGCCTTCAAGTCACTTAAGGAAATTTCAGTAACCGGAGTGCCACTCTGACTGCTTGCCGCCGGCTGTTGGCCTGTAACAGGCAGCGCTGTTTTTGGTTTGACAATCTTTTCAGTGCTAATCGGCAATTTCTTCTTTGATTTATCAGTGAACTCTTTCGCAGGAACAGTGCCAGAAGGGATCTCTGCCTGAGTTACCGGAACTTTAAGAGTGTTGCCGGGATATATCAGGTTGGGATTCTTAAGACTGTTAAAAAGTAGAATCTGCGGATAATACATTCCACGTCCACTATACTTTTTTGAGATGTCGTAGAGCGTATCACCTTTTTGGACAGGCACTTCAGTGACCAGAATTCCCTCTTTGGACAGGTTCTTCTGCTCTGCAGTAACCGGTTTGGACTCATAGAGGTAGTATTGCTGCCCCCAGGCAGGAAGGGCCAGAAAGCAAAACAGTAATCCGATTGCGGTACGGGTAGCGCGTCCAGTCATGTCAGTACCTGTTCCCCAGTTGGTCTTCGTAGGTCATGATATTTTTGACCTGTATGCTTGTCCCCACTCCGGTGCCCGGCTTGACCCTGAAAGAAACCTTGATGATGCGTTTTTCTCCGGCGCCCATTTCCTTGAACCGCCAGATAATATTTCCGTTACTGGCCGAACTGTTGGCCGGGTCTGCAGCAACCAGTTCCAGCTGCTCCGGCCAGCTGCTCTGCAGTTCAACTATGCGCGCCAGATTTGTGCCTTTGTTGGTGATTGTGAGATCAAAGGAAGCTACCTCACCAGGCTTCAGACGCCCGTCACGTCCCGTCATTACCATCTGAAGAACCGGTCGTGAATAAACCAGCTGCGTAGAGCCGGATGACGAACGCCCCGGCTCGCCCTCGGAGCTGAACGAAAGCAGGACACTGCCTTCACTACCGTCAGCGGCTGCTCTCGGGGTCTTTATTTCCATAACCACGCTGGCCTCTTCCTTCGGCGCCAACGGGCCTATTTCATTGATTACAGGTTCGCTGGCCTGTCTGATGCCGTCACGGTTGATATCGTGGAAGATGACAGCATCCTGCGCTCCTTTGAGGCTTGAGGTGATCTTGAATTTCTCCCGTACGTTGCCGCTGTTGGTAATTACGAAAGGCACTGAAATGGTCTGTCCGGGAATAACCACAGTGCGAGCGGAACCGGAACGTACCAGGATGCCGCGCTGCGGTTGGACGTATGCCATATTGGATACGAAGGCGGCAGTTGTTTTAAGCGGGTTGTTGATCAGCTCCGCCCGTGTGGAGAGTTCCTGTCCTGCCAGAGAATCCTCCTTGAGCTGGAAGGTGACGCTGAATTCCCGGCTCTCGCCGGAATTGACCTGCAGGCCGTCAAAAACAAGCGCAGATTTCTGCTCCTGCTTGAATCCGGCGGCTGCGTAATCAACCGGCTCCAGTTGAGGCGGGAAGTTAATTCTGAAAGTCACATCCTGAGCAATCGTAGATCCCACATTAAGCACAGCGATGCGATAAACGACTTTTTCACCCGGCAGAGGCTGAGTCCTATCAGTTTTCAGGACTGCTCTCAACAGCGGTGCCGAAGCGGTCAGGCCGACTTCGCGGGACTGGCTTGCCTCGGCCATAAAACGGGAGGCAGCTTTGACCGGATGGGATATGCGCAGTCCATCGATGCTGGTTGCTGGAATAACCAGATTGACAACACCCTTGAATGTCTCGCCGGGGGCCATGACCGGAGTCTGATTTATTGAAGCTTCAGGAGATGAAGCCGCTGCAAAACCGGCGTTAAAAGCCGCCGGGAAACCTGATTCAAGATTGAAGGAGTCACTGCCGTTGCCGCGGTTGATGATTTCAAACGGTACACTGATCCGGCGAGCTACATTATAGGCCGCCGGTCGCGCCTGGAGATTGAACTCGAAGCCGGCAAATTGGGCAACCTCAAGTCTCAATACCTGGGCATTCTCCGGCAAAGGCTCAACTGCGGCAACTTTAGGCGGCAGTGCTACTGCAACACCCAACTCACGAAGCTTGGCGGCGGCTGTGGCGGCGGCAGTTGAGGATGGATATTTGTCAATAATTGACTTGTATTGAGCGATAGCCTTGTCACGAAGAGCTGCTTTCTCAGCCCTGATTTTATCTTCTGCTATGCGCTGCTGAGCCATTTTCTGCTCATCAGCTCTGATAGCTGCCTGGCGTGCCGACTCTGCGGCAAGGGCCGCTTTTTCAGCACTTCTGCGCTCTTCTTCCGCCCTAAGTGAAGCCAGACGAGCTGATTCTGCTGCCAAAGCAGCTTTCCTCGCTTCTTCCGCCTTAGCTATGGTCTGGCGTTCCTGTTCGGCCTTCTCGGTTGCTGCCCGGCGGTCGCTTTCTGCATTAACAGCAGTAAGTTTCTCCTGCTCCGCCTTGACGGCCGCCAGTCTCAGCAGTTCGGCCCGCTCCTGATCCTGACGCTCTTTCTCAGCCCTAAGTGCCGCAATCCGGGCAGATTCAGCTGCAGCCGCCGCCATTCTGGACTCTTCAGCTTTTACAGCCGCAATACGCTCCTGTTCAGCTTTGGCAGCAGCAATTTTGCGTGCCTCTGCCTCCTGCAGGGCAGCAATCCTGGCCTGTTCCGCTTTTGCGGAGGCGGCCTTCGCCTGCTCAGCCTTTTCTCTCTCAAGCCTCTGCCGCTCCGTCCGTGCCGCGATGGTACGATCTTCTTCAGTCCTAAGCAGGGCTATACGTTGCTGCTCAGCTTTTTCAGCTGCTCTTTGCTGCTCAGCCAGTTTTTCTTTTTCCAGCCTCTCCTGATCAGCTTTGAGAGCAGCTAAACGTTGCTCTTCATTCCTGGCGGCGGCAAGGCGGGCTGCTTCCGCAGCTACAGCGGCCTGCCTGGCTTCAGTTGCTTTTACGGATGCGATACGTTCCTGCTCAGCCTTTTCAGCAGCTTTGCGCACCTCTTCCAGCTTGAGGGCTGCTATGCGCTGTTGTTCTGCTTTTTCGCGGGTAGCCCTTTCAAGCGCAATCCGGTCCTGTTCAGCCTTCAAAGCTGCTACACGCTCACGTTCCTTCTTCTCTGAGGCAGCCTTCTCTTCAGCCTGTTTAAGAGCAGCCAAACGGGTTGCCTCTGCAGCTGCCGCTGCACGGGCGGCCTCTTCAGCTTTTGCGGAAGCTACACGCTCTTTCTCGGCCTTAAGTTTCTGGGCTGCCTGTCGGTCGGGCTGCTTGACCGGTGGTGTACCGGCAGATAATTTTTCACCCTTTTCATAGCGGGCTGCAAGCGAGAGCAACTCTTCCTCGACAGTCCCTTTAAGAGGGTTGTCCGGATATTCCTTTGAAAACTGGGACAGATAGCGGGCGGCATCCTGTTGGTTGCCGGTTTTGTAGTAGGCACGCGAAAGCCAGAAAAGAGCCATATCCCGCAGGGGGGTATCGGGATATTTTTTCAAAACCTCGTTCATCTTTTCAATGGCCGAGGCGTAATCCTTCTGCTGATAGGCATTAAATCCGGCGATAAATACCTGAGAATCTTCAGTTTCCTGGCTGAATGCGGGGGGAACTAGGAGAGATGAGATTACGACCAGCACGACCATAAGCCGGATGAGGGTATTGCGACATAATCTCAATGATATCACGTTGATTGACCTCTTCTGGCCGGCTGGGTGCTCTGACGGCGCACGGAGAGTAGCTATAGTGGTACGGGTAAAATGCCCTTTAAATAGCATCTCTCCAAGCCCTTGTCAACGAAAGAATCGGAATGTCAGGGCGTTAGAAACCTTTATCTGAAGCACCTCCAAAGGGAATTTCACGTCATTATTTTCTGAGCGTTTATGTCAGCCAGGCTAGCGAATGCTGTCCTCTGGGTAGGCGCCTATCTTGTGAATAGACAGGTCGGCTCCGTTAAATTCATCCTCCTGCTCGAGCCGAATGCCAATCGTCTTACCAAGTATACCGTAAACCACAAAACCGCTTGCAAGTGCAAAGACAACTGCTGCAATGCTTCCGGCCAATTGTGAAACAAAACTTACGCCTCCCATGCCGCCCAGAAACTTCTGTCCGAAAATGCCGGCTGCGATGCCTCCCCAGGAGCCTATCAAACCGTGCAACGGCCAGACTCCGAGAACGTCATCGATCTGAAGTTTTTCCTGCTCGTATTGAAAGCCGTAGACAAATATTACTGAAGCAATGCAGCCAACCACAAATGATGCCAAGGGATGCATGATATCGCTGCCGGCACAGACAGCAATCAGGCCGGCCAGGGCGCCGTTATGAACAAAGCCGGGGTCGTTCCTGCCTGCCACCAGAGCCGCGAGTACACCGCCTACCATTGCCATAAGAGAGTTGACCGCCACCAGTCCCGAGATTTTCTCGAGATTGCCGGCACTCATGACGTTAAAGCCGAACCATCCTATAGCCAGAACCCATGATCCAAGGGCAAGAAAGGGGATGTTGCTGACAGGTATGGGATGTGACTTTCCGCGGACATAACGCCCCATGCGCGGCCCGAGCACGATGACGGCCGGTAATGCAATCCAGCCGCCGATTGAGTGAACAACCACCGAACCGGCATAATCGTGGAACTCCGCTCCACCGATCGATTTGAAAATACTCTGCAGAAGTGAGGAGTTTTGGCCCCAGATCAATGACTCGAACAGGGGGTAGGACAGTCCGGCGAACATTGCGCCGGCGATGACCTGCGGCCAGAATTTGGCCCGCTCTGCAATCCCCCCCGAGATAATGGCGGGAATGCAGGCCGCAAAACAGAGCAGGAAGAAAAAGTGGACCAGATCGTAGCCCTGAGCCTTGTTTAACAGCTCTTCAGCCGGCTTGAGGAAAGAGATGCCGTAAGCTATCGGAAATCCGACCACAAAATAAACGACCGTGGAAACCGACCAGTCAGTGAGGATCTTGACGAAAGCATTCACCTGGTTTTTTTTACGAACCGTACCAACTTCCAGGAATGCAAATCCGGCATGCATCGCAAAAACCATTACCGCACCCAACATCAGAAAAAGTACATCGGCACTGCTCTTAAGACCTGTCATCGTTGACATGCTCTCCATGCTCACTACCCCCGTTGGTATATGCAAGAATCGGCAGCCTTACTGCCAGACGGAATTCACGTAAGCAATAATGCGGCCATAAGAGTTCGCGAGTGTAACTATTCAAAATTATTGAGATAGATCAGTTTTGGGGTGCCGGATTTCAAGGCACACTGCTTAATAATTGTGCACCAGTGTTAGAAAATGATGGGTTTTATTTCTGTGCGCAAGCGGTTACTATGGCTGGCATGGGTCTGGAAGATAAAATTAAACAGCTGCCGGCATCCCCGGGCGTCTATCTGATGCGCGACAGCAGCAATTCAATCATCTATATCGGTAAGGCCCGCAGCTTGCGCCAGCGCGTGCGTTCCTACTTCAACGTATCCGGCGACTCCCGCTATCAGGTCAAGTTTCTGGTAGCCAAAATTGCTGATATTGAAGTTATGCTGACCGATACAGAAAAAGAGGCGCTGCTACTTGAAAACACCCTAATCAAGCAGCACCACCCTCGCTACAATCTCAATCTTAAGGATGATAAAACCTACTTTTCTCTGCGGCTGGACTCGCGGGAGGACTTCCCCCGATTTACGGTTGTCCGTAAGATTCCGCGCGATGGAGCCAGGTACTTCGGGCCGTATTCTTCTGCTTCCGCTGCCCGCGAGGTGCTGCGCCAGATGGTTCGCATGTTCCCGCTTCGACATTACCCCTTGGCGACCTGCATGGCCCGCAAACGCCCCTGTCTGTATCACCAGATCGGGCAATGCAGCGCTCCCTGTCAGGGACTGATTACGCCCGAGGATTACAGCACGTTGACCGCAGGTGCAGCGCTGTTTCTGGAAGGAAAGGGGCGACTGCTTGTGGCGGAATTCAAGCGCCGCATGAGTGAGGCGGCTGGTCAGATGCGTTACGAGGAGGCCGCTCGCTGGCGAAATCTGCTGCAGTCAATCCAGATGACTGTCGAGAAGCAGAAAGTCGTGCTTCAGGGCGGTGATAGTGATGCAGTCGGTTTTCATAGGGAAGGCAACAGAATCGAACTGGCGGTATTATTTATCAGAGGTGGTGTGCTGACCGGCAGCCGCCTATTCAGCTTGGAGTGGGAATTGGACGATGCCTCCGGGATCTCCGCATTTCTGCAGCAGTATTACATCGGAGGAACGATAATACCACAAGAGATTCTGCTGCCATTGGAAATTGAGGGAATCACGACGCTGGCCGAACTGCTGGGAGAGTTAAAAACCGGTAAGATTACAATTACGAGACCTCAGCGCGGCATCAAGCGGGAGCTGGTGGAGATGGCCAATAAAAACGCTGAATCTGCTGTCAGGGAACGCGCTGAATCTGCCGTTTCATCGGCGGCGATTCTTGCAGAATTGCAGCAGCGGCTGAATCTGACACGCCTGCCCAACAGGATTGAATGCTATGACATCTCCACTATTCAGGGGAAGTTTTCGGTCGGGAGCGGTGTGGCGTTTTGCGGAGGCCGTCCTGACAAGGGTAATTACCGTTGCTACCGGATTTCAACAGTAGATGGTCAGGATGACTTTGGCATGCTGAGGGAAGTCTTCTCACGCCGCTTCCGAGAGGACAATATTCAGAAAAACGGACTGCCGGATCTGGTTGTGGTGGATGGGGGCATGGGTCAACTGGTCGCTGCCCGGGAGATAATTTCCGGGCTTGGACTGGCCGGCCGCTTCGATCTGATCTCGCTGGCCAAGAGCCGCACCGGGCGGTCTGTCGAATCGGCTGTAATAGAAAAAAGCGCTGAGCGGGTTTTTCTGTCGGGCAGAAAAAACCCGGTCGTGCTTCGACAGAATTCGGCTCCACTGCTTCTTCTGGCCTCTATACGCGACGAAGCCCATCGTTTTGCCATCGAATACCACCGCAAACTGCGCAGCAGGGCAGGCTTTGCCTCCGACATCGACAGCACCCCGGGCATCGGTATCAAGCGTCGCACAGCCCTGCTCAGGCACTTCGGCAGTTTGCAGCGCCTCAAGGAGGCCGGTGTCGATGAGATTGCCGCCGTGGCGGGGATGAGCCGGAGCTCGGCAGAAAAGCTGCATGAAAGGCTTCGCGATGCATGATGCACGCCCTTTCAACCTGCTGACGGTTCTGGGCCCTACCGCTTCTGGCAAGACCCGTCTGGCCGTAGCGCTGGCCCGGGAGATATCCGGAGAGATCATCTCGGCCGATTCTCGCCAGGTCTTCCGCGGCATGGATATCGGTTCCGGCAAGGATCTGTACGAATACGGCGATGTGCCTTATCATCTGATAGACATACTTGATGCCGGAGAGGAATTCAGCGTTTTCGCCTTTCAGCGCCAGTTCATATCAGCTTTTGCAGATATCCGTCGGCGGAACCGGCTGCCGATCCTGTGCGGCGGCAGCGGTCTTTATCTGGATGCCGTCCTGCGCGGCTACAAGATGATGGAGGTCCCGGTCAATGAACGTCT
Organism: uncultured Geobacter sp.; assembly: GCA_964619855.1. Lineage (GTDB taxonomy): Bacteria > Desulfobacterota > Desulfuromonadia > Geobacterales > Pseudopelobacteraceae > JACRCG01. The sequence continues at coordinate 5,787 of CAZUGI010000053.1, read as the reverse complement.
AAGGAGTGAACTGGCCGGTGCCAGTGACGATCAACTCCGGGAACTGCTGCTAAGACTCAGGCCGCAGCAGCATAACAGCAGTGATTTACTCGATCGCAGCCGAACCGTTCGAGCCATTGAGATTGCACTGTGCGGGCATGAAGCTCCAAAGAGCGATGAAACGTTATCGGAAATTCGTCCGCTGGTGCTGGGCATCCGCCTGGAGCGGGATGAGGTGCGGCAGCGCATCACCGAACGTCTCCGGCAGAGGCTGGAGAGCGGCATGATCGAGGAGGTGCAGCGGCTGCATGAAGGGGGTATTGCTTGGGAACGACTGGATTATTACGGGCTGGAGTACCGCTATGTCGGGGCATTTCTGAGAGGGGAGCTGAGCCGCAATGACATGTTCCAGAGGCTGAACAGTGCCATCCATGATTTTGCCAAACGGCAGGAGAACTGGTACCGAAAGATGGAACGTAACGGGTTGGTGATCCATTGGCTGGACGGGACAGGCGACCCGCTGGGCGAGGCTCGCACAATCATCTTGGCAAATAAAACCGCTTTAAATTGCAATAAAGAGCCGAGTATTCGGCACTAAACCTTGCCTTTCAATTTGTAGACATACGCCAGCACCTCTGCCACCGCCGCGTAGAGAGCTTCCGGTATCGGCTCGTTTTCCTTGACCTGATCGAACAGTTCGCGTGCCAGAAATCGATTCTCCACCAATGTTATATGATGCTCTCGGGCGATTTTCTTGATCGCCTCGGCCATGATATCGGCCCCTTTTGCAAGTACGACCGGTGCCGCCATCTTGTGTCGGTCATACTTGAGGGCTACAGCATAGTGGGTAGGGTTGGTTATGACCACATCAGCCAAGGGGATGATCTTGACCATCCTGCGGCGGGCCATCTGGAACTGCATCTGTTTGATCTTGCCCTTTATCTCCGGGTTGCCCTCTGATTCCTTGGTTTCGTCCTTGACCTCCTGTTTGGTCATCTTGAGATTTTCGATATAGCGCCACTTGACGTACAGCATGTCTATGATGCCAAGGACGATCATGATGCCGCAGGTATGGGTGACAATCCTGAAGGAGATGTGGCCGACAAAAGTGAAGATGCTTTCGATGTCCGCTTCCGCCAGAAAGGTAATATTCTGCATTTCATCGCGCACCACACCGTAGGCTATCCAGGCCACCACCAACAGCTTGAGCAGCGATTTCAGCATCTCGACAGCGGCATCTTTGTTGAACAGCCGCCCGAAACCGCTCAGTGGGCTGAGCTTGTTGAAATCTACTTTCAGCCGGGTAAGACGGAATTCGATTTTTCCCTGGTCCTGAACCAGGCTTGAGAGCACAGCGGTGGCCACAATGGTAATAATCAACGGAGCCAGCAGCAGGACAACCGTAGCGAACAGCTTTAGAACCAGGACATACAGATTGGCCTCGGTAAGCTGAAAGCTTCCCAGAGTAGTCAGGATCTTGATGGTGCTCTGTTTAAGCCCATCCATCATAAAACTGCCGAAGACATACAGACTGACAATGCCGGTCAGCAGAGTGAGCGACGAAGTCAGCAACGGACTCATTGGTGGCGGGCCGTCTTCACGAGCCTTGGAGAGTTTTTTACCGGTAGGCTGTTCGGTTTTAGAGTGCTTGTCTACATCTTCCGCCGTAGGTCATCCCCCCCTTGCCATGAGCCGGTAGAGCATTTCTATCTGGCCTTTAAGATGTCCGAACGAAACTTCAAGGACGTGGAAAAAAATTGTAAGCGTCATGCCGAGAATGATCAAACCCAGGCCGATATTGAGCGGAAGGCTGATCATGAATACGTTCATCTGCGGGAAGGCGCGGGCCATGATGCCCAGTGCGACTGTGGTCAGCAGCAATGCCACCATAACCGGTGCGGCCAGGCGGATACCGATGATGAAGATGTCTGCCGTACGTATGACAAGAAAATGTACCAGCTCTCCGCTGATGCGCCAGCCCCCCAGCGGGATGATTTTGAAACTGTCAACAATCGCCCGGATAAACTGGTGATGAATGTTAAGTGCCAAAAATATCAGGGTGGCGAACAGTGTCTGAACGACCGACATGATCTGGGTCTGGGTCCCGCGGGTAGGATCGATGATCGAGGAGATGGTCAATCCCATCTGCATGCCGATAATCTGGCCGCTGAACTCAACGGCGGCGAAAATGATCTGGGTGATGAACCCCAGAGTCAGTCCGACCATAAGTTCGCTCAGTGCCAGGAGAGCCAGCGTGAAAGCATCCGGCGGTACATCGGGTATGGATACCGACAGTGTCGGGAAGCAGACCAGTGTGATCATGAAAACAGTAACCGCCTTGATGCGGGTCGGCAGGCTCCGGCCGCCGAAAACCGGCAGTGCTGAAAATATGCCGGCTACACGGCTTAATACCAGCATGAAGAAAATGACTTCGCGGGGAGACGGGAAGGGGAGCAGCGGGAACATGCGAGGCTAGCGCCTCATGGTGGCAATGAAGGAATAGATCTCACGGGTGAAGTCACCCATATAGCTCATCATCCAGGGGAAGAAGATGATCATGGCGATCATGACGGCGATTATCTTGGGCGCAAAGGCCAGAGTTGCTTCGTTTATTGATGTTACCGCCTGAAAGATACTGATCAGAAGGCCTATGACCAGGCTGGCGAGCAGAAGAGGAGCTGACAGGAGCAATGTGGCTTCAAAGCTGCGGCGCGCGAGTTGGACGACTAATTCAGGAGTCATATTGCGTATCACCTATCCAAAACTTTTGACCAGAGAACCGATCACCAGTCCCCAGCCGTCGACCAGAACAAACAACAGTATCTTGAACGGGAGCGATATCATGACCGGCGGCAGCATCATCATGCCCATAGACATGAGAACTGAAGCCACTACCATGTCAACTACGATGAACGGGATGTAAATCAAAAATCCGATCTGGAAGGCGGTTCTCAACTCCGAGATCATGAAGGCCGGAATAATGGTCAGCGTCGGAATATCATCAGCATTTTTCGGTCTCTGCAGCTTTGAAAGACTCACAAACAGCGCCAGATCCTTTTCTCGTGTCTGAGAAAGCATGAATTTGCGTACCGGTTTGACGGCCCGCTCCATGGCCATCTCCTGGCTGATCTGCTGGGCCTTCCAGGGCTGGTAGGCCTCCTTGTTGATCTGCTGCCAGACCGGGGTCATGATGAAGAAGGTCAGAAACATGGAAAGAGCAAGGATGATCTGGTTGGAGGGTGCCGCCTGAGTACCCATGGCGGTCCGCAGAAAAGAGAGCACCACCGAAATGCGGGTAAAGGAGGTGGTCATGATCAATAGCCCTGGCGCCAGAGACAAAATCGTCAGCAGCAGGAATATCTGAATCGTGACAGCGACATCATTCGGTTTGGTGGCGGTTCCTACGCCGATGTTAAGCGACGGAAACGGGACCGGAGCGGCGTACACAACTGCGCCGGCAAGCAGAAGCAGAATCGCCGAGCCAAGCATGACAAAGCGCTTTGTGAGATGTCGAGTCATCATGTTGTCTGTCTCAGGCGGGCAAGTACTGCTGCAAAACCACCCTGCTCGGTTTTTTCTTCTATGACTTCAATTTCTTCCAGCATATCGATCTGCTTTATGAGACTGAGGCTGTTATCACAGCAGGACAGCAGCAGGTATTCACCGCCGACTTCAATCAGCAGCAAGGATTTTTTGGGCCCCAGGTATCGCGTTTCCACCAGCCGGATATGTTTTGCCGCCAGATGTTGACCAACCGGCAGTCCCCGCAACAATTTACTTGAAAAATGCCAGGTAACAAGGATCAGGCCGATGACTAGAGCCAGAGCGGCAATCATCTGCAGAAAACTGGCAAGAAAACTGAACTCCTGACCGGAACTGTCCCCGGCAAAAACTATGGAAGGAAGGCAGAGGAGAAGTGCGGAAACCGCATACGTCACAGAATCTTCTCCACCCGTTCATTAGGACTGACGATATCTACCAGACGGACGCCGAATTTTTCGTTGACAACCACCGCTTCTCCGCGGGCCACCAGCTTGGAGTTGACAAAGATGTCAAGAGGTTCACCTGCCAGTTTGGTCAGTTCTACTACCGCTCCCTGATTCAACTGCAGAATATCCTTTACCAGCAGTTTGGTTCTCCCCAGCTCAACGGTTACCTGCAGGGGAATATCAAGGATGAAGTCGAGGTTCTTCTTATCCAGTCCGGTCTCATTCGCTTCAGGCTTGTCGCTCACTGCTACCCCCTAATGTTGCAAATCTTGCTGATCTGAATCGCCTTGTTGCCGTGCCGGATGCCGGGTATGCCAAAATATTTCGGCACCCCTTCCACTTTGACGAGCATATCGCTTGAACAGGCCTTGTCGAGCATTATCGTATCCCCGGCCGTCAAATCCAGAAGCTCCCGCAGCGAGATACTGGCATTCCCCATTTCCACCGTTGTCTCCATCGGTGCTTCAAGAAGCTCGGCAGACAGTCGTGATGACCATTGCGGATCGATTGCCATCAGGTCAAACTGCATCCCGGCCTTGAGCTTGTCCTTGATAGGATCGATAGTCATGTATGGGATGGCGAACAGCATGTTGCCGGAAATATCTTCGATCTGCAGCTTGAGTGACATGGTCACGATCTGGTATTCCGGCGGAACTATGCTGATCAGGCGGGGATTCATCTCCATGCGCAGCAAGGTCATGTGGGACTGATAAAGCGGCGCCCAGGCTTTTTCAAGATCCTGCAGAATATCGTTGACGATCTTTTCCATCAGTCGCAGTTCGATGGCGGTGAACATCCGGTTGGCAACCGGGACTTTTGCAATCCCGGTGCCCCCCAGAAGGCTGTCAACAAGTGACATGACCAGAGTGCTGTCGAATGATATCAGCGCTGCACCCTTGAGAGGCTCAATCTTGAAGATGGCCACGCAGACCGGTGTTGGCAGTGTTTGAAGAAAATCATCGAATTTGTAGGAGCGCGCCCCCACTTTCTTGATTTCAACCGATTTGCGGAGGCGGTTGGAGAGATTGACGCGGTTGTAGCGGATAAAGCTGTCGTAAACTATGTCCAGGTTGGGAATTGAACCTTTGTTGGCATCCGAATTGAAGAGGTCATACGCTACGGCGCTCCCCTCGGCTTTCGAAAGTTCCTTCTCCGGTTCAATGCGGCCGTCAAAGACAGCATTGAGCAGTGCCTCGATCTCTGCTTTGGTTAGGATCTTTTCCATTGCGGCCACTTCGATACCTATTGGACAACAAAATCGGTAAAGTACACCTTGGCAAGTTTGCCGGGGGGGATGTGCTTGTTGACGGCTGCCAGTATCTCATCCTTTAAGGCATTTTTACCCTGCACGTCCTGAATGTCCTGGAGTGTCTTGGCACTCAGCAGAACCAGTATGGCATCACGAACAGGAGCCAGTTTGGCCTCTATTTCACCTTTGACGGCCGGCGCCGCCATCTCAAGCTCGACTTTTACCTTGAGATAGCGCAGTTCCTGACCGTCATAAATGTTGACGATGAATGGCTCCAAGGCAAAAATGTTTGCAGACGGCCCTCCCGCCGCCGGGGCCCCGCCGGCCGCCGGTGCTCCTCCAGCGGCCGGTGCACCGCCATGAGCGCCTCCGGCTGCCGCTGGAGCAGCTTCGCCCTCTTTTGGTGCCTTTTTATCTCCCCTGCCAAGCATCATGAAGGCGACAACGCCCAGGATTATCGCTACGGCTACTGCCGCACCGATAATGATGATCAACTTTTTCTTGCTGCCGCCAGCTGCTTCTGCTTCTGCCGGCGCCAGTTCTTCCTTGGCCATGTCATCCTCCGCGAAT
>CAZUGI010000052.1:0-19135 GCA_964619855.1 uncultured Geobacter sp. | reverse complement strand
CGTGCCAATTTCGGCTGCGGTTCCTCACGCGAGCACGCCCCCTGGGTGTTCGAGGTCAACAGCATCACCGCTGTGATTGCTGAGTCATTCGCCCGCATCTTCCGTCAGAACATGTTCAACTGCGGCATGGCCGCCATCGAGCTTCCCAAAGCGGATCTCGATCTGATTTTCTCTCATGCCAACGATGCAGACGCCTCCATGAGCATCGACATAGAGGCCGGAACTCTGACCATGAGCGGCGGCGGCACGCAGAAAAGTTTCAGTTTTGAAATTTCCCCATTTGACAAGGCTTTGGTTTTGGCAGGCGGCTGGGTTGATTACGCAGATCAGAAATATTGATTTTTGGCACGAAACTATTTTCAAGGGGCCACTGCAGGCCCCTTTTTTAGTGACTAAAATATTACGGATAAAATTAGTCTTTTACTTTGACTTTCTTGCTCTGAAGGAATAGGATTGAATCAAAAGATGGATAGAAAAGAGGAGGGCAAGACAATGAGAGTCCTTGATTTTATTTCAAGAGTTTTTTTCAGTGTGGTTGCGGTTGTAATTTTCTACGCGGCAACGGCCTTTGCGGGTTCAGTAGGCGTAAGTGCCAAGGATGGTATCGGTAAATACCTGACAGATGACAAGGGAGTGACATTGTATCTGTTCACTAAGGATACAGCCGGAAAAAGCGTTTGTGCGGGCCCGTGCGTTGAAAAATGGCCCCTCTTTGCTGCGGAAAATGTGACTGCGCCTGAAGGTGTTAATGCCGCTGATTTCGGGGTGATTACGCGGGATGACGGCAATAAACAGACTACCTATAAAGGTTTGCCATTGTACTACTTCTTTAAGGATAAAGCCGCTGGTGACACCTTCGGGCAGGGAGTAAACAACGTCTGGTACGTTGTGTCCCCATAGTATGTTCTTAACATTGTATCGCTACTGAAAAAGCTCCGCATTCGGGGCTTTTTTAGTAGGATCAGAATCTTTTACTCAATCCCAGATGAAAGCTCACGTCCGGTGCTGTTGTTACAGCAACGTCCTCCGAAACGCCGATGTCGAGCAGGTAATTTCCAGGTAAATTTATGGCGCCACCGGAAGTCAGCATCAGCGAGCTCCTGGAGATTTCGTTAAGAGAGCTTCCGCGATAGAGAGGGGTATTGGCGTTAAGCTGTACCTTGAAAGAAATCCATGCAGAAGGTCCCCAGCCGAGGCCGAGTGTACCGACTGCTGCGACCGGGTTATGCTGGTCACGCAGAACGTCGCTGTCCGTCATAACCAGGCCGCCAACAGAACCGAACAGCCCCAATGAACCCCACTCGCTGAAGTTGATCATGTTTCCGCAGAGCTGAAACAGAAAATCAGCTCCTCCGCTACCGCGCAGATGTGAGCTGTCACCGGTGGGGAGCTTGACCGCTGCCTTGAGTGCCAGCCTGTCGTGGCTGTCTTTGGAGTTCGTATCATAAAGCCTGAATCCTCCAGTCAGCGAGATATCACCAATTCCAGAACCGACCTGGACTAACTGCAGTTTCTGAACGCCATCCTTGCGATAACTGTAGTTCAGCCTGTTCTTAGGTGCGCTGTCCCGGCCGCCCTGAGGCAGTCCGAAGGTGTTATGCCAGTTTATGATAAATCCATCCAGAAAACCTCCTCCCTGAACAAGATACGGAATTTCTATTCCCGCCTCCCAGCGAGGTGCGAGTCCGTAACGTCCTGAAAAAGCAAGCCGATGAGTTTCGCCATCCAGCGTTATCTGCTCTCTCGAATTGCTGCTCACGGTATGGTTACTGGAAAGATCATGGTTAAGGCTGAACCGAAACTTTCCGGGTGGGACGATGTCAGCGCCGGTGTCGTGCGGAATCCCATATATATGAACCAGCGGGCTTTGATTGCCGGTATGAAAGGGGGTTATTTCCATATCGGCTGCCACTGCTACTCCGACAGAACAGATCAGAAAAAACAGAAATGCCAGGCAACTATACATTTGAAAGCCTCTTAACCTGAGAATGGGTGCTGAGTTTGTAGCATGAGGCCCGGTCAGTGTCAAAGATCTTGCTGACGAGCGCACTATGCAGTGCTTGATTTTTTTCAGTCGATGCGTTAGTGTCGCCAAAATTTCAATCAGCTGCACGGAGGACGAAATGTTTGGATTTGGAATGCCCGAACTTATTATCATACTTGTAATTGTTCTGGTGGTTTTTGGTGCCGGCAAGCTGCCTGAAATCGGCGGAGCGCTGGGCAAGAGTATTCGAAACTTCAAAAAGGCTTCAGATGGCAAGGATGAGATCGAGATCAAGCCCAAGAGCGAGGATGGCGATAAAAAGGCTTGACGGGGTAGTCTCAGGATAGAGCAAAAAGGGGGAAAAGCATGAGCTTTTCCCCCTTTTTGCATGGTGTATAGTGCAAATGTTCTAAGAGTTCAGATACTCCCCGATTTTTTCCGTTAGGGTGCTGTAGATCCTCCGGCACTCATTCTCATCCTTCTCGAGCAGTGTAACGCGGAAACCCTGCAGAGGCGTGGAGAAAGAGGAAAGCGGAACCACACAAATACCGGTGGCGGCCAGAATGTGGTACACAAAACGTTTGTCGGGTGATACGCCCGGAGCCGAGACGAGACCGTTAACAAGCTCCTTAACCTCGACATTGGCAATCGGTATCGACTGACGGTTGTTCAGGAGGCCCTCCTTGAAGGCTACCGCCATGTAAAATGCACCGTTGGTGCGGCTGACCTGCAGGGCGGGTACCTTGCTGAGGAAATCATAGGTTATATTGCTCATTTTTTCATAGCTGGCGATGCGCTCTGCCAGGTAGTTGGCGTATTCGGGATGACGAACAATCTCGGGGATAACTGTCTGCGGCAGGGTTGTAGAACAAACCTCGTTCATTTTACCGGTCAGGATCAGGTTGATATATTTACGGAACTGCTCATCCTTCTGGCCGTTATACACCTCAATCCAGCCGCAGCGTGAGCCTGGCCATGGAAATTCCTTCGAAATGCCTTTCATGGAGATGGCCGGGACATCACCGATTACGTCGCTGATCGGAACCGTTTTCTCACCATTGTAGACTATGTTGGTGTAGACTTCGTCGGCGATGATAAAGAGATCATTCTCCCTGGCCACCGCTACGATCTCCTCCAGCATTTGCTTCGTGTACACCATGCCGGTCGGATTATCGGGGTTGATGATCATTATGGCGCAGATATTGGGGTTGTAGCGGACATGATTTTTGAGATCTTCCATGTCCGGATACCATTTGTCTTCAGGTTTGAGACGGAACAGGGATGGTGCCGAGTGCGCGTGGCCGATCTCACCCAGTGTGTGGGTTGTGTACGACGGTGAGGGCATCAAAACCCTCGCTTCAGAGCGAAGGCAGCCGTAAATCTTGGCTATGGCATCTCCCAGGCCATTGAAGAAGATGATGTCGTCGGGGGTGATTTTTACACCGCCCCTGCTGTTGGTGGTTTCACAGATAAATTCGCGCGTTTCCAGTACGCCACGGGTATGGCAGTATCCCCAGCTGTGGTTGTCCATGGCGGCCTTGGCGACGATTTCCTTCATCCAGAGCGGAATTATCTCGCCCTTTACAATCGGATCCCCAATGTTTTCCCAGTTTATTTTGATTCCATGCTTCTGGAGTTTCTCGGCGACATTAACGATATTTCTGATTTCATACGTCAGTTCGCCCGTTCCGGGTGGTACCAGTTCAACTCTCATCTATATTCCTCCGCAGTATAGTTTCGTTATTGTGTGAGGTTAGGGCCGGTGCCTACCAGCAGCCTGCCATCCTCATCCCGCCAGCGTAGCCAGCCGATGCCGCTCTGGTCGCTCAACACCATTATCCAGTCATTCTCAAGTTTTAAAACCTTAAGCAGCTGTTTTGGAGTCAATGTCGATAAAGGATTGCGGTCTGGCAGTTGGTACAGCTGGTAATACTGTTTGCGTAACCCGGTCAATAAACGGATGGCCTGCCCTTTGAGGAACTGGTCCCAGTCCTGGAAGATTACCCTCTGCTGAGCCTCAATCCAGCCTTCCCGTCCGGCATCGTCATAACATACCCTTAACCAACTGCCTTTGCGGGCCACAACAACCAGTGGAGTGCGGCCTTTTTGCCCGCCAAAAATCCAGTCATTGCCTGAAGCAACAGCCCCTTTTAACTCTCCCTTACGATAAATCCCAGGCTCATCGTAGATATGGAATGGTTCGCCATGGTCAGTAACTGAATCGGCTCCAGGCAGCAAAACAACCCCTATTCCGCTGTACGGGCGCATTTTAGGGGGACCGGCCGTAGAGCCGGCCGTAGCGCAGTAGGCTGAGGTGGAGTATGCCAGCGCAAGCAGTGTCAGCAGCCAGAAAAATCTGACAGGCATACTACGCGAAAACAGTCCGCAGCTGTTCCAGATACTTCTGGGCCGACGGGTCACTATCTTCAGGTGCCCAGGCAGCTTTTTCATCCTCCGTCAGCGGCAGGTAAGGGCCGGCCTTGGTCTCATAAAACAGGGTGCCGCTCTGCAGGCTGAGAGCGGTGTGATAGATACCGTGCGGAATATCGGCTGCCAGATTGCCGTTTTCGATCGACAGCAGAACCGTCTCTGACACCGTACCGTCGTCTGCAAAGAGAATAATCCCGAGTCTGCCGCTCACCAGAATGAAAGCTTCATCCTTTTCCGGATCAAGATGCCGATGTGGGCGGATATAAGAAGCCGGTTCGATGGCGTTCAGCAGACGCTGACAGCGGGACTGATCGGATGGATGGATATTGTGGTTTTTTCGCAGTCGCGGCGACAGAAGTGCTTCCGCAGTTATCTGGTCAAGCAACTCGCGGGTCACGATTTTCATCAGCGGTCCACCAGAGCGATCATGTTATCGTCAAAATCCTGCACCACCGCCATCCTGCCCCAGGGGCTGGACTCCAGCGGTTCGACAAAACGGACGCCGCCATTCTTGAGCTTTTCACACAGCTCCACGATTTTTTCTACTTTTAAAGTTATGCCGGTATGTCTGCCAACAAGTCGTCGGGCATCCTCATGAAGTGCCAGCGAAACGCCCAGCGTAGTGGCAGCTCCCGGGAAAAACTCGATCAGCATTTCGCTTTGTCCTGCAACCGGGAGGCCGAGCAGATCTACGTAAAACTTTCTGGCCTTGGCCAGATCGGTTACAAATACGACCAGATTTTTAAAACTGATTTCCATGTTTACCTCTGCGAAATCCGATGTACGCATTCGACCATGAAACGTGCATTTTCTGGCGGCACTGTAGGCAGTATGCCGTGGCCCAGATTGAAGATATGGCCGGGACGTCCGGCATTTTCATCCAGTACCCGCCTGACTTCGCGTTCGATAATATCTTTGGTGGCGTACAGCACGGTAGGGTCAAGATTGCCCTGCACCGCCATTTGCAGGCCTAGCGCATCGCGGGCGGTCCCCAGATTCACATGCCAGTCCAACCCCATTACGTCCCCGCCGGCTTTTTTTACGGTTTCCAGCATGGTTCCGGCACCTTTTACGAAATGGATGACCGGAGTCTCCATACGGTTCAGGCCGTTTATCAGCCGGGCGGTAAAGGGGAGTACATATCGCTCGTAATCGGCTGGTGAAAGAATACCTCCCCAGGTGTCGAAGATCTGGATACACTGTGCCCCGGCCTTGATCTGAGCATTCAGATACTCCATGCTCATCATTGTGATCTTTTCCATCAGTGCTGTATATATGTCCGGTGCCGAGTACATCATGCGCTTGATCTGGGCAAAGTCCTTGGAGCCTTTGCCTTCCACCATGTAGCAGGCCAGTGTGAATGGCGCCCCGCCGAAGCCGATCAAAGGCACTTTGGAGGCCAGTTCCCGCCTTAGAATCCTGATGGTTTCCAAAACATAGGGAACATCCTGCTCCATCTCCGGAATGCGCAGTTTTTCAACGTCGGCCATGCTACGGATCGGACTCTCGAAGACCGGCCCCGGTACAAAATCAAGCTTCATACCCATCGGCTCGACCGGTGTCAGGATATCTGAAAACATTATGGCAGCATCTACGCCCAGAATATCAACCGGTTGGATTGTAACCTCAGCTGCCAGCTCCGGGGTTTTGCACAACTCCAGAAATGTGCACTTTGAGCGGACGGCCATATATTCGGGCAGATATCGTCCGGCTTGACGCATCAGCCAGACCGGTGTGCGATCAACGGGTTTGCCCCAACAGGCATCAAGAAATCTTGTGTTCATGTAATGTCTCCTGGCCCAGATAAACTGGATAAGTTCGTTAGTATAGGTATCTCGTGGCACGTGATCACAATATAAGTCTGTGCCGCTAATTTGTGCAATGCGCGCAAAACAGCCCGTAAAAACGATGTATTCTAATTTTAAACGGCTGGATAAGTCAAATCATTTGAAGCGGGGATTGGAGCAAAGTGTGGTGAGCAGCTTGCTGAGAGCGGTGGAGGGCAGCGCTTTTGCAAATCCGGAGTCCTCTGGTTTTTCTGAAGGTGTCTGGCTGCCGCCCGAAAACACAAAGGCTTCAATCAGGCGAAACTCTCTCGTTGAACATTTAAGCTCAAAATGCTGCTGGAGGTAGTTGTCAGGACCGGAACCAGCCCCTGCCGGCTGCGGATCTTCGCGACGTATCCAGGCTCTGATAAGATCACGAGTAGGTTGCTCAAGCCGCTGGCGGTCGTAAAACTGTCGTGAAGAAAGTGGTGCCCACTGCCCCCCACGTTTTTCGACTGTTTTGATATCCCAGATACGTGAACAGGCAATGGTGTTTCCTCCCTGACAGGCGGCTGCAAAGTCTTCACCAGCCTGTCGGTACTGCTCAAAGCTGAAATAGGCCTCGCCGCGCTGGTAGCGCAGAGTGGCGATCAGGCGTGCGGCTTCAGCAGGATTTGCCTTGCGAGCATTGCCTTTTTTGGATTTGAGATTTCCTGTCGGGCGGTAAAGCTCAATCGCCCGTTCGAAAAGCACAAGAGCCTTTTTGAAATCGTTTTCAGCCTTGACGGTGTCATTCAAAAACCGGTAATACTTACCGCGTTCAGCAAATCCGATACCCTCTTCCGGAATCAGTTCTACAGCCTTGCTCACCTCGCGAATTGCCCCTTCGTAATCGTCCATAAAAGCACGATCATAGGAAGCGAGAAGATGTTTTGAGTAGGTTTTGAACTGGAGGCGGTATTCATCCCACGGATCGACCGGTACCTCAAGGTTGTAGGCTGCCAGGACAGGTGAACTGAGTGCGGTGGTCGCCAAAAACATCACAAAATGAAACCGGAAAAACCGGATCAGTACGTTGCGGAAAATAATTTCATGGCCAAACAGCCGGCACAATTGTTTCATGCGGCTGTTACCTTGTATTCATGCTCTCCAAACGTTACACTGTCACCTGGATACAGTTTGCGTCCGCGACGAGTCTCGACTTCACCATTTGCTAAAATTTCACCTTCTGCTATAACGATTTTTGCTTCCCCTCCTGAACTTACGGCGTTGATCATTTTAAGGAAGCTGTCCAGTTTTATATATCCGGTACCAATCGGTACGTTCATGCTTGTAAATCCTTTCAGGGTTTGAATACCGCCGCTCAGGCATTCATATTGATGACCAGATTTTTTCCACGTTCCTTGGCTATATAGAGCCCGTCATCCGAGAGTTTAAGGATTCGTCCCATTCCACTGGCTCCTTCAATTGCCTCGGACCAGGCAACCCCCATACTGACAGATATGTTTTTTGATGTGCTGCCAACACGGAAAGGTTCTGCATTAATCTGGGTTCGTATCCGTTCGGCAACCGGCATTACTTCGGCCAGTGAAACATTTGGTAGAACAACTATGAACTCCTCTCCGCCAAAACGTCCAGGGATGTCATATTGACGAACCGCTATTGTAATTCGGCGGGCAATTTCACAGAGCACCTCGTCACCGGCAAAATGTCCGTATTCATCATTAACCTGCTTGAAGTCGTCGACATCAATCATGATGCAGCCGATGCCGTCGCCATGGATTTTCTCCTTCTGGCGCCCCTTTTTGGCAAACTCCTCCTCAAGTCGTTTTATGACAAATCTGCGGTTATGCATTCCAGTTAAAGGATCGGTTATTGCCATCTGCTTCAGCTGATCCTGAGTGTCATTCAGCTGTTCTGTCTCTTTGCGGATCAGCAGGTAGTGCAGTCCGTTAATGATCATCAGAACCGCCACCAGATATCCGATTGACAGTGCGGTACTGTTTAAGAAACTGTTTTTAGCTTTGCTGACATCAATATATATCTCGAACACACCGGCGACCGCTTTATCAATATCCAAGATCGGGATATAGCTTTCGACAATATCAACTTCATATCTCTTTTCTTCATACAGATCCAGCATTGACTTGCTTTTTTTGATTTCAGAGAGAGAATTTCCTGCCAGAGCCTGCTTAAGGCGTATATTGTCCAGGTCTTTTTTGCCTATCAGGGTTTCATCCGTACAAAAGATGATCTCTTTGTCTGCGTTGTAGATTTTGATTTTCACAATATCGAACGGTTGTAGGAACATTCGCAGCCGAAGATCCATGTGTCCTATATCGGATGGATTGATTACAAGGGTCCGGTGGCCATTAATGTTGGCGAACTTGATCGTATCCATCTCCTCTTCGATCAGCGCAACGGAGATTTTAGACGCTGTATGCTCAGCTTCGAGCAGCATGTTTTTCTGGCCGTGATAAATGATTATGTAGCAGGCAACAGTCAGGATGATGACAGACGAAAGTATGGTCATACCGTGGAACAGGCGCATGAAGCGCTGAGGCGAAGCATCGATTGGTGAAAATGAATTGTCGTCCGGTTTACGCACTTGCTTTAACTCCAACTACGTATTTGCTCACGCGGTGGTAAAAATATCATTCACTCGGAATCGTAAAAAACTGCTATTGAGCAGAGGGGTGGCAAACATTGTGAGCCAGATTGGCTTTGGCCCCACATTTCAGACAGGATACCTTCGGATTGTTGGAAATATGCTGTACTTCCATGATCAGGCCCATGTGGGTAAGCCAGCAAATATGCCCTTTGTGCATTTCTCCGCACGAGCAGGTCTGATTGGCTTCCGCGCCCGCAATTGTTTCATCCGTATGCATACTGATCCCGTTAATCATTTGTCCGAATCTGGAGCGCCTTAAGATATCACTTCTGAATCAGCAGTCAATTGGAAAGAGGGAGCTTGGTTTTTAAGCGACTGGAACCGCTGAATTGATAAGCAGGGTTATTATGGTGTCAGATCAGAAATGGTATGCGTGCTGCAACAAAAAAGCGGCCAGCCATTTGACTAACCGCTTGATTTTTTATGGCGGAGAGGGTGAGATTCGAACTCACGGAGCTGTTACACTCGGCGGTTTTCAAGACACGATCCGCACATACAGACCTCTAATATCAAGTGGTTATGGGCGCTAGATTATCTGTTTTAGCAATATTTCACGTCAAATTTACGTCAAATGCTACATGCAGAAACTACCACCTAACCACCTACAGTTCAAGCATCTTTGCAGCATGTAACAACTTATTCGGAGACAGATGAGCATAACGCTCCGTAACCTGGATACTACCATGACCAAGCCACTCTTTGACAACATACAAATCAATACCATTGTTGATTAGTCTGGTAGCTGTGGTGTGACGGCAGGCGTGGATAACAAACTGAATGTCTTTCTCTAGTCCGATAGCTTTACGTGCGAACCTCCAGGCATTTTCACACTGATACTCAGTCAGATCGAAGGGCTTAATAGCTCTGCCTACCTTACGTCGTTCCAGAATAGCCCGTACTCTCGTTGTCATCGGAATACTGCGAGGACGATCACCTTTATTGATCCAGATTGAAATCAAGCCCGTTTCAAAGTTTATATCCTCGTACCGGATACTACGCACTTCACCTAATCGCATACCAGTATCAATGAGAACCTCCACCATATCGGCCATATGTGGGAATGCAGCTCTTCTCTTATTTGTATGACCGTATCGCAATGCGTTCAGTATCTGCTGTTCTTCTTCCCTGGAGATAACTCTTATTCGCCCTCGCCGTTCCTTACGTAAGCGGATAAAACCATACTGCTGTCGTTTGAACCTGAGAATTGTCTTCAAAATGGCAAGATACCTGTTGACCGTACTCACTGATACTTTTCTGGCGTCCATCGTTTTAACGTATTCCTCGAACCACGAATCATTTATATCACGTAACGTAACATCCCCCATAATCTGAACGATCTTAAGTGCCCGAATATAACTGCCATAACCATCTTTGTTACTTTTCCAGCGAGATTCGTAAACATGCTCAATAGCCTCAGATAACATAATACGTGCTGCTTTTTCCTGCGGTGTCGTCCTCTCCTCATCGAGCAACTTCTGTTTTTCTAGCGCCTCAGACTGCTTAGCCTCTTTCTTGGTAAATTTACCAGTGCTCTTGTAGACCCTCGCTCCATTTACAACGAAATCCATGTAAAACACTTTGCCTCTTTTGTAGACTGCCATGATACTTACTCCTTCCACGTTGAAATTGCTGGCCAAGCCAGTCGTGGAAATAAAAAAAATGGCAGGGGCACGAAGCCCCCGCCGTTGGCAGATTGATTGCGATCCTACAGAAGTCCTCTCTCTACAAAACTGATGTAGCTGTCCTGTCCGATTATGCAATGATCGAGAATTTTGATCCCGAGTATCTCTCCGGCTTCTTTCAGTCGTCTTGTGATTGCGATATCTTCACCACTGGGAGCCGGATCACCTGTCGGATGCTGATGTACTAGAATGACGGCGGCAGCAGACGATAACAGTGCTGTTTTGAAGACTTCTCTCGGATGGACAATGCTCTGATTCAAGCTTCCGATACTGACTACATCAACGCATGAAATTTGATTTTTGCCGTTAAGGTGAAGTGTGAGGAAGTATTCCTTGGTTTCGTGCATCAGGAATCGGAATGCATCGAAGATCTGGCTGGGAGAGGTGTACCGTGTATTTGGTTGAAGATAAGTTGATATTTCCTCGCTGACATTTGTTACTTCGAAGACCGCCTTGATCTGTTTCAATGCGATGTTGCTATTATTTCCTATAAGTGTATTTATTGTCATTGTCGTATCTCCTTGAAATGTGAGTGGTAGAGAGTGGTAGGGTTTCTACAGACGTGCCTCGAATATTTTCCACGATTTACATTCCCCCTGGTGGTAGCAGCTGTTGTCGAACAACATTGCATCCGGACAGCCGGTACATGGTTTGACGCCATCCCAGGCAATGCCGGTCTGATTAAGTCCGAATGGCAAATGACTTATTGAGTGAACAACCAGATCCTGCCAGTTCAATCTCTGTAGCTGTTTCCTTACAATGAAGACAATTTCCCGCAATTCATGATTGGTAACGCTCTCCAGATCAACTTCATCAGCAATGCTAGCAATCAGGTCCTCGCTGGTAATGGTGAATACGGAGCTATCTGGCTGGATGTTCAGTTCTGATAGAGTTTTCATCAGTTTCTTTCTGGTCATGGTAATTCCTCCATAACGCAAGAGGGGCCGCCGGTAACGGCAAGCCCCTCGTTGCATTTTCTGTAGTGGTTTATGTTATTGCTTCATCTCTTCGATAATTTCCTCTGCTGCCTGAACTGCGATATCGTCCATAAAGTCACTAGGCAGCATTGCGATTACCTTCTCGGTGATCTCATTCAGATCGCACTTATCGGCAACAACTCTGGCGATCTCATCAATATCCAGATGATCTGTTACCTCGGAAATGATGTCTGAGCTGTCCAACTCATCTGCGATGTCCGAGCTGCTGATGTTCATTTAATCCGCTATTTCACTGTAATCCAGATCATCAAGTACACGATCCGCAACCTCACTGATCAGGGTGCTGTTGTTGGCTACTTTGTATGCGACGTTGGATTTAAGCTTTTCGATTAGTGCGTGTCTGAAGTTCATGGTTTTATCTCCTTTTTGAGTTAGAAATACAAAAAGGGACATTGGCTTGGCCTTTGTCCCTATCTGCTGTTTAAGTGGTATAATTGTGTTGGGGGTGATGTTATGAAACTGCTGATCAATAAAGTTTGGAGCTGGTGGGATATTGCTATTCTGAAGTGGTGCTGCTTACTGTACGGGATTGCTGCTGGGGCATACTTCCATGAGTATTTATTGCCGTATGTGGGAGTGATCCTTGTTGCAGCTGTCCTTTTGACTATCAGACCAGCAATAGCATACTGGAAAGATTAACTGTCCTCCTGAGAATCACTCTTTCCGAGTATCCAGTCAGCGGCCTTTTGTGCCTGTGCTGCCGCTGTGATCAGCAAACGCTTATCCTTACGCAATAAAGACAACCAACCGTCTATGTACGAAGCATTAAGTTCGATGGTACTGTTACTGATACCTGCGACACCACATAGAAACGAAGAACAGAATTCCGCACATAATTCTTCAGCAGAATATTCCTCTGATCCAAATGAGTGATGCTCTATGACTTCCTTCCTTGATAACCGAGAATGATGGCCTGTACTGTGTCCCAGTTCGTGGAATAGGACTGAGTAGAACTCTTCACTTTTGGCAAAGCGTTCTTCATACGGCATACTGATTTTATCGTGTACCGGAGAATAACTTGCTCGGTTGCCGCCATAGCTGATATCTGGCCGATCCTTCATACCTGAGACAATCTGCTCTGCTTTCTCGATGGGGGTGAACTGGTAGGTAGGAACATCTACAGGCGGGGAAGTAATACCTTCACATTGCTCAAGGTTGAATAGATTGTAATACCGCAGCAGCGGTATCTTGCCAGTTTCTGATTCCTCATCATGACGGTCCAGCATCTTGTAGAAGATCACCAGACTAGACTTCTCACCCTGTTTAACGAAACCGCCACGTTCAGCTGCCTGCTTGTAGGTCACCCAATACGGTGAGCTGTACTCCTGATACCCCAGCAATATTGTGTTGATGCCCCGATACTCTTTGTTGCTTACCAGATTCCGAGGGATGCCATTTGAACAGACCCACGGTTTCCTCCACGGTACAGTCCCACTTTCCAGTAATCCCAGAATCCTGTCTGTTACGATCTGATACACGTCCATGATTTTCTCCTTTCGATTGGTATTGGCTGGCCAGCCATCAAAAGGACAAAATAAAAAAAAGAGCCGACATCGCACTTGGCGACACCGGCTCTTGACATGGGCATGCTTACAGACTCCCTACAACTCTCTACTACTCGCTACAAAATTTAGACCCCTGGGGTTGAATATAGTTCGTCGGGAGTCCCGTTTCCTCTATCTAGCCACGGTTTCATTTTTTCTCGATGAGTTGAAATGGTGAGGGGTGGGGGTCAGAATTTAAGCTTTTTGGATTACAAAAAACCGTTTTCGCTTTGCCGATATGAAAGTGAAATGGAATTGGATTTGAGGTTTTTGAAGCGGTGAGCGCGGCAAGTAGTAATCCTGTCCATGTTCTGTCCAGGCAAGCAGGTGTTGCCAGGTCAGCGTGAATGCCTGTGTTTACTGGCGTTGTCCAGCCTGGACACCCTGGACAGAGTGAGTATTGGTGGGGACTTGCAGTGTCTAGGTTATTTGGGTGTGCCCGGACAGAGTGGACTCTCATAGTTAGTGGCGCTAATGACTGTGATCACAACTCTTAGAATTCTGTTCACTGTGATTCATGTCTTTGATAAGCGGACCGCCGTTGCAGGCTGCACAATCAAACTGGATCGTGGTATGGCTGATATGAAATTTATGCCTTAGTTCATGTTCAATACGGAGCATCAGCTGACTGCGTTTTTCATTATGATTTGGTTTGATTTCAACGTGAGCCGACAAAGCAAAAATATGTGAGCATACCGCCCACAGGTTAAGATGATGAATATCAGCTACTCCTTCGATGCTGCGAATACTGTCAGCCACCTGATCAACTGCTAGTCCTCTCGGCACACCTTCCATAAGAATGTGGGTTGCCTCCCGGAGTACCCTCCAAGCCCCGACCAGAATCAAAAGACCAATAGCAATTGAAATGATTGGGTCAACCTGATACCAGCCTGTGTAACGCATAAGTATTGCTCCGACAATAACTCCAACAGAGGCTGCTGCATCGCCTATCACATGTATAAATGCACTGCGTACATTCAAGTCATCGTGAGAATGACCATGCAATCCCTTGGCCGCAAGCAGGTTAGCAATCAGGCCCAGAACAGCGATGACTAGCATTGGCACAGTTTGCACCTCTTGCGGTGCTATTAGTCGTTTGCTTCCTTCATATAGAATACCAACGGCCATCAGGAAAACGGTCAATCCATTGATCAACGAGGCAAGAACTTCTGCGCGGTGCAAACCATAAGAATGCCTTTCGCTGGCGGGTTGTGATGCCAGTTTAATAGCGCCGAGAGAAAGCAGTAAGGCAAACAAATCCAGAAATACGTGGCCGGCATCGGACAAGAGAGCTAATGAATTTGACCAGATTCCGCCGATAATTTCCGCCACTAAAGTGATGGTTGTCAATACGATAGCAAATATCAATCGTCTGGATATTGTTACGTCAATAGAAGTCATTGTGTATTTTCCTCATTGGTTAATACTGCCGCAACTGCATGAACAATTCATTCCACTCGCCTTTCCGAATGATTCTCGTCCTTCCCGGAATGTCAGAAAAGAAATCAGTATTGCCCCTATTGCATCCAAACTGCCGATGCCGGTCAATTGATAACCGATACTGGAGATCATCAATACGACAGACAGATAGACACAGGCTCTGGAACACGCCGTATCGGCCAGTATTGCTGCCGAGTTCAGTGCAATTCCAACTTTCGATTTCTGATGGATCAGAAACCACATAAATGATATTGAAACCAGAGATATAACAATTCCCCAAAAAGTAGTATCCGGCTTATGTTCCTGAAAAATGTTCACCACTGCTGTCAGTACTAGTCCGACTGTCAACATATAGAACGCGGCGCCGGTGATTCTGAGAGCCCGCTGTTCGAACTCATCGCGTGTCTCACCATCATTTGCCTTGATCCTGCTCAGCATGTGCCAAACACCGATTGCCGAGATCACCTCTATGAAGGAATCTACGCCGAAGCCGAATAATGCCAACGTCTCATCGGCAGCCCCCAGCCAGACAGATGCCAGCCCCTCAAACATATTGTAAATTATCGTAAACAAGGCCAGAAATTTGGCACGGGCATACAGTTTTTCTTTTGGTTGATTATTCATTGCAGGCCACCTTTGTGCTGGTAGTTAAAGTCAGTTACAACGTATCTGTTCTCATGATCATGAATAAGACGCACAGGTTTTGGTTTACCTATTTTGTTCATGATGGCGTACCTCCGAGAATGTGCTATCATTACACAACCTGTACTTACTATAGGGTCAAGAACTTTTTTAGAAGGAATGTGTATGAAAATAGGAGAGCTTGCACATCGCAGTGCTTGCAAGGTCGAAACAGTACGTTTTTACGAACGGGCGGGCATTCTTGAAGCTCCAACACGCGATGCCAACGGCTATAGACGCTATACAAATACCCACCTGGCACAGCTTAACTTTATCCGTCACTGTCGCTCGCTGAATATGGGACTGCCTGACGTGCGCATTTTACTCAACCTCCAGACCCATCCGGAAATGGGCTGTGACGAGATCAATCAGTTGATCGACAATCAGATTGATCGTGTCCACCTGCAGATCAAATCGCTTCAAATGTTGGAGCAGCAGTTATACTCGCTACGCAATACCTGCCATGCCAACACGATAGTGAGTAAATGCGCAATCTTGCGAAACCTGGAACAGGGTGCAGGAGGATCTGCCTGTTCATGCCACCCACCTGCCAAAACAATCTGAATGCTCCCGTTCCCTTTCATACCAGATCACTAATATTCTAAAAATGTTACTGAGTAATACGCTTTTGCATATTTCAGAGCTAAATAATATTAGCATATGCGAATATGCGTCAGGAGGAGACAAATGAATTTCGACATTGCGAGATTTCTTTCGAACGATATACGATAAAAATAGTATTGAAAAAGCTCCGCTGACTTGCTAGAGTTAAAAAATGAAATTTGACCCCAGACGCATAATTGCAATCCTACTCCTGTTCGTGACAATTACCGGTCTTGTAATGTCAGTCGGTGAAAGTATTGTGTGCGCAGGCGAACTTCCTGGTGCCCATGAGAATCTGAATATCACAGATGATCATAATACTCAGCAGGTTCACGACAGCACCTGTCCTGCTGCCCCATCACAATCAAGCTCAACAAATGACCATTATTGCTTTGACGATTGCGGTTGTCCATGTAATGCCCCGCTACTCTCCAGATCAATAACACTAAGCACCTCAAGATTACTGACCACCCTTGTCCACGCTGAACAGACCCAGCACACGCCTGAGGTCTATCTATCCCTCTTCGTTCCACCTGACTCAACAAACATCTAACAATCATTCCCCCGCAGTAATCTGAATTTTAACTCAATACGTGCGGTCTGCGTGCATCTGCACGCTATCGTCACAAATTAATCAGTCCGGAGGTTTACCCGTGATGCGTTTAACGCTGTTGCGTGGAATTGTTCTTGCTCTTTTGCTGTCGGCACTTGCTTGTCTGCCGGTACTAGCCGAGCCCATTCCACGCAGTATTAATGAAATTGTCTCGTTAGCCATTAAGCATAATCCCGAGTTGGTGGCTATTGAGAAGGAAGCCGCCGCAAAACAATCGTTGGCTGTTCAGGCCGGTACTATCAGCAATCCGACTCTTGAATTTCAGGGGGTCACCGGTAGCCTAACCGGCAGCCCTGAAGAACGTTCGGTTTCAATCGGTGTCAATCAGGAATTTCCACTGAACGGCAAGTTACGCCTACGACGAGAAGCAGGACAACGCGAGGCCGAAGTAGTACAGCGGCAGCGTGATAACACAGCGCGATTACTTAGGGATGAAGTTGCCACACTGGTATTTGAGTTGGTTCTGGCTGACAAACGCAGAGAACTTGCAGCTGGTCAGGTTACACTAAATCAGGAACTGGTAAGGATTTCTGACGAGCGTTTCAAGGCTGGCGACATACCAGAACTGGAACTAAACCTTACCAGAGTTGAGCTGGCTCGGGCTGAAAGCCGTCTACTGGAAGTTGAGCGGGAGAGAATTCCGCTTCGCATAAAAATAGCGTCTTTAACCGGTTTGAAAGCAAATGACATTAATGTTCCGGATAAATTAGTCGCACCGAAGCAGCCTGATAATACCTCAGAGTTGATTAAAAAGTCACTGGTCTCACGCCCTGACCTAATGGCTCTGATACGTGAACAGGATAAGACCGAAACTGAGACTCGTCTGGCAGGAGCAGAAGCAATTCCCAATCTAACCGCCGGTCTCTTCGTGCAATGGCAGCGAGCCTCAACAGAGGTTGGCGGAATGTCGTCAACCAGCAGCGACACCCAGCTGGGGCTGCGACTATCCATACCAATTCCGGTTTTTGACCGCAACCAGAGTGGCAGGGCTGCTGCCCAGGCACGTATGGATGCTGCCGGTTCTCGCCGCCTGGCTCTGGAACGTTCTATTATTACCGAAGTTGAGATCGCAGCTTCGCGTCTTTCATCATCGGAAAAGATACTTGAACAATTTGAGAAAGGCATCATTCCGCAACTGACCGAGAACCTGAAGCTGACCCAGGAGGCCTATAGAATTGGTGAAGTCGGGATTCTATCGGTGATTGATGAACAGAAAAAATTCTTTGAAGTAAATGACAGTTATCTGTCTGCACTGCACAGCAGGCGTGTGGCATTTCTTAAACTCGAAACAGCTGTTGCTAAAGATCTTACCGGAGGTGTGCAGTGAACAAAAAGGGAATCATTATTGGACTCATACTGGTCATCGCCCTGGGCGGCGGCTATATCTTTAAATCCGGCCACTTGATACGGAGTGGAGGAGAACATGCTGAGCATAAGGAGGCCGGTCACAAAGGTGAAAAAGAGGGTGCACATAAGGAAGCCGGCCACAAGGATGAAAAAGCCGGTAGCCATGATGAGGAGAAAGAAAAAAAAGACGGGCATGACGGGCATGGTGAAGTCGGTAGCGTCAAGATGACCGCCGAGATGCAAAAACAAAATGGTGTGGTCGTTACTCCAAGCAAAAAACAGCGGCTTGCCGGCACCATCAACGCCACTGGTAAGGTGGAAGCTAACGCCGACCGCATTGCCCACGTATCGCCCCGCATCCCTGGAAAGATTGTCGCCGTCAAAGCCTCTCTTGGTGACAGTGTCTCTGCAGGACAGGCCTTGGCAACTCTTGACAGCGTAGAGTTGGGAGAAGCCCTGAATCGCTTTCATCAGTCAAAGACCAAGCTGGCTCTGGCTCAATCCAATATGGATCGTATCAAAGGTCTGGTGGAGAAGAAAATTGCTGCCCGCAAAGATATTCTCCAGGCCGAGACTGATTACAAGACCGCTCAGGCCGAACTTCATACCGACGAAGAGCGCCTCTCCCTTTACGGAGTTTCAACCTCGGATCTACATGGCGAAGGTCACAAAAAACCGCTACTGCCGATCCGCTCCCCTATTAGCGGCATTATTACCGAGAAGCATGCCATCGTGGGTGAACTCTCCGATCCATCCAAAAGCCTTTACACCGTGGCCGATCTTTCCAATGTCTGGGTGATGGTTGATATCAACGAAAAGGATCTGGCCAAGGTGCGCAAGGGTCAAACTGCAATTGTCATGGTCGGTGCTTTTCCAGACCAGAAGCTGAAAGGTCGCATTACCTACATCGCCGATTTGGTGAATGAATCCACCCGCACTGTCAAGGCACGAGTGGAGGTATCCAATCCGGGACGGAAATTAAAACCTGAAATGTTCGCCACCGCCGAACTGGTTCTTGCGGCTGATGCGCCGCCGGTGTTGGCGATCCCCGAAGATGCCCTGCAGGAACTGGATGGTAAAAAAGTGGTCTTCGTCGCGGAAAATGAAACTGAATTCGCTGCCCGTCAGGTTCAGGTCGGACGGACGGCAGGCGGTTTAGTCGAAATCATATCCGGCCTGAAAGAAGGTGAGCTCTACGCTGTTAAGGGAGCGTTCATTCTGAAATCGGAGATTAAAAAAGGCGAAGTCAAGGACGAGCATGGACACGGGAAATAAATACCATTAACGGAAGTGAGGTTCCGATGCTGGAAAAAATAATAGCCTATACATTGCGGCAGAAAGGGATGGTCATATTCCTGGCGCTGCTGATTATTGCA
>CAZUGI010000051.1:10947-19225 GCA_964619855.1 uncultured Geobacter sp. | reverse complement strand
CTGTGCCACGGCCGGAGATGGAGAATACGTCTTCTACCGGCATCAGGAATGGTTTGTCTACGGCGCGCTCAGGCTGCGGGATGTAGGCGTCTACGGCTTCCATCAGGCGGGTTACCGAGTCTTCGCCCAGTTCACTCTTCTCACCTTCGAGGGCTTTAAGGGCGGAGCCTTTGATGATTGGAATGTCGTCACCGGGGAAGTCATAGCTGGAGAGCAGTTCACGGATTTCAAGTTCAACCAGCTCAAGCAGTTCGGCGTCGTCTACCATGTCAGCTTTGTTAAGGAATACTACCATATAGGGTACGCCTACCTGACGGGCAAGCAGGATGTGCTCGCGGGTCTGGGGCATCGGGCCGTCAGCGGCGGAGACAACCAGGATAGCTCCGTCCATCTGGGCTGCTCCGGTGATCATGTTCTTGACATAGTCGGCGTGGCCGGGGCAGTCAACGTGGGCGTAGTGACGGTTGTCAGTCTCATATTCAACGTGGGCGGTGGCGATGGTGATGCCGCGCTCGCGCTCTTCAGGGGCGTTGTCGATCTGGTCGAATGATTTGTATTCGGCCTGACCTTTACCAGCCAACACTTTCGTTATAGCGGCGGTCAATGTGGTCTTGCCGTGGTCGACGTGACCAATCGTGCCAATGTTGCAATGTGGCTTGTTACGCTGGAACTTCGCTTTTGCCATGATAAAGGCCCTCCTGATGATGATTTAGGTTAAATTTACCCTTTTACTTTAGCAACGATCTCTTCCGACACCGACTTCGGTACCGGCTCATAATGATCAAATGTCATTGCATAGGTTGCGCGTCCCTGGGTTGCAGAACGCAGATCAGTGGAGTATCCAAACATCGAAGCCAGTGGAACCATAGCGCTCACTACCTGCGCACCGGCACGCGAATCCATGCCCATGATTCTGCCGCGTTTGGAGTTGAGATCCCCGATAACATCACCCATGTACTCTTCCGGAACTACAACCTCAACCGACATGATCGGCTCAAGGATAATCGGGCCGGCCTTGGAACAACCTTCTTTAAAGCCCATCGAACCGGCAATTTTGAAAGCCATTTCAGAGGAGTCAACCTCATGGTAGGATCCGTCAACCAGAGTTACCTTGACATCCACAACCGGGAAACCGGCCAGAACACCATTATCGGTAGCCTCTTTGATACCTTTGTCAACAGCCGGAATATATTCGCGAGGTACAACGCCGCCCTTGATCCCGTCCACAAATTCATAGCCTTTTCCGGCTTCCTGCGGCTCAACTTCAAGCCAGACGTGACCGTACTGACCACGACCACCGGACTGACGAACAAATTTGCCTTCGACTTTAACTTTTTTGGTAATGGTTTCGCGATAGGCAACCTGCGGCTTGCCGACGTTAGCCTCGACCTTGAATTCGCGCATTAAACGGTCAACGATGATCTCGAGATGTAATTCGCCCATGCCAGAGATGATTGTCTGACCGGTCTCTTCATCGGTTTTGACGCGGAATGAGGGATCTTCGCTGGCCAGTTTCTGTAGTCCGAATCCGAGTTTCTCCTGCTCAGCCTTGGTCTTTGGCTCGATTGCAATCGAGATAACCGGCTCGGGAAATTCAATCGACTCCAGAATTACAGCCTTATCTTCTTCGCAGAGGGTGTCACCGGTTGTTGTGTACTTAAGGCCAACCGCAGCAGCAATATCACCGGCATACACTTCTTTAACCTCTTCACGCTTATTGGCGTGCATTTTGAGGATGCGGCCGATGCGCTCACGCTTGCCCTTGGTGGAATTGTAAATATAAGAGCCGGACGAAACAACACCTGAATAGACCCGGAAGAATGTTAACTGTCCCACAAACGGGTCAGTCATGATTTTGAAGCCTAGAGCGGAGAAGGGCTCAGAATCTGAAGCATTGCGCTCAATCTCTATACCTGTGTCAGGCTGTATGCCCTTGATAGGTGGAATGTCGAGCGGAGAAGGCATATAATCAACAACCGAATCCAGAAGGTTCTGAACACCTTTGTTTTTAAACGAAGACCCGCAGATTACCGGGCAGATTTTGATGCCGATGGTGCAGGAACGGATAGCGGCTTTTATTTCGGCTTCACTCAGCGCTTCGCCGGCGAGATATTTCTCCATGAGGTCATCATCATGGCTTGAAATCTCTTCTATCATCTTTTCACGGTACTCTTTTGCCTCATCCAGCAAATCGGCAGGAATTTCCTCGACACTGAACTTCGCGCCCAGAGATTCCTCGTTCCAAATAACCGCCTTCATGGTAACAAGGTCAATAATACCTTTGAAATTTTCTTCTTTTCCGACCGGCAGCTGAATAGGAAGCGGGTTGGCCTTCAGGCGATCCTTTATCATCTGAACGCCGCGGAAGAAATCAGCTCCAACGCGATCCATCTTATTCACGAAGGCAATTCGCGGAACGCCGTATTTATCAGCCTGACGCCAAACCGTCTCAGACTGAGGCTCAACACCTCCTACAGAGCAGAATACAGCTACTGCACCGTCAAGAACACGCAGCGAACGTTCGACTTCGATTGTAAAGTCGACATGGCCGGGTGTATCAATAATATTGATGCGGTGGTCGTTCCAGTTACAGGTGGTAGCGGCGGAAGTGATTGTGATACCACGCTCCTGCTCCTGCTCCGTCCAGTCCATGGTGGCAGTACCCTCATGAACCTCGCCGATTTTATGGGAAACGCCTGTGTAATACAGGATTCGCTCGGTTGTAGTGGTTTTGCCGGCATCAATGTGAGCCATGATGCCAATATTTCTGTATTTATCAAGCGGTGATAAGCGGGGCACTGATTCCTCCGAAAATCTATTAAACTACTACCAGCGATAATGGGCAAAAGCACGGTTGGCTTCGGCCATCTTATGTACATCCTCACGCTTCTTGACTGCAGAACCGCGATTGTTGAATGCATCCAGAATTTCGCCGGCCAGTTTATCCTTCATTGTCTTTTCGCTACGGGCATCTGAATACTTTATCAGCCATCGCATTGCCAGCGACATACGACGCTCGGGACGGACTTCAATCGGCACCTGATAGGTAGAACCACCGACCCGGCGCGACTTGACCTCGATCATCGGCTTGATGTTGTCGAGACTCTTCTTGAGGACCTTTACAGCCTCGTCATTCGCCCGTTGAGCGACAAGTTCAAGCGCACCATACAGAATTGATTCGGCAACGCTTTTCTTTCCTGCCAGCATGAGAGTGTTAATCAGCTTGGCAACGACCTTGTCGTTATATTTCGGATCCGGCAGAATAATTCTCTTGGGAACTTCTCTTCTTCTTGGCATATCTTTCCCCTCAATGAACCTGGTGCGATATTATTTCGGACGCTTGGCGCCGTACTTGGAACGACTCTGTAAACGCCCCTTGACACCAACCGAGTCGAGTGTACCGCGAACGATATGGTAGCGAACACCCGGAAGGTCTTTTACCCTGCCGCCACGGATCAGGACAACCGAATGCTCCTGAAGATTGTGGCCGACACCAGGAATATATGATGTCACCTCAATTCCGTTTGTCAGCCGAACCCTGGCCACCTTACGGAGAGCGGAGTTAGGCTTCTTAGGAGTGGTTGTATAAACTCTGGTGCAGACACCACGCTTCTGGGGACAGCACTTAAGCGCCGGCGCAGTGGACTTGTCGCTCTTATTTTGCCTACCCGAACGAATAAGCTGGTTAATTGTTGGCATAGTCGTCAAATTCTCCCGACACAAAAATATCCAAATCACCCCGAATAGAGGCGAATTGTGAAACTAGCAAAATAATATCGCCAGTGTCAATCTTTTTTATTCAAATGCGACAAAAACAACATTCGGCCGGATCGAACCGGCCTGCAACAGCCCATCAAATACATAAAACAATTTTGTGTGTTATCAACCGAGTGGAAACAGCCATTGCATATAATCGCGCCAGATACCTTTAAATCCTAGGTAGAGGGAATGGAATAGGTGTAGGACCGGAATCAGACCGGCATCTCCATTCAAGTCAATAGCGCAATATACGCAGATCCCTTTTAAGGGAAACGAACTTGTACTCCTTTCTGATACATCGTGTCAAACAAAAAAATCATCCACGTGTTAAATTTTATCCACGCGACACGCTTGACAGGAATTTTTCCAACAATATCAGATCAATACAAATTAAATCTGACAGGAATTTCAATGTTTCATCCCTGAATATTTTAGTGTTCCCCTTCGCAATTCCCGTTTTTTCATCAAAACAAATATGACCGGGGTCATAATTAGTACATGTACGGCCGACGATATCATCCCACCGATCATCGGAGCTGCGATCGGCTTCATCACATCGGCCCCTGTCCCGGTTGACCACATGATAGGTATCAGCCCCAGCAAGGCAACAGCCACAGTCATCAGCTTGGGTCTCAGACGCAAAACCGCGCCCTCAAAGGTGGCATCATAGATATCCTGTTCGGTACAGTGGCCTCTGACCAGTTTTTTGTCCAATGCCTCGTGCAGATAGATCACCATTACAACTCCGGTCTCCACCGCGATGCCATACAGAGCGATGAAGCCGACCCAGACCGCCACCGACAGGTTGTACCCCAGGGACGAGACCAGATAAACCCCGCCTACCAGTGCAAAGGGGACCGACAGCATGACCATACTGGCTTCCAGCGCCGAATGGAATGTGAAGTAGAGTAGAATAAAGATGATCACCATCCCCAACGGAATCAGCACCTGCAAACGGGCCTTGGCCCTGATCTGATTTTCCCACTGTCCGGACCAGGCCACATAATATCCTGGCGGCAGCTTAAGCTGTTTTTCCAGCACCTGTTTAGCCTCGGTAACGAAGCCACCCATATCGCGACCACGTACATTGAGAAAAACCAGCGACCGCAAAAGGCCGCCCTCACTGTTGATCTCGGGCGCTCCGGTGGAAATTTTCAGCCTTGTCACCAGTGATAGTGGCACCTGTGCGCCTTCCATGCCCGACACCAGAATACGGCGGATTGCCGGAATGTTATCACGGTAGTCACGCAGATATCTGACCCGGATCGGAAACCGGTTGCGCCCATCAACTGTTGTTGACAACATCTCACCACCCAGAGCGGTTTCGATCACACCTTGGATATCGTCAACACCGACGCCATATCGTGCGGCAGCCTCTCTGTCGATATCGATATCGATATAGTTTCCGCCGGTGACCCGCTCTGCCACCACATCAGCCGCACCATTGATCGGCTTCAATATTGCCTCGGCCTGTATCGCAAGGTCTTTCAGCACATTCAGGTCATTCCCGAAGATCTTAACACCCAGATCGGTGCGCACTCCTGTGGACAGCATGTTGATACGGTTGATGATCGGCTGGGTCCAGCCGTTGCGCACGCCGATCTGCTGCAGCCTGGAGTCCAGCTCGGCCACAATATCAGCCTTCTTCATCCCGGGACGCCATTTATCCTTTGGCTTAAGGATAATGATACTTTCGAACATGGAGACCGGCGCCGGATCGGTGGAGGTTTCGGCCCGGCCGACCTTTCCGAGGACATGCTCCACCTCGGGTACGCTCTTGATAATCGTGTCCTGCACCTGGATCAGCCGCTTGGCCTCGGTGATCGATACGTTGGGCAGGGTCACTGGCATATAGAGCAGTGAGCCCTCATCCAGAGGCGGCATGAACTCGCTTCCCAGCTTCATGAACATCGGCACGGCAATGACAAGGGCCACGATATTGAGGGCGATGGTGGTCTTCTTCCAGACCAGCACCCAACGGATCACCGGCGAGTAGAGCCTGATGAAGAAAGTCGAAACCGGATTGGAGCTCTCCGGTGGCATCTTGCCCCGCATAAAGTAGAACATCAGCACCGGAACGAGTGTGATGGCTATTATGGCCGAGCCCATCATGGAGAAGGTCTTGGTGAAGGCCAGCGGGTGGAACAGCTTCCCCTCCTGCCCCTCCAGCATAAAGACCGGTACGAAAGAGAGCACGATAATTGCGAGAGAGAAGAAGATGGCCCGTCCGACCTGTTTCGCCGAGGTAATGACGACTTCCAGCCTTTTTCCGGCCCGCTCCTCGGGCGGCATCTCGGAGAGATGCCGGTAGCAGTTCTCCACCATGATCACACCGGCGTCCACCAGTACACCGATGGCAATGGCAATGCCACCCAGAGACATGATGTTTGAAGTCACTCCCATTAATTTCATGGTGATGAAGGCTATCAACACGGAAATCGGCAGCGTCAGCACAATCACCAGAGCACTCTGGAAGTGCAGCAGGAAGATCAGTATGACCAACGAGACGACGACCGACTCCTCCAGCAGATTTTTTTTCAGGGTGTCAACAGCCCGCATGATCAGGTCGGAGCGATCATACGAAACCATGATCTTAACACCGGGCGGCAGCCCCTTTTCGAGCTCCTTGATCTTGACTTTGACCCGGTCGATGACATCCTTGGCGTTTTCACCGTAGCGCATTACCACGATACCGCCCACCGCCTCACCTTCACCGTTCATGTCGAGCATGCCACGGCGGATGGCACCCCCCATCTGGACGGTACCGAGGTTTTTGACGTAGATTGGGGTACCGCGCATGTCGGCGCCAATGACTATATTCTCAAGATCTTCCTTGGATTTGACATAACCGCGACCGCGTATCAGATACTCGGCATCGGCCTGCTCAACCAGCTTACCACCTACATCCCTGTTGGCAGTCTTAACCGCATCCATGACCCTGCTGGTCTTGACCTTGTAGGCAAACAGTTTGTTTGGATCCAGGTCGATCTGGTACTCGCGCACCAGCCCCCCGATCGAGGCGACTTCAGCTACTCCCTGGACGGTGTTGAGCTGATAGCGCACGAACCAGTCCTGCAGTGTGCGCAACTGCTCAAGGTCATACCCTTTACCCTCGATGGTGTACCAAAAGACGTGACCTACACCGGTACCATCAGGGCCGAGTGTGGGGACAACGCCTGGCGGCAACAACGAGGCGGCGTAGTTAAGCCGTTCCAGCACTCTGGTCCTGGCCCAGTAGATGTCGGCCTTATCTTCGAAAATCACGTAGATCATGGAGAAGCCGAAAGCTGAGGAGGCGCGTACAGCACGAACTTGCGGCAGCCCCTGCAGATTGACCGCCAATGGATAGGTGACCTGATCCTCCACCACCTGCGGCGAGCGACCGGGATAGTCGGTAAATACAATCACCTGATTATCGGAAAGGTCCGGGATTGCATCCACCGGGGTTCTGTAAACCGACCAGACACCCCAGGCGATAACCAACCCGAACATCATCAGGACAATGACGCGGTTACGGGCGGAATATTCAATAATTTTTTCAATCATGTGAATGAAACCTTAATAGAAATACAGTAGCATCGGATTCTGCATACAGTGACATTACATCTTCATATCATCCATCTTCAACGAATCTTTCTTGGCCGGTACCGCAGGAGCCTGCCCCTTTGTTTCCGGTTTGGCGCCGGTATGCTGACTGTGATCCACTCCGCCAGCACCTTTGAGTTGTGATTCGGAATCAATCAGATATCCGCCGGATACCGCCACCTTGTCACCCGGTTTGATGCCGGAAAGAATTTGAAGCTTATCTTCGACCCGTTCCCCCACCTGCACATCACGCGGTTCAAACATTCCTGACGAAGTTTCTACCCAGACAACCTGACGCTTGCCGGTATCGATGACCGCCGTAACCGGGATGATAATTCCCTTGGCCAGCGGGATCTTTATAATCGCGTTGACAAACATGTCGGGTTTAAGACGCATGCCCGGGTTGGGCATCTCCACGCGAGCCTTGACGGTATGAGTCTTGGGATCATGAAAAGGATATACGAAACTGATTGTGCCTCTGGAAGCTACGTTATGATCGCCGGAAGAACGGATTTCAACCTGCTGGCCAACCCGCACGTATGGAACTTCGTTTTCAAAAACATCTATCTCGATCCAGACTTTTGAAAGGTCTGCAATATTGAAAAGTACTTCTCCCGTATTTACATACTGACCCTGTTGTACCATTTTTTCGATAACAACTCCGGAAAGCGGAGTGTATATGGGTAGACGAATATTCGGTTTTCCGGCCTGTTCAAGTTCGGCGATCTGACTCTCTTTGACCCCAAAGAGCATCAGGCGCTGTTTAGCCGACGCCACAAGACCTTCCCCATTCTGGGAAATGGAGGGTACCGGCGAATTTTTCAATTGATCACGACTCTTTACCGCCAGCAGATATTCCTGTTGTGTAGCCAGAAGATCCGGAGAATAGACCTCCGCCAACGGCTTATTCTTGCTGACGGATGTACCTACCGTA
>CAZUGI010000051.1:0-10937 GCA_964619855.1 uncultured Geobacter sp. | reverse complement strand
GGATTGACATAGCGTTTATCAATTCGCCCGGCGGTCCAGGCGGTAACCTTGGCCTGGCGCGACTGGTCATACTGGACAATGCCAACAGCATTTATCTCCTTGTTCAGTGTGCCGTTTTTTGCCTCAACCGTTGCGACGTTGGCCATCACACGCTGTGTCGGCGAGATAGAGACGTGACCAAGCATAGCGACCTGCTGTTTTTGTTCCGCCGTTTGGGTGCCACCAACAGCCGGTGCAGTGTCAATCTTCTTGATCAGCTCCATACCACAAATCGGGCATGTACCCGGTTTGTCCTTTATGATGAAAGGATGCATTGAACAGGTGTAGAGCTGCACGGCATGCTCCAG
Organism: uncultured Geobacter sp.; assembly: GCA_964619855.1. Taxonomy (GTDB): domain Bacteria; phylum Desulfobacterota; class Desulfuromonadia; order Geobacterales; family Pseudopelobacteraceae; genus JACRCG01. Next base: position 10,590 of record CAZUGI010000051.1, on the reverse strand, counting down.
CTTTGAATGACCGCCACCATCGTCCTTAAACCAGTCATTTTTGTAGAGCCATCCGCCTGCTGCTGCAATACACACAACCAGAACCAGCAGAGGAATTATGATTTTATTTTTTAAAGACATGATGTTACCTCAATGTCGAATAAAGTTAATGATGTCGAGTGTGATCGGATGCTGGAGCGGCCTGTATCAGCGGATTTGCCTGTTCCGGTAGAGTCACCGGAGGTGATAGCACTTGCACAGAAGGTCCTGAAACAAGGTCAGTGCCAACCGCCGCCTCCAGTTGAGCCAGCTTCATCATGTATTCGGCCTGTGACTCGAAAAGCTCCCGCTCATAATTGAAAAGGTTAATCCTGCCGTCCAAAAGCGTCAGAAAATCAACTTTGTTCACTCGATAGCTGATGACGGCGGACTCCAGGGACTGCTCCGCCTGGGGTATGATGCCGCCCCTGTAAAGCTCCACCAGCTTTCTGCGGCGCTCCATCTGAGCCAGGGTGTCATGTATGACAAGAGATATGGTGTTCTTCAATCCGTTCAATTCTTCAGTCGCCATACTCGTCTCTGATACAGATTCCGCCAGCATCGCCCGGCGTTTTTCCTGCTGGAAAGGCAAATTAAAGGTCACACCTACGCTGAACATGTTGTAACCGGGATCATTCATGGATTCTTCCCGGAACATATACTCAAAGGATAGATTGAAGTCAGGATAGAATTCCTTCTGAGCCAGACGGTGGGATGCCTGCCCCTTGTTTGCCAGGCTGAGCAGGCTTTTGACCAGTGGACGGTTCTCATAAGCGGCCTTGTTCAGTTGTTCGACAGAAAACGTGAGCTGCGGCAGGGTGAAATCATCTATCCTGCCTACCGGAGTAGTGCTGTCACGGTAGAGCAGATAGTTGAGATTGGCGGCGAGGCTCTTACGACGCTGCTGCAGAGTAATCTGCATATCAAGCATCTTCGATTTTTCCAGACCGGCCTTGAAAATATCCTGCTGTACCCCCTGACCAACGGAGTACTTGGATTCGGCAATAGTCACGAAGTCCTTTAAAATCGTCAGGTTTTTATCGACAATCAACAGCTCTTTGTCAACGGTCCAGAGTTGGTAGTAGGTCTCCTTAACCATACGAGTCAATTCCAGCTTGCGCTCTTCTATGGTCCACTTGTAAGACTCTGCCTCATGCCGGGCAACTTCCTGCCTGATGGCCCGCTTGCCCCAAAAGGGCAGCTGCTGCGAGATGCCGACAACTTTTGCTGTTGACGGATCCCTGCCACCAAAAGACAGAGGATCACGCGCCAGCAGATTCTGCAGTTTGAGCATAACCATCGGATCTTCCAGAGTCGAAACCTGCTTGGCCTTATTGGCAAACATCTGCCAACGTGCGCTAGAGGACTTCAATTCAGGATTATTGGCTATCGCTTTTGATATCAGGCTCACCAGGTCTTCGGCTGGTAATTTTGAATCATCTGCCAATGCCAGGGTAGACATAAGAAAAACCTGCATCAGCAACGCGCATGCGCGAATAGTTTTCATGGTAACTCCAGAAATTTTTGCCACATTTGAGTTACGTAGCCTCATAGCTTAATGCTAATCTCACAAAGCTCTCCGAACTCATCCGCCATGTCCTACCTTTTCTTTGTTTTCAATGGTTCCTCTTATTTTTCTGATAACCGCATCCACCGATTCGTTCATTATTTGCTCAATCATATGGCTCTGATCGCTGTTATCTGCAAGTTCCAAGGCTCTTGTGTCCACCGGCTCAATCTCATCAAAAACGACTCGGCCGCTCGGCAGCTGTTCAAAATGCACATGTGGGCCGGTAGATCTGCCACTGTTACCAGAAAAAGCTATCAAACTGCCTGCTTCCACAACATCACCCGGATGAACCCGGACCATAGAATTATGTCCATAAAGAGTCCTATCTCCGTTGGTATGCTCAATGATGACGGTGATCCCATGACCTTTGTGATCACCGGCAAAAATGACACGTCCCTTGCGGGTCGCCAGCACCTGTGTACCTACCGGAACAGCAATGTCTATCCCGCGGTGGAAGACAAATTTACCAGTTCCAAACGGATCAATCCGCCAGCCCACTCCGGAGGTCACAACACCGCCCTCAACTGGCAGATCAATGTCCGCCAGGGCAACTATTGGAAGCTGCAGCAAGAACATTGTCACTAACAGAATTGTTTTCACACTACCATCCCGTCTTTAAGGGTGATCGTCCTGTCTGCATACTGGCCGTTATCCGGGTTGTGGGTAACCATAACCACCGTCTGACCGGCATCATTCAGCTCACGGAAGAGCGTCATGACCTCTTTGCTTGTTTTGGAATCGAGATTGCCGGTTGGCTCATCCGCCAGCAGGATATGAGGGTTGTTGACAATTGCTCTGGCAATGGCAACCCGCTCCTGCTCTCCGCCGGAAAGCTGGTTGGGCAGCCGGTCCAGCTTGCCGCCGAGACCGACACGTTCGAGGGCCTGGCCGGCAGCGGTTCTTTTAGCCGGAGTACTCATTTTTACTATGGCCAGTGGTAGCATGACATTTTCAATAGCTGTCAGATAATGTATGAGATGGAATGACTGGAATACAAATCCGAGATTCTGTGCCCGAAAATCGGCCAGCTTTTCACCGGGGAGCTGATACAATTTTACTCCGGCCATCTCCACTTCGCCCGCAGTGGGGTGACTCATCCCGCCCAGTACCGAGAGAAGGGTACTCTTGCCGGAACCAGACTGCCCCATTATCGTGATGAATTTTCCAGCCTCGATGGTTATATCAATGCCTCGCAGAGCTTCTACCACTTCGTCGCCGCTGGAATAATGTTTCGTAACATTTTTGATCTCAATAAGTGCCATGACTTCCTCTTACAATCGGATCAGGGAGCAAATATCCTGCCCCTTGCTCTTATAATGCCCTCAACGCCTCTGTAGGATCCATCTTGCTGGCATGCAGCGCGGGATAGAGACTCGCCAGCAGACCCAGTGCCAAAGCAAGTCCGATTGAACCAAAAGCAATCTTTGAGTCCCAGATCAGGTGGACGCTGCTGCTCTCAGCCATGAAAGGCAGAGCCAGTTTTGCGCCGCCCATGCCTGCTGCGTATCCCAATAGCCCGGCCAACAGACTGACCAGAGCGGCTTCCAGAAGAATGATCTGCATGACGTGACTCTTCCTGAAACCGATGGCACGAAAAACTCCTATTTCAACAGTGCGTTCATTGACACTCCCCATCATGGTGACAAAGACAATCAGTGAACCGATAAAGATCACAACAGCGGCCATGGCATACGAAAAGCGCTTGAATTGATCAAGTGCCTTAAGACGCCCTTCAACCACCTGCTGGATGGCCGACACTCTGGCTTCAGGTATTTTCTCGGCAATCTGAGTGACCATGTCTCCAATGGGACAGCCGGAACAGAGTGCAGCCACCTCAGCCATGCTGATTTTACCCTCCTTACCCAAGAGTTTCTGCGCCTTGGGCAGGCTTGCAAAAACAAGTGCGTCATCCTGTGAACCGGTCTGGTCCAGCACACCGGCGACCTTGAAGAGTTCCCCCCTGATATTCAGACTGTCGCCGGGAGAGGCGTTAAGTACCTTTGAGGCATCTGACCCCAGCAACAGGTCGTGCTCGGTTTTGGGCTCACTTCCAAACACCTTCCACCACTGCTTCATCTTCAGTTCACTCTCAAATACAACTCCGACAAGTAGCACATCATGAGCCCCGATCCTGATTCCACCTAATACTTTCGGGCTTATGGCTGATATATTTTGGTGATTGGTGATGCTCTTGATCCTGGCAAGATCAGCTTCGCGTATCTCACGCTGATCGAATGTAACACCACCAAGACTTATACCGCCATAATTCATGGCCAGGCCGTTACTCTGGGGAGTGATGAGTATGTTGGCACCGAATTCGTCCATCTTGCGCTCGATATCTGTGGACATTGAGCGTGTCAGGGTTACCAGCGTAACAATAGTAGCGATTCCAACCATCAGGCCCACCGTCAGAAACGCCATTTTGGCTTTTCTGCGCTTAAGGTTATTGATAGAGATCGTGTAAAGTCTCATCAGAAGTATCTCGCTCCGTCTTTCAGGTCGCTCACAGTTATTATCAGGTTACCTCCAGCCTGTTTATGCGGCAGGTAACCGGGATTGCAGCCGCCTGTTGCGTTTGGGCCAAGACGGTTTGTCGCAAACTTCATATTGCAGTTGTTACAGTTCATCTTATCACCTTGCTGTTCATAACCTTTTTTGGAGCGGAAGCAGGCGTCGCAGGCATCGAAAGCGGTTTTATAGCTGCCGTCAGGTGCCTTGACGGCAAAAAAGGCAATCTCCTTACCGCCATCTTCGAATTTATAGAAATGGGCTTTGCCATCCGCCAACTTAGCAATCGGAACCGCGACAGATCCGCTGGCAGCCTTCGCCTTTTCGTATTTTCCGAGTGAAAACGCAAAGGCACCGACAGCGGCAACCAGAATAACCAGCGCCATAAATCCTGCCACTACTACCTGTTTAGTGCGTGCAATCATCATTTGAAGTTCTCCTTTTCAGCTCCGTTTTTTTGAACTGCATCCACCCTGTCCACAGCAGCCTGGGGTAGACGCAGCTTTTTGTCCTATTTCCCTGCCTGTAATCTGCCTGAATTGTTCTGGGGTGAGTATCTTATAGACACCACTGGCAAAACCGGCATTGTTGACTTTCTCTGCCAGTATTTCCGGCTTTATCGTCTTGGTGTCATATCCGACAACAACCCATCCGCCTTGAACATCCACCTCAGTGGCCGCCACCCCTCTAACACCCTGAAGAGCATTTTCGATTTTGCCTGAGCAACTGCTGCATGTCATGCCGTCGGTTCTCAGAACCGCAATTGAATCCGCAGTTGCTCCGACTCGTACGTAAAGAGTCAGCAAAGACAGGAGAGAAACTGTAATAACAACCAGTGCAATATTTATATATTTATTAGTCATAGCGACCTACTTAACGATATACCAAAATTTGGACTGGCGAACTTTGCCATCCTTCAATTGAAACTTGCACATTATGCCGTATTTGCCCTTCTTTGAAAAATCGAAGTCCGCCCCAAAGTGTCCCTGCATTCCAACCAGATCCTTGGTCTGGTCGCTCTTGTCAGGATTTTGAACTTTCACCTTCACCTCGCCCTCGATCAGGGCTTTGCCGCTCTTTGCATCTTTAAATTCAACAGCTATATGATGGGTCTCCTTCATACCTTTTGGCATGTCCATATTCATGGCTTTCATGTGCTCCTTCATGCTCATGACATTGAAGGTAGCCTTTACTCCTTCCACCACCTCTTCGTGAGCCACATCACCCTGATGCCCGCCATGCCCCTTGTCATGAGATCCGCCTCCGTGGCTGCCATGGTCTACAGCAAATGAGGCCATCGGAAAGGCCAGAGCAAAGAGAGCTGTGATAAGTACGGTTAATTTTTTCATTTTATTCGTCTCCTTTGATTGATGAAATATGTTTGCCGTTTTCTAGAGCAGATGTCGTGCCAATATTTAACTTATTGATATAATTACTATTAAAATTTTAAGCCAAGGGATAGTGTAGAATATTCCACATCGACTGGGGCATATTCTTCATGTGAGGGTTGATTTGAAAGGATTACTCATCCGGCTGCAGAATTTCATACTTTTCCATGCGATAAATCAGGGTGTGGCGTGGAATACGGAGAAAGCGCGCGGCGGCGGTCTGGTTCCAATCATTGCGTACAAGAGCCTCGACTACTACTTCACGTTCAAGCTGCTCAAGTGAATAGCCTTCATTGGGTAGATTAATCACACTGCCTGAGTTCGAGCTTGCCGGAGAAACCGAAATACCCGTGAGGATTTTCTCCGGAAGGTCGTCAATTGTTATGGTGTCACCGTCTCTCATGATCAGAAGGCGCTCAACCATATTTTCCAGTTCGCGAACGTTCCCCGGCCAGCGGTAAGAAGTAAGGGCGGACAAAGCGCCTCTATCGAAACTCACCCCCTTGGCACCATGCTTACCACAAAAATAGCGCAGCAGCAGTGCAACATCCTCATGCCGCTCCCGCAACGGAGGCAGATGGACCGGGACAACTGCCAGGCGGTAGTAGAGATCTTCCCGGAACGTGGCATCCACCAAAGCTTTCTCAATATCCAGATTGGTAGCGGCCACAACCCGCACATCCAGCTTGTACGGCTTTGTTCCACCAACCGGCTCAACCTCCCTCTCCTGAAGCGCCCTAAGCAGTTTTGGCTGCAGCTCCAGCGGCAATTCACCCACTTCATCCAGAAACAGAGTCCCGCCGTCGGCCAGGGCGAACTTCCCGGTCTTGTCTTTTATCGCTCCGGTGAAGGCGCCCTTGACGTGACCAAACAGTTCGCTTTCCAGCAGATCGCGGGGAATAGCGGCACAATTAACTGCAATAAATGGATGGTTATGACGGGAGCTTTGATTATGTATCGAGCGGGCTACCAGCTCCTTGCCGGTACCGGATTCTCCGGTAATCAGAACCGAGGCTTCCGTATCGGCAACTTTTCGAATGATGCTGAAAACCTTTTCCATCTGTGGCGAGTTGCCGATTATACTGCGGAAATCACTGCGGTCAGCCAGTTCGTTCTTCAGCCGCTTGTTTTCGACCGCCAAGCCGCTGAACTGCAGCGCCTTGGCTACGACCAGCCGCAGTTCATCGCGGTTGAAAGGCTTGGTGATGTAATCATAGGCCCCGGCCTTCATGGCCTCCACGGCAATGTCAACAGTACCGAAGGCCGTGATCATTATCACCAGCGCTTCCGGCGAGCGCTCCTTGATGGCTTTAAGCACCTGTATACCGTCCATACCGGGCATCTTAATGTCAGAAATCACAAGTGATTGTGCGTTTTCATCAAACAGCCGCAACCCCTCCTCGCCGGATGCAGCGGCAGCTACGGAGTAGCCCGCCTCCTGGAGGTTGTATTCCAGCACCCGCCGGAGCGAGGTGTCGTCATCGATGATGAGGATGGTCGGTTTCATGGTGGTCCTTTGATCGTGGTTCAGAAGGCGTCTGTGGACGCAACAAGTGAAAGCCGCGGAGCAACGGCATTCAGGGCGATCAGATGGATCATCTGATCCACAGTGGTGCAGCAGTCAGTCAGTATGCTGACATGATATTTTTCGGCGGCTTTCGAAATAGCTGTGTGGGTTACGCAGTTTTGAGTCATCAGGCCGCAGACAAGCAGGTCTGAAACGCCGAGGTTCGAGAGAGTTGCTTCAAGGTCTGTCTGCAGGAAACTGTCCGCGAACTGCTTGACTATGATGGGGGCATAGGGAGCGGCCTCAAGGATGCTCGGGTGAACCGCTGCGCCCTCACTGTTCTTATTGAAGAACGGGGCCGGCCCCTTTTCGGGGTCGGCAATGTGCTGCACGAGGATGACCGGGATATCTTTTGCCTGAGCTGTGGCTATTGCATTAAGTATGCTTTTGAGCGTTGCTTCGGTATTCCAGAGTGGGAATTTTCCGCCGGGAAAGTAGTCATTCTGAATGTCGATGACCAGAAGTGCTTTTTTCATGGAGTGATTTCCTTTTTAGTATGTTTAATGGGGGAGAGTACAGCGGGTCCACCGCTATTGCGCTTGGTTAAATGCTATATTTAAAACAAGCTGGAAATAAATTCCTCTACTGGTATTGGCAATAAATTCTGAGGCTTATCTCCACCAAAGGTCGCAAGACCACTTCTCCCGCTTATTATGGCTGTATCTACAATATGTTCAGTTGCGGACTCAATAACCTCAACTTTGACCTCTACCTTGTCTGAAAGACCGTTCCACTCGGTAGCATGGTCTTCCCAGTGAAGTATTGTAGGGTATATGAGATATTTAAAGGAGTTGCCACGAGCATACAGTCGTGCATCATCAAAAGATTTGTATTCAGTTCCTACTTCTACACGTCTCGCTCTCTTTACAATTGAAGATTGAAGTATTTGGGACAAATTAAGCCCTGATCCTTCATTTTTATCTTCCCCGTACACCACGTCTTTACTCACAGCGATATAGAAGGAGTCTTTAGATGTGAGTTTGCTCGAGATACCAACCGGATTGGTGCGTACAAGATTATGTGTATCAGCACAGCCACTCAAAGACATCAGTGCGGCCAAGCCTAACGAGATAATTGCTGTTTTTGCTTTCACGATCGAATCCCCTTGTGTGTGGTTCGTATTTGCGGTGCTAGAATTTGATTGTTTCATTTTGTTCCTAGCTTTTCAACTTGTTATTGAGCGGTTAACGCGCACGCACATGAACCGCTCAACCACCCAAATGGAAGATTTATCAAGCCGTTAGCCTCACCACCACTGTCGTGCCTCCTCCCACTTCACTCTCCACTGTCAAAGTCCCACCATGTGCCTCTATGATCTTCTTTGTCACCGCCAAACCAAGTCCGGTGCCGTCCGGTTTGGTGGTGAAGAAAGGCTCAAAGATCCGTTCCCGTACCTCATCCGGAATACCGGGGCCGGTGTCACGGAAGCGGATCTCGCAGGCACTATCCGCATGGACGGTGGAGATGGTGACGCTCCCGCCACGTGGGGTGGCCTGGAGGGCGTTGATAATGATGTTGAGGAAGGCCTGGCGCAGCTTTTCGCCGTCGCCGGTGATCGCCAGTTCATCCCCTGGCGGTTCAAAGTTGAGTGTAACGCCGCGCTGGCGTGCATCGCTGGAGGTGAGGGTGACGATGGTGTCCAACTCATCCCTGATGGAGCATTCGCACATATCCACCGGCTGCTGGCGCGCCATGCGCAGAAAGTCCTCGACCACGTTATTAAGGCGCTCCGTCTCCCTGATCTGGATTTCAATAAATTCATGCTTGGGATCGCCGGGGCGGTAGTCGTCCCGCAGGATTTCTGCCGTCCCCCGGATAGAACCGAGCGGGTTCCTGATTTCATGGGCCAGCACAGCAGCCATCTCTCCCAGCGTCGAGAGCTTCTCAGCCCGGCGCAACTGTTCCTCCACAGCAATGACCCGCTCCGACTGAATCTCCAGTTTGTTGTAAGACTCCTCAAGCCCGTCGGCTGTCTTTTGCAACTCTACGCTGCGTTCACGCTCACGCTGGGCCAGCAAACCGGTAATGGCGCCAACCACGTTGTACATTACAATCTCCAGGTATTTCTCCATTCCAAGGGTAAATCCTTCTCCCCATTGAAACAGGATGTGTGGAGCATAAACGACACTGACCACCAGCGAGCAGACCATTCCTCCTCTGAAACCGAACCAGAGAGCAGAAAGAATAATGGGGAGATAGTAGAATCTCTGAAAGATATCGTGCAGATAGTGGAGGTGCAAAGGGGTCAGGTAATGCAGCAGACTGATCGCAATGATGAAAAGAGCCAGAATCGGGATACGAATGATATTGGATGATTTCATGCATTCATTTATAGCGCAGGGCTTCGGAAATACAAAGAATAAAAGGAATGTTGCTGAAACAGACTTTACTTTTGCCTCGCCGCAACGATCATCAGAATTCAAACAATGGAATAAAATAACTACTTGATTTTTTGGAAGGCAGTTGATACATTTTAGCAGTCTCACATACAGAGTGCTAACAAACAGAGGTGATGCTTCATGGTTGCTCAGTTACCGGTTGTTGCGGACAGTCTAAGATTATACATGACCGAAATCAGAAGGTTTCCTTTATTGACGGAAGCTGAAGAGCATAGGTACGCGGTTGCATTTTACGAAGAAAAGGATTTAAGCGCCGCACATAGCCTGATCACATCCAATCTGCGCTTTGTGGTAAAAATTGCTCATGAATTCCGGCACTACGGCCTCAAAATGCTTGACCTGATACAGGAAGGCAACATCGGACTGATGATGGCTGTCAGGAAATTCAATCCCTATAAAGGCATCCGTCTTATCTCCTACGCAGTCTGGTGGATCAAGGCTTATATACAAAACCATATCATCTCGTCCTGGAGTCTGCTTAAAATAGGCACCACACAGGCCCAGCGCAAACTCTTTTTTAAGTTGCGGCAGGCAAAGAGTGCGATCGCAAGCATGGGAGACCATGAAGAAGATACTGACAGTGTTGCTCTCTCACTTAATGTGTCAGAACAGGAATTCTCAGAAATGGAACAGCGCATGCGTGGTGACTGTTCACTGAATGCTGAAATTCCGGGAAGTGATGGCGCAACAGCTCTTGAAACACTTGCTGACGATCGCCTTAATCAGGAGGAACTTCTGGTTGAGTGCCAGGAGAGCCAAAACCTGCAGAGGAAGGTGGCCGATGTAGTCAGCCGGTTGAATGAAAAGGAGCGCTTCATTATCGAACGGCGAATCACAGCTGACGAGCCGATGACCCTGCAGGAAATCGCCAGCCATTTTTCAATTTCACGTGAACGTGTGCGGCAGATTGAAGAAGGGGCCCTAAGGAAAACAAAACAGGCTCTGCTACCGTACATGGCTGCCTGATAAAGCTATTTTATCTGTTACATTGCTGTTAGATGCACTCGTAAAAAAACGAAGTGCATCTTTTTATTTTTAAATTCCACTTGACTTTGATGATTTTTTTCTTTAAATAAACAAATTCCGTTTTAATGTGGTCATGGAAAATAATAGCTTTGCCCCGTTAGCTCATACTGGTAG
>CAZUGI010000050.1:0-19427 GCA_964619855.1 uncultured Geobacter sp. | reverse complement strand
TGGCCGAACAATTCGCTTTCGAGAAGCGAATCGGTAATGGTCGTGCAGTTGACCGTAACCAGCGGCTTATCATTTTTTTTGCTGTAGCGATGGATAGCCCGGGCAATCAATTCCTTGCCGGTTCCGGACTCTCCCCGGATCAGGACAGTGGTCGGGGTAGGGCCGACCTGCTTGATCAGATCGAGGACTTCCTGGGTTTTCTTGTCAGTGCCGATGATAAATTCGTCGCCATACTCACGGTTCAGCTCCCGCTGGGCCAGTTCGTATTTCTTGATCAGACGTCCACGATCTTCCTCAAGCTGCTGAAGGTTATGCGGAAGGCACATTTCGAGATTGGCCAATCCCTGATGGACAGCCACTGAGTATTCGCGACAGGTTCTATAGCCGCAGGCGCTGCAGTTGAGCTCATCCTTTTGTGTGAACTTATTGGTTGAATTCAATATCTTGTTGATGTCACCGGATCTGGGCGCCTTTAATTTCACATATTTGCTGGAAAAAGACCTGGCCAGATGAGGGGTGATTTTCATGTCCAGGTAATGAGAGGCCGTCTGGTACGGGACGTCGCTCTTGAAATGGGAAATGACCAGATTGCGTTTGAAGAAGCTGGTCAGTTCCTGGCTCATGCCAGGTCCGCCGATGCAGCCGTTGTAGCAGAATCTGATGTCCGCAATTTTCGGAGTAATGCGCCCCTGCGCCAGGTCGCTGATGATCTCCATTACATTGACTTCTCCGGTGGCGGTTACAACCTTGCCGTCCAGAAGGTCACTGACGATCGGCAGTACCCGGAATGAGCCCTCGGTAATCGGGAAGAGGCGCCCCAGATAAGGCTGGATCCCGTCGAACGCCTCCTCCTTGAGAGAGGAAATATCTATGGAACGGCTCTTGAACATGCTGTGCAGTTCCTGGCAGGTCAGGACAATGTCAATCGCCCCCCTGATCTCCTCGGCTTCAATCTCAAGTTTGGCTCCAATACAGGAGCTGATATAGACAACCTTTACTTCAGCCCCCAGAACTCCCTTCAGAAATCTTCCCATGGCCACCATCGGTGAGACAACCTCAATCAGGTTGTCTATCAGTTTCGGGTAGTGCCGTTCAATTAGGTCTACAATCGCCGGACAGTGGGATGAAATGAGAGGGGTTGTTGCGACTTCCATGGCGCTTGCGTACTCGATGGCAACCAGTTCGACGCCGTAAGCGCCTTCATGGACCTCTGCAAAACCAAGTTCTTTAAGGCCTGCAACAAGCTGGCAGGGAGAAACGTTATGAAAGAAAGCCGGAAACGCTCCGCCCAGCACGGCAACCACCAATTGTCCGGATGCGAGCAGGCGCTCCATGGATGCGATCTTGTCATTGAATATTTTTGCTTTCTGCGGGCAGTTGTTAACACATTTGCCGCAAGCGATGCAGCGGTCATAAATGATTTCAGTATGACTGGTTTCGCCCTTGATTGCCTTAACCGGGCAGTTCCTCACGCAGGTGTAGCATTTCCGGCATTTGTCCTTAAGTGTTTGTATTAGCAATATGGACCCTCACGATGTTCACAGCTATTCTACGACAGTAGTTGATGGCAGGCTAGGACAATTACGAGCAGGTATTGGCACAAAATACAAATATTGAGCATATATTAGCACAAAAATATATGCCAACCGGGTCGTCTTCAAGGAAACAAAAAACGGTTTACGGGACCGGACAGGAAAATGTAATCATTTAAGATGCACATTAATAAAAGTATAACCATCCGATATCTGAGGCTTATTTTATGTATAAAAAGAAATAAGTCACTAACTTGATGTTAATTTGGATAATTTATCAAGACTTGTCATTGATCGCAATATATTTATTTGATAGATAAATTCTATGATATTCGGCTTGCACCTGCATGTATATTCTGATACCGTAACAGCGTTTCCGTTAAAATATTTCTGGCTTAAAAATCATTATCATAAGAATAAGTAAATAATATCATGTGGTTAAATAGTGATATACATCATAGGTTTTAGTGCGGCGGCCCTTTAAGCCAGTGGATGCCAGGCTGTTGCATAATATGGTTTTTGTGCACAAACTGGCTCAAATAGCGGTGTGACAATACAGGCCTCGGTTCTTGGTAGAGGGGATGTGTTTTGATAAAAGTGAATTAAATCAGATTGTTATAACTGTGATGCGCTGCTCTGGCGGCCAAATTACGATGTTGGCATATTTTGTGCTCTTAAAGGTTTGGTTTTGTCCAGCTACATGACATTGGAATTCCGTTATAGTTTATAAGCAAGTTGAGATATTTATAAGCAGTCAACCCACATAAAGGGAGGTCATGGATGAGTAAACGCGATGTGGACACCGCATGTGACACTGTGAAGCGAAGCGACGATGTAAAGCAAAATCGGGAACACTCAATTGGTGAAATTCTAAAGGAACGCGGGGTGTCGCGCCGCGATTTTCTCAAGTTCTGCTCGGCCATGACGGCAGCAATGGCGCTCCCGGCTTCTTTTGCCCCCCGAGTCGCCCAGGCTCTTGATGAGGTGAAGCGGCCTACTCTGGTCTGGCTGGAAATGCAGAGCTGTACCGGAGACACTGAAGCTCTGCTCCGTTCCGCCAATCCTACCGTGGCTGAAATCGTACTTGATATCCTTTCTGTCGATTATCACGAAACAATCATGGCCGCCGCCGGTCATCAGGCCGAAGAGGCACTCGACAAAACCATTGCAGCTTACAAAGGGAAGTACATCTGTGTTATCGAAGGCTCCATTTCTATGAAAGATGGCGGCATTTACGGCAGTACCGGCGGTAAGTCGCACCTCGATCGTGCTCGTCAGGTCTGTGGTGGTGCATTGGCAACCATCGCCGTCGGCACCTGTGCCTCATACGGCGGTATTGCAGCCGCAGTTCCGAATCCGACCGGTGCGGTGGGCGTGCGGGACGCAGTTCCCGGCGCGACCGTCATTAATCTGCCCGGCTGCCCGGTCAATGCTGATAATCTGACCGCAACTATTGTTCATTATCTGGTATTCGGCAAGATTCCGGCCCTGGACAGTCACGGTCGGCCGCTGTTCGCCTATGGCAAGCGTATCCATGACAACTGTGAGCGCCGTCCGCATTTTGACGCCGGCCAGTATGTTGAGAAGTGGGGCGACGAAGGGCATCGCAAGGGATTCTGTCTCTATAAGATGGGCTGTAAAGGTCCGGCAACCTTCCATAATTGTCCCAGCCAGCGCTATAATGAAAAAACGAGCTGGCCGGTGGCGGCCGGTCACCCCTGCGCCGGTTGTTCCGAACCACAGTTCTGGGATGCCATGGGACCAATGTACAACCGTCTGCCCAACGTTCCGGGCTTCGGTATCGAGCATACCGCGGACAAGATCGGACTCGGAATGGCGGTTGGCGTCGGTGCGGCTTTTGCCGTTCATGGCGTTGTCAGTGCCCTGCGTAAAGATAAACCTGCTGAAGAAACCAAGGAGGATTAAGATATGGCCAAGATAGTTGTTGACCCGATTACCAGAATTGAAGGACATCTTCGCATCGAGGCCGAAGTTAATGGCGGCAAGATCACGGATGCCTGGAGTTCCGCTACCATGTTCCGCGGCATTGAGAAGATCCTCAAGGGGCGCGATCCTCGCGATGCATGGTTCTGGACCCAGCGTTTCTGCGGTGTCTGCACCACCGTTCACTCAATAGCATCCATCAGAGCAGTTGAAAACGCTCTCAAGATCAAGGTTCCCCACAACGCCGAATTGATCCGTAACATCATTATCGGCACCCAGAACGTTCAGGATCACGTTATACATTTCTATCACCTGCACGCCCTGGACTGGGTAGATATAACCTCCGGTCTCAAGGCTGACCCGGCCAAGACTGCTGCTCTGGCCGCATCGATATCCGACTGGCCCAAAAACTCGGCCACCTATTTCAAGGCTGTCCAGGAAAAGGTCAAAGCCTTTGTGGCATCCGGCCGTCTGGGTCCCTTTGCCAACGCCTACTGGGGGCATCCGGCCTACAAACTTCCGCCGGAAGCCAACCTGATGGCGACCGCCCATTATCTGGAAGCACTGGAATGGCAGAAGGATGTCATCAAGATCCACGCTATTCTGGGAAGCAAAAACCCGCACCCTCAGACCTTCCTGGTGGGCGGTATGTCGATTCCGATCGATCCCGATTCACAGAATGCGCTTAATGCCGACAAACTGATCGAGATCAAGCGCCTGCTGAAGAAGGCCCAGGATTTCGTTGAGAAGGTTTACATTCCCGATCTGCTGGCAGTTGCCTCCTTCTACAAGGATTGGGCCGCTATTGGCGGTGGCGTTGGAAACTACATGTGCTACGGTGAATTTCCGGATGCCAACGGCAACACCTGGTTCCCGTCCGGCGCCATTCTGAACAAGGATCTTTCCAAAGTAATTAAAGTTGATCAGGGCAAGATCGCCGAATATGTTGATCATTCCTGGTTTGAGAACTCCGCCGGAGCCGGCAAGGGACTGCATCCGTACGACGGAGAGACTGAAGTCCGCTATACCGGCCCCAAGCCTCCCTATGAGTTCCTTGACACCAATGCCAAATATTCATTTGTAAAGTCACCCCGCTACGATGAAAAAGCCATGGAAGTCGGTCCATTGGCCCGAGTTCTGGTGGCCTATGCATCCGGCCACAAGGAAACCAAAGCTGTCGTTGATCTGGTGCTCGGCAAGCTGGGTGTAGGAGCAGCCGCACTTTTCTCGACTCTGGGACGCACAGCTGCCCGCGGGATCGATTGTCTTCTGAATGCGCAGCAGACGCCAAAGTTTCTTGACGAGCTGATTGGCAATATCTCCAAAGGCGATTACCGCATACATGCCAACGAGAAGTGGGATCCATCTACCTGGCCGGCCGAAGCCAGCGGCTACGGTATGCACGAAGCGCCGCGCGGAGGCCTTGGCCACTGGATCAAGATCAAAGACCAGAAAATCCTCAACTATCAGGCGGTTGTGCCCTCCACCTGGAATGCGTCCCCGCGTGATGCCAAGGGACAGCGCGGTCCATACGAGGCCGCTCTGGTCGGAACTCCGATAGCGGATCCCAATAAACCTTTGGAGATTCTGCGCACGATCCATTCCTTTGACCCCTGTCTGGCCTGTGCCGTCCATGTTCTGGACGCAAATGGCAATGAAATGGTCAAGGTCAAGGTATCCTAGGAGGGAGCGACTATGAGCGAACCATTAGTATTCAAACGATATTACGTATGGCAACTGCCGGTCCGCATCTGTCACTGGGTCAACGCGCTGTCGATTCTGCTGTTGTCGATTACCGGTTTTCTGATCGGATATCCGGTTATAGCCGGCAGTTCACCGCAGGCCTATATGATGGGGTGGGTTCGCTTCATTCATTTTGTGTCCGGGTATGCACTTATCATCAGTGTTATTACCCGTCTGCTCTGGTCCTTGAATGATCACTGTTTTTCCGGTTGGCGGGAGTATTTCCCGTTCCTGACCAAGGAGGGGCGCAAGGAAATCCTGATGATGCTCAAGTTCTACTTTTTCATCGACAGGAAAACTCCGGATGCGGTTGGACATAACCCGCTGGCCGTAACGGCCTATGTGGGCCTCTTTCTGATTTTCTTCGGAATGTTTGCAAGCGGGTTCGCTCTGTATGCCGAGCACGCTCCGAACGGAACCATGCACTCCATGTTCAAGCCGGTTTACCTCCTGATGGGAACGCAGTCGCTGCATCTGTACCACCATATAGGAATGTGGCTGATCATATGTTTTGTGATTAATCACATTTACAGTGTCTGGCTGCTGGACATAAAGGAAAAAGGCGGCGAGATAACCAGTATTTTCAGCGGTTACAAGTACACTACCAAGGTGCATGTCTTCTCTGAAGGCAAAGAGTGCGACGAGAACGGCTGCTTCATCAAGGTCAAGAAATAGCCGCATCAGAACTGAAGATTTTAGTTTTTGACGACGGGGTGGGTAACCACCCCGTCTTTTTGTTTATAACCGCAGGGGGAAAAAGCGCACACCAGCTCGACTATTGTCAAAAATTGAAACGCGATTCTTAATTTTCAGCACCGAAAAATGTTTACAATATCAGGCCATTTGAATAGTATGTGACGCCATGCTGACTCCCCTGGAAATTACTGTCAGACCAATGACAGATGCCGATCTGGATCAGGTTCTGGCGATAGAAACCGTTTCTTTTCCGGCTCCCTGGATACGTGAACATTTTGCAAACGAATTGACTGCCTGCCATTCATTTCCGTATGTGGCCATCTCAGGCGGGAATGTTGTCGGATATGTCTGCCTCATGTCGATTTTTGAAGAAGCCCAGATTCTTGATATTGCCGTTGATCCGGGACACAGAGGCAGAGGTGTTGCCGCTACGCTGATTCAGTATGCAATGATGGTGGCTGGTCATAAAGAGGCCGAATTCATGCGTCTGGAAGTGAGGGATAGCAACAGTGCGGCGATTGCTCTTTATGAAAAACTCGGCTTTGCAAGGGCTGGAGTTCGGCCCAGATATTACGAAGGCCGAGATGGTGCTGTACTAATGGAAAAAAAACTCAAGGAGACACCTTAAGATGCAGTTCACTTCCATGATTCTCTCCAATTCTGAGGTTTCACCCGGATACTGGCGGATGCGCATGACCGCCCCGCAGGAGTTCGCCTCTACCACGCCCGGTCAGTTCGTTATGGTGCGTGTCAACGCTGCTATCGATCCCTTACTGCGACGTCCTTTTGGCGTTTTCGATGTAGGCCTGCATACGCCTGCCCAGAGCGGGGCAATATCCCAGCCTTATTTCGAGATGCTGTACCGGGTGGTGGGGAAGGGTACCGCCATGCTTTCAGCACTGCACGAGACTGATCTGGTCGATGTTCTCGGTCCGTTAGGTACCGGTTTTGAGCTTGGGGTTGCGGATGAGGAAAAGCTGATCGTAGGCGGAGGCGTGGGATTGGCTCCACTTTACCTGCTGGCAAGGGAGCTTGTGAAAAAGTCACCGGTACGGCTGTTTGCCGGCGGCCGGACACGGGATGACATTCTTTGCATTACCGAGTTCGAGCGGTTGGGGGTTGAGTGCTACACTGCCACAGAGGACGGATCGTTGGGCGAATGCGGCCTGGTGACCGAGGCACTGCTGCGGCGTCTGGATACGATTAAAGGTAAAGCACGTATTTTCGCCTGTGGTCCGCATGGCATGCTGAACGCCGTGGCCAATATTGCTGCTTCCCGTCAGATTCCCTGCCAGGTATCGCTGGAGGGTTATATGGCCTGCGGGGTAGGTGCCTGTCTTGGGTGTGTTGCTCCCGGTCGGGATCACTCTCAGGAAACTCCGGATTTCCGCTGTGTCTGTACCGAAGGGCCGGTCTTTGAATCAGGCGAACTTAAGTGGAGGGATTGAGCATGAAACCTGATATGACCGTCAACTGTGCCGGTATCCTGTTGAGGAATCCGGTTATGACAGCTTCCGGCACCTTCGGCTATGGCGAAGAGTTTGCCGAATATGTCGATCTGGAATCGATCGGGGCCTTTGTGACCAAAGGGCTTTCCCTGAAACCGAGAGCCGGAAATCCGACCCCGCGCATTGTTGAAACACCTGGAGGAATGCTGAACGCGATCGGATTGCAGAATGTGGGGATCGATGCTTTCATAGAAAAAAAGGTACCATTTTTCCGATCTGTCAACACGCCGGCTATCGCCAATTTCTTCGGCAACACCGTAGATGAATACGCTGAAATGACCCGTCGTCTGGATGAGGTGTCTGAGGTGGCCGGTCTTGAGATTAATATCTCCTGCCCAAACGTCAAACAGGGTGGCATCGTCTTCGGGACTGATCCGGCCTGCGCCGCTTCTGTGGTGAGCGCCTGTCGCGCTGCCACCAGTAAGCCTCTGATAGTCAAGCTATCCCCCAATGTGACCGATGTGGTTGTCATGGCCAAAGCCTGCCAGGATGCCGGAGCCGATGCCCTGTCACTGATCAACACCCTTACCGGCATGGCCATCGACCTGAACAGGCGTCGCCCGGTCCTGGCCAACATCACCGGCGGTTTTTCCGGGCCGGCCATCAAGCCCATTGCTCTTAGGATGGTCTGGCAGGTGGCACAGGCGGTTGATCTGCCGGTCATCGGTATCGGTGGGATTATGAACGCCACGGATGCTTTGGAATTCATACTGGCCGGGGCGTCAGCGGTTCAGGTTGGCACTGCAAGTTTCATAAATCCGGGAGCGGCTCAGCAGATTGCAGCCGATATGGAGGCCTGGATGATTGCCAACGGTGTCGCTGACATCAGGAGTCTGATAGGCGCACTGGAAACCTGAGCGGGTGCTGGAGCTCTGGTTGGCATTCTCGGCCGGAATGGCCGGCAGCGTCCACTGTCTTGGCATGTGCGGCGGAATAGTGACTGCTTTGGCGCTCTCCAGCCGCGAAGTCGGCGTGTCGCGGCGCTTTACTTTCAATCTATGTTATCATCTTGGCCGCGTTACAACCTATACTCTGCTGGGGCTTCTGGTTGGTTTTGCATCACAGGCCGGGATGGTCACCGAACTAAAACCACATCTGCGCTGGCTTTTTCTGGCGGCCAACCTCCTGGTGCTGTTTATAGGTCTCTGCACGGCATTCGGTCTGCGCTCATTAGGGATTTCCACACTCGATGGATCGGCTTTGGGATTCATTCGTAGTCTGTTGCCGAGAATTGCGGCCAACGCATCCGTGCTGGCGGCAGTGCCGGCCGGTCTTCTGATGGGACTTTTACCGTGCGGACTTTTGTATGGTGTGCTGATTTCTGCCGCCACCAGCGGATCGCCATTGAGCGGAGGCAGTATGATGCTGAGTTTCGGTCTTGGCACTCTGCCCGCTCTCTTGATATACGGCCAGATGGCTTCTGCACTTTCAGCTCTGGGAGGCGCGATCTTCCAGCGCTTTATGGGGGCAGCCGTGGCATTGCTGGGGGCTGCGGGAGTCTGGAAGGCGCTGGCAGCCCTTGGATATTTACCGTCACTCAGCAAATAGAATTCTGTGACACGCCACTGAAAAAGGAGTACCTGATACATGATTTCCATGGCTTATGCGGCTGACTCCGCGCAGCTCTCTTCCTTGATTGACGTGAACTTCATTCTGATAAACCGCATCTTCGTGCTGGCCGTAACCTTGCTGTTTTTCACATCGATATATTTTATCCGCCGCTCCCGATCACAGGAGATTCATCCGCGTATTCTGGCCCCGATCAAGCTGACACTGTTCGGCCTGCTCCTGTTGTATGCCGAACTTGCCATGTCCGGCCTCCCTCGTTATCAGTCAGCCCTGCAGAGCATTCAGACGGTTGTTGTGCTGATCTGTCTGGCCAAGCTGGTCAATTATGTAATCATCGATATTTACCTGCGCATTCACACCCAGCGCGAGGTGCCTACCTTCATCCGTGATACCGTGCGACTGATAGTATATCTGGCCGCCGGTATTATTTCCCTGAGACTGGTATTTAAAATTGACGTTTCAGCCATTGTCACTACCAGCGCTGTTATAACTGCCACCATTGCATTTGCAATGCAGAATACACTCGCAAATGCCCTGTCAGGTTTTTCAATTCAGACCGATAATCTGCTGGCCCGCCAGAACTGGATATCCATCAAGGAAAAAAACATATTCGGTGAAATCATCAATGTAGGTTTTCGCTATACAACTCTGCGAACCCTCGAAAATTCGCTGATAATGGTACCTAACAGCGTTATCATGCAGAGTATTGTCACTCACCACGGCACCATGGAGAGTGATGACAAGCCTGCCATACAGGTGGATGTCATGCTGGGATATGATATGCCACCTGAAAGGGCTAAATTACTGCTGCAGCAGGTTCTCAAAGATGAACCAGAGGTGCTTGGTTCACCGGAACCGGTGGTGCGGCTAATTGCCCTCAACGACAGCGGTATTACCTACCAGCTCAAATTCTGGATAGACGACCCTTCCGGCAAGATCAGGGTTCAGGACGCTATTTACAGCCGCGCCTGGTATTCCGTTAATCGTGCCGGTTACAGCTTCCCCTTTCCGCACCGCCAGATTATTACTGCGGAGGCAAAGCAGCCTTTTGAGTTCTCTCGCGGGCATATTGCCGACGAACTGCGTCAGTCTGAACTCTTCAGCGTGCTTGATGAGGGTACCATCAATGTGTTGGCTGATCGCGCGCCGATGGAGGTTTTTGGTGCCGGGGAGGTTGTTGTACGTCAGGGAGATGGGGGCAGTTCACTTTTCATAGTGCTTAAAGGCACTCTCGAGGTGTCAGTTGACGAGAAAATTGTCGGCACTATTCATGAGGATTCGTTTTTTGGTGAAATGTCGCTCCTGACCGGTGAACCCCGCAGTGCAACAGTTCGTGCTGCCAGTGAGGTCTGGCTGGCGGAGGTAACCAAAGAGCTGCTGGAGCCGATTCTGGGTGCCAATCCGACAGTCATGGAAACACTCAGCACTATCCTGGCAGAGCGTGAAGTGAGAACCAGGGCAAGCCAGGCGACCAGTTCTGATGCAGCTGCCAGTTCTTCTCTGCGCCGGGAGGATTATCTTCAGCGCCTCAAGCTCTTTTTCAGGTTATAGCGCGCTATGGTTAATCTTATTGAGGAAATGGCACACGCATAGTATAAGCAGGTATACATTTAGAGGGAGAGAATATGCGAAAGTTCAGTATTGGGCTTCTTGTTTTAGCATTCATTATGCCCTGCTACGCCGCGGACCCTCCTAAAAGTATTAATTTCAAGAACAACGTTGTCTTTGATCACGAGGGGCATAAAGGCGACTGCATTTCCTGCCATGATTCTCTTGCAGGAGCTACCAAGATCGAGGGCTTTGGCAAGGAATGGGCTCACAAGACGTGTATAGGGTGTCATGCTGCCATGGGTAACGGGCCGACAGCCTGTGCTGATTGCCATGTAAAAAAATAGTACTGCGACGAATAGTGACATCAAAAGTACATGGAGGTACGTCGGTCGCTGGTGGGCCGCCCGGTCTTCAAAATGTCTTCATGGCAAGAAAAGAGAAATACTGATAAATCTGGGTAGATGTAAATAGTGGCGTATATACTGTAGGTTATAGTGTAATATCACTTATTGATATGATGCTCATACAGATAAATGACGCAGATAGAGACGCAGTAAAGTTATGGCAGTATAAGTATCGACCAACCATCTATTTTGATGATTACCAGCTAACTGACTTTTGTTGTGAATGAATGATCTCTCCTGTACACCAATTCTGATAGTCTTCCAATTACTATTTCGATGTATTCAATAGTGTATGTTCCGCCTCTCAAGAATCGCTCTAAACTACCAGAACGATTCTTTCAAGGCGGGTCTTTTTAAAACCTAACCTGATACATGACATATGATGAAATGCAGATAATATAAGGTGCTAAGGCTTTGTATTGAGAACTGTATTGTATCAATAACTGCGTCAAAACTATCTAAGATGCTGATAAATTTGTGATTCCACCAGATGAATAAACTGGTTGGCGTATAGTGGGTAAATAAGTACTATGTTTTCACTATCTGGGAGGTGTTATGAAAAATAGAATTGTTGATACAAAAATGATGTCTTTTGGAGTTGCTAAAACTAAAGCATATAATCAACTCAGGATGATCTCAGAACCATTACCTAATGAATCACCTGCTGAACATGACAATAGAGTTAATGGTGTTGTAATGGATATAATTTATCGAGCTATTTATAATGACGAAATTGATACAGATCTATTGATAGAAAATTTTGTGAGTTGGGATATAAATTTTGAAATTATGACTGATTCTGGTAATGAAGAATTCTTATCCTATGAGACGAGTTACGTTAATCGAGACCAGTTCATGCAGTTTGTAAATAATACTGCTCCCGATCTACTCGTATTGAAGGATGACTCAGATGAGATGACTAAAAATGTTTATGGTCATAGTTCTGCTGATCGTAAATTATTAGGTGAACTGAAACTGGAGAAAGAGAAGTGGGATGCTTCCATTGTCGCTGCTGTTAAAGTTGGGTTACTGTTCTATGAAAATGGTCTTGAAAAGCCAGTTAGCAAAGAATCCTTTATAAAAGGGTTTACTGATCACCTGGGTGATGGATTACCAGATTCCACTATAGAGAAAATCTACAGGGCACTACCCTCTGGATATAGACTGGTAGGTGGTAGACCTAAGAAGAATGCTACTGACAAGCAGATGGATATTAATACGATCATCAAAGCTGCTGTGTATGCTGGTAGTATATATGATACTGATGATGCCAAGGATGTTGTTAAATTGAGGGACACATTATTGGATGCTGAGTATGACGTACCTGATGATGACCATCTGAAGGTGATTGTTGCTGCTGTAAAAGATACCTGATACCAACTATATAAGTATTGCAACATATGGGGGATCACCAGTTACGGGTGGTTCCTTTTTTTATATCTTATTGAATATACAAGAACTTGATAAGCCTTTGGGAGGTTTTGGGAGGTTACCAATTAGTTAAATAAATCGGTATTGGTTACATTCCGATCAACACAGCGGCACTGCCGCATAACCCACCTCTCGAAGGAGAAACAAAATGAACACAATCACAGTAGACGCAGCAAGGTATGCAAAGTTGGAAGCCATGGAAGCCAAGGCTAAGTTGTCTGCACGTAGAGCATCAGTAAAGAACCTGCTGCTCGTAGAGAAGGCCAAGGCAGCTGGTATCACAGTATCCAAAGAAGAGATCGATGCCAAGATCGCTGCTGAAGATACACAGAAGGCTCAGGCAGTAGCACCTACCACCGAAGCCTAAGAGAAACACCTACAACTGAATACGAAACACCTGAGGGGGGAGCCGGTGCTCCCCCTTCTTCGTTTTACTTGAGCTTATTGTAGTATGTGGCACAATAGCATCACTTCTGGAGGATCATATGGCTAGGATCAAATATACTGTTAACCCTGAATATCAGAACTCACGTTATGTGAATTATAACAGGTGGAGTGAGCATCCTGAGGTTATTGCCCTGGTAGAGAAGTTAATGTCTGATTACCCTGCGAATAGGAAGATTAAAGGGTACAAGGATAATATGCGGGTGTTGGTGCTGGACTTGTTTGAGTCCTATAGTGCAGATCCTGAGCAGTATATCGAGTATGAGAGTGATAATAATCACTTCTCATTCAAGAAGGAAAAATTAAACAGGTACACAGTTAATGATCTGATAACTGCCAAATATTTTAAAGGTGCTATTGATCACCTATTTGATAATGAATATGTGACAAATTCAACTGGTAGGCACTTTGGATATGATGAGGGTGATGATGAACATGGATATCTATCCAGGATGCGACCAACTGAAAAATTTGCTGAGATATGTTCCAGGTACAAAATAACTCTGGATATGGTTGGCAAGTATTCTGAGGAAGAAGTTATAAGGTTAAAGTATCCGAAAGTTAAAGTTAATAAAAAAATTGACCAATCAAAGGATGAAGCATTCCTGAATAGTGGAAAACCATTTCAATATATTGATACTGATGAAACTAATGCCATGAGGAATGTTATCAGGGCTTATAATATATTGATGGATAATACCTATCTGGATCTGGATGTTGAGTGTATTTCGTATGCTGATAGGGATAAATTAGCTGTAAAGATGTCAAAGTATGATGTTGAGAATCCTGAAATCATTCTCAGGTTGGCTAATAGGAATGTATATCGAGTTTTCAATAATGCTGATGCCACATTCAGGCAGGGTGGTAGGTTCTATGGAAATTGGGTAACTGGTTGTCCTAGAATCCTGAGAAAATATATCACTATTGATGGGAGTCCTACTGTCGAGTTGGATTATTCAGGTATTCATATCCACTTGGCATATGCACTTGAAGGTATAAATTATGCCTCATGGAAAATTGATCCATACTATCTTGATGATAATGATCCTGATGATATTCCTGATTCTGTACCAGAGAAAAAAAAGCTTAAAAGGAAGCTCAATAAAAAGATCCTGCTAACTGCCATCAATGCTGATAGTGAAAATTCTACAGCAAGCTCAGTATTTAATGAACTTCGAAAAGCTGGCGAATTAGGTGACTACCATATTTGGTCACATCGTCCTATAAAAAGGAAATTGGATCTCCTCACTCAGAAGCATGAACCCATCAAAGATTACATAATTTCCAATAAGGGTATAATCCTCCAATATTTTGATAGCACAATAATCGAACTGTTAATTGACCACTTCACAAAGAGATGCATACCTATACTCACAATACATGATTCCATTATCTGCAAACAGGAGCATCAGTCTATTGTCACAGATAAAATGTATGAACTATTTGCCCATATGGTTAATAACCAACTAAAAACTGAATCACTTAAAATTTCAGATGAGAAGAATCCACTTCATATAAAATATCAGAGATCAGTACCTATTGTACCTGATTGGCAATCATCATCAAAATCAGAATATGATGTAATCAGTGATACCTACCCAGATACAGTTATCCCAAATGAACTAACTGATAATTTAGTGGTTACTGATAAAATATTGGAATATTTCCTACGAATTGATGATCTCATAGATATTGATCAAAAGTCTGTAAGAACCAATAAATGTAACTGTAGGTGCAATACGTATAAAAGGTATCTGAGACACTTACTTAAAAGGAATCCTCGTAATGTAAATATTAAAATTAAACTCATTATTGAGGATAATAATGCTCCTCGTATTAAAATATATAACGGCCATTAGCTTGGGGCTATGGCCTCAATGATATAATATAATTGGTATGGTATCTTGATATCCTATAAAATGTATAGATAGTAACAATCCTTCTAGGGGGGATTCCTACATAATGCAGAACGATTCGAGGAATCTGCGAAAATGGTGCAATTTTGGCCGTTTTTGACATATTTGGCTAAGATTTATAGTACGTAATACTCCTCAAGCTAATATATCCACTTAACCCACCAGTATTTCAAACCTATCAGCTAATAATTCAATAGTACACAAAGACACCTTATATGGGATTCAAATTGACTCATCGGACTGCAAAGGGAGGATGAATATATTGGAGGTCACTTGAAACTATTTACAACCCGAGGGGGTCAAATATTAATTGACTGTTAATTTACGAGTGCTATAACCGTTTAATTGCTGGTATCAGCTGCAGGAACGAGAGGAAGAGGATACATATTGGTTTTCCAGGGTAATTTTTGTAACAAGTGTTCTGGGTATGGTAAGAGATACGAGCCACAAGTCCTGCTAGAGGCGTTTAATCCCTTAAAGTTCTGATGAGGTGTCAATATGAAATGTTTTGGCGCAATATTAATATTACTCAGTAGTATGTTGATTTGTTCCTGCGAAAACAAACCATCTTTAACAAATACACCGACTCAAACAAACAATAAAAGTAATAATTTTGATTTATCTGGCTATGAATTTATAACAACAACCAAAAAAGGTTCAAAGTGTTATGGCAAGCCTTTAAAAGGGGACTTAGCACCTGAAGTACGTCGGCTAAATATAGTCTTCGTTAGGAGTGATAATTCTTATAGTGTATCAGACGTGCTTCTGGCGTGCCCAAACGGGCATTATGTTAATTCGGGGGTTAAAGTATTTACAAATAATATTATAACCAAGGAACTTCCAATAAGTGACTTTGGTATAAACCCCTTTATAGATGACCCAACGACCAGTATTTACAATAAATATTGTCAAGCCTATGTAGAGGGATATAAAGCCTATGTTGTCTCTCAGATGAATAACCAAAACAACTCTAATGCTGCTCTTATCAATGAGCTTGATAGAGATTTGGAAAAAATGGAGCAAGAAAATAAATTGAATGATATTAATATGAAATTGGATAGTATAGATATGAAATTGAGAAACAATCGGTGATGGTAACTAGGGTATTTTATGTAAAGAGGGTGTAAAAATATTGTTTAAATGGTTAGGCACCTCATAACAATGATAAGCTTAGACAATATTAGTGTTGTTTTAAATAATGCTATAGCATCATTACTTCAAGAAGATGGGATTCTATTTGAATGTGATGCATACAGCCAAGATGGATATGATTCAAGAAAACTACACGAAGTTTGTATTAATCATAGGTTGGCAATTCATATTGAAAGACATATATCGCCTGTTATCATGTGTGATAATAAGATTTATGTAGACATTGAGTTTAACAAAGAAGGAACCAATATAAAGAAGCTTGTTGGTAGTATTAATGTGGTAAGACCTGATATCATTATTCACAATAGAAAGTCTGGCAATGACAAACATAATATATTAGTCATTGAGTGCAAGAAAAAAGGAGCTACATCCAGAGAGCTTGAGGATGACAAGGAAAATGTATTGGCATTAATGTCTGATGATAAATATAAATATATCTATGGTTCACAAATAATATATTCAAAAAATGATGTAAAGTGCTTAATATATTATAAGCATAATAACGATATTCTTTGTAAAGATTTTATAATAAGAGCAACTGCTATAGAAGGTGTAGTGTAGATGAGTACATAGAGGCTCATTGGGACTATTTGCAACCCCTCTATTACATTTAAATTGCATACCATTACCACCAGACCTAGCCCACAAAGCTGGGTCTTTTTTTTCTTTTCGTGGCTGGCCAGCCAATACAACCACGAAAGGAGATAACAAAATGAACTTCAGACAAATGATGATGGAGAAACTGAAATCTAACGTGGCCTACAAGGTAGCAAACAACAGCACAGTCGTAAGTGAAGTTGCCAGTATCGTAATTGATGATCTGGACTATATGGAAATAGCATCTGACCTTGATATCAGTAGTTCTGACATAGCTGATGAAATTGACCACTCAGACATTATATCTGAAGTTACTGCTCATCTGGATATGGATGATATCGCCAGAGCTGTTGCTGATAACTGTGACATGGAGGAGATCACTAGCAAAGTTATCTCGAACCTACCCCGTGACTTTATGGATGATCTGGCTATACAAGCTGCAGAAGAAATTATCGAAGAGATGAAGAAGTAACAGACTAATACCAAAATTTCATATCACACACGCAAGGGGGGTAATGGTCATTAGATCAAAGCCCCTTTTGCTATTGGAGGATCACATGACACCACTTAACGCTGTAATAAAACCTATGAACTGTAATCAGGTTGCCATTAGGGGGTTGGTTCTGGAACACAACAACAGGAATTATTACCTCAACGCAGGAACGAGAGACACCATCCACATTTTCACAAAAAGTATCTGCATCTATGTACTCACCATTAACAGGTCACTTGGATATATCGGATTGGATGCTTACTACCCCACTGAAGAAGATCCCATAATGACAATATTCCTACACTCTGATCACCAGATAACTGATGCACTTGGTACACGTTGGCACCTGATGAATCCCAGCATCATAGCCACTAAACTTTCTGACTACCTCATATAGGAGAAAATTCCATGTACTCACCCAAAATAAATGAGAAGCACATACCAGCACTTTACCATCTTGGTAAACGTGTAAAGAAACCTATGACTCGTCTAGTGAATGAGGCCATAGCTGAATACCTAGCAAAGTTGGAATACCAATCTAATAAATAGTTCCTTGAAAAGAGCCTCCTTAATTGGGGGCTTTTTTTCTTCCTCCACGAACTGGCCTAGCCAGAAATCTCATCGTGGAAGGAGTATGTATCATGGCTGTTTATCCAAGAGGTGACAAGAAGGTGTTTTACATGAACTTCACTGTCAATGGTGTCAGGGTGTTCAAGAGTACAGGTAAGTTTACGAAGAAAGAGGCTCAGTTAGTTGAAGCACTAGAAAAGAAGAGATTGATGGATGATGCAAGTCTTTCACCCAAGGAGAGATCATTCAAAATGTTGCTGGCTGATGCAGTAGAGCAAGTTTATATTGAAAAATGGAAGTACAACAAGGAACACAAGGGAATACTTGTGAAGGGGGAGAGGCTTGTAACCTTAATAGGTAACATACCACTAGGTCAGATTAACGAAGAGGTAGTTTACAAATTAATTAAGACACTGGAGAGTCAAAAGTTAACAATTTCAACTTGCAATAGATATTTGGCAACATTAAAAACTGTATTGCGACATAAACATATATCGTGGGAACATATTAAACTCAGGAAAGAGAGGAAGGGCAGGACAAGGATAGTTTCACATGATGAAGAAAGACAGATTACGCAACTGCTTAGTAAGGTTGGAACACAAGGTAGAAGGAGCTACTTTCCAGAAATGGGTGAACTGGTGGTGGTTTTAATTGATACAGGTATGCGACTTGGGGAAGCTCTAAACATGAGGTATGAGGATGTTAATTATTCCACGAATTTAATAAGTATCTGGTTCAATAAGGCAGATAGGCCACGTAGTATTCCAATGACCACAAGAGTAAAAGAGATTATTTTGAGGAAACAAACATCTGAGGGTGGAAAGGTCTTTAGCCTCAAGAAGGATAGGGCAGAATGGGCTTGGCGATGTGTACGTGAGCAAATGGAACTCAAACATGATAAGGAATTTGTTATCCATGCATTGAGACATACCTGTGCTTCAAGATTGGTTAATGCTGGGATAGATATTTACACCATCAAGGAGTGGCTTGGTCACTCCACTATTCAGGTCACAGAGAGATATGCACATTTATCACCTGATAAACTTGCTCATGCTGCAAAGATGCTTGATAATATTGATAGGGTCGGGTAGATATCAATAGTAATTGTACTGATTATTGTGACGCAGATATTGACGCAGATTGATGTAGAAAACGCCACTTTTTATAGATTATATTAGCAAACTGAGAGAATTTGTGGTTGTATATATGTGGAGGAAAATAATTGTAGTATTGATATGTTACGTAGATAACAGCATACGGAGGTACGTCGGTCGCTGGTGGGCCGCCCGGTCTTCAAAACCGGTGGGGGGGATGAGAAATCTCCCCGGTGGGTTCGATTCCCATGTGCCTCCGCCAATTATTCGCCTGAGTACCACCGAAATTATACGGTTGGAAGGTTGCTGGGTATAAATGATTATCAAATTTATAATAGGTGCCATAATTGTTGCTGTTCTTGGTTTTGCTTTCTTTGGAGCCAGAAGAAAGCGGATGATGGATGCAGCTGGCCGAATCCTCATCGAAGTTAACTCGGTCTGGGCCGTTCAAGGCCCTTTCAAGAATGGCGAGGAATCAGCCAGGGCCATGAAAATTGCCACTATTGCCGTGCGAGGCGCTGAATCGGTAAATATTGCGGCCACTTCCGAGGCTCTGGCTAAGCACGCCGCCGCCTATGACTCTAATGTTCAAATATGGGAATCACTGCGCCAAGACTATCTGCCCCATGCGCAAGGGCAAAAATTTGAAGAGAACTTTGCAAAAGCTGTCAAGCTTGGTGCGGTACGAAACCGCAAAGTTAAACTCACTGCCAGTGGCAGAAAAAAATAAGGGTCATGACTAGAACAGCGGATTTTCACGTACTATTTTGAGCATCATTTTGT
>CAZUGI010000049.1:0-19483 GCA_964619855.1 uncultured Geobacter sp. | reverse complement strand
GGTTCGGGCCGTTGGGGGAATTACCTCCGGGGCCATTCCGATTGCTACGGCAACCCCGATTGCAGCACTGCAGGAAGGTCAGCCGATGCACGCCTTTATCATCCGCAAGGAGCCAAAGGGGCACGGCACCGGCCAATGGCTGGAGGGGCGCAAGAATCTTCCGCCAGGCACCCGTGTGATCATTGTCGAAGACGTGGTCACCACCGGTGGTTCGTCCATGAAAGCGGTTCGCCGGGCGGAAGAGGAAGGGCTCAAGGTTCTTGGTATCGTTACCCTTGTTGATCGAGAAGAGGGTGGCCGTGAGAATATTGAAGCTGAAGGGTATTGGCTGAGAACAATCTTCACCAAGTCGCAACTGGTCGGTTGATGGCCGAAAAGCGGCGTCTCGACAAACTGATGGTTGAGCTCGGGCTGGCGCCTTCTCGCGAGCGGGCCCAGAGCTTGATCATGGCCGGTCAGGTCGTGGTGGGAGATCACACGGTTGACAAAGCCGGTCAACAGGTGCCGCTGGAGGCCGATATCCGCATCAAGGGTGACCTGTTGCCATATGTCAGCAGGGGTGGCCTGAAGCTGAGAAAGGCGCTGGATGTTTTCGGTATTGATGTCAATGGCCTGACGGCTATTGATGTCGGGGCTTCGACCGGAGGTTTCACCGACTGTCTGCTGCAGGCCGGTGCAGTTAGGGTTCTGGCTGTTGATGTTGGGCACGGTCAGCTGGCCTGGAAGATTCGTCAGGATCCGCGTGTTATCAGTTTTGAGAAAACAAACATCCGTTATCTCACCTCGGAACGGCTTGGAGAGTTGGTCGATCTGGCAGTGATCGATGCCTCGTTTATCTCTCTTGCCAAGGTTCTGCCGGCCACGGTCGGACTGGTCAGGCCGGCGGGACGCATAATCGCCCTGATCAAGCCTCAGTTTGAAGTGGGCAGAGACGAAGTGGGCAAGGGGGGCATAGTTCGCGATCCGTTGTCCTGGGAAAAGGCCATTGACGGCGTCCGGCGGGCAGCGCTTGAAATTGGGTTGTCCGTTGACGGAGTCTGTGAGTCACCCATTAGCGGAGCTGATGGAAACAAAGAGTTTCTGATGCTGCTTCAAATTCCGGCTGATATTCATGAGGAGGCTTGTATGGAAAGCTGTATTTTCTGTAAAATAATCAGTGGAGAAATTCCTTCCAGGAAAGTCTTTGAAGACGATCTGATTCTGATTATAGAAGACATTACTCCACAGGCTCCGCTGCACCTGCTGGTGCTGCCTAAAAAACATTTCGTCAATTGTCTCGATATGTCCGCGTGTGATGATTCGATTGTCGGCCACGCCTATCGCAAAGCCGGTGAAACAGCTCGACAGAAGGGCTATTCCGACTCCGGATTCCGGATAGTCCAGAACAACGGTTCAGGAGCTGGTCAGTCGGTCTTCCATATTCATTTCCATCTCCTGGCAGGCCGGGAATTTGCCTGGCCCCCGGGCTAGAAGCGAGGCTGATCATGAAGATATTTTTTATTGCAGGAGTTGTGCTTTTGTTAGCTTCCCAGGCAGGTGCGGAAACCTACTCATGGATTGATGACAGCGGCACCCACAACTTTGCCGATGATCTTTCCAGCGTGCCAAGGAAGTACCGGAAAAAGGTGAAGCGACTGGGGGATACCGGGAATGAGCCTGCTGTGCAACGACCAGCCACTCCGGAGAAGAAATCCGATACAGTTCAAGCTCCTCCGGCAAGTCAGTCATCTGCTGCTGGTGATGATAAGCAGCTTTACGATGGGAAAAGCCGGGCTGTCTGGCGTCAGGAATTCGATGCACATGAAGCGGAATTGCAAAGGCTGGAGCAGCGCCTGGATGTGCTGCAGAAGCAGACTGCCAACATCAATGCGGAGCAGTTTGCAGCTTTAAAGAAGGATTATGATGAGACACGGGTGCTTTATCTTGAAAAATACAAGTTGTACAGCGAGTTGATCGGGTCGGCGCGCAAAGCCGGCCTAGTGGTGGAAATGAAGAAATAAAAAAGTGCAGATATTATTTCAGAGCAAAGGCCTGCCGGATTTTCCGTCAGGCCTTTTTTGCACGCGGTCAGAATGACATCAGGCGTCTGAGCAGTCCCGGAATTGCCAGATCTACAGTCATAATACTTGTCAGCACAATCATGGTCCCGACGGTAAACCAGGCGATAATGTTGAGAACCGGTCCGTTGGTATAGTCCCCCATCAGGTTTTTGTCATTGATCAGCTTGATCATGAACATCAGCACAAACGGCAGTACGGCGCCATTAACTACCTGCGAAATGAACATGATGGTTATCAGGGGGGCGTTGGGTATCAGTATCAGGCCGGCGCTGATGATTATTATGATTGTGAAGAGCCAGAAAAACTGGGGAGCCTGCTCAAAATCTTTGTCAACACCCGATTCCCACCCCATTCCTTCGCAGATGTAGAATGCGGTTGAGAGCGGCAGTATGCAGGCGCCAAAAAGAGACGCATTGAACAGGCCGAATGCAAACAGTGAGGACGCATACGTGCCAACCAGCGGTTTCAGTGCTATGGCAGCATCTGCTGCGGTTTCGATTTTAAGGCCATGCAGGTGGATGGTTGATGCACAGGCCACCATCATGAAAAATGCCACCAGAATGGCCAGAGTGCAGCCGATGATCACATCCAGCCTGGTGAAGTTGTACTGCTCGGCCGTGATCCCTTTCTCGACAACTGCAGACTGTTGGTAGAACTGCATCCAGGGAGCGATGGTCGTGCCGATAATACCTATCAGGGTCATCAGGTAGGCGCTGTCGGATTTGAAGGTAGGTGTGACAGTCGCCTTGAAGACCACGCTCCAATCCGGTCCGGCCATGAAGGCGGCGATCGGGTAGGCAATATAGACCAGGCAGGCCACCAGAAAAACCTTTTCCACGACCTTGTAGGAACCCTTGACAATCAGCAGCCAGACTAATACTGCACAGGTCGGTACTGATACGTATTTACTTATGCCGAAAATTTCAAGGCTGGCGGCAATACCGGCAAATTCAGAGACAGAATTGCCCATATTGGTGAGAAAAAGGGCAATCATGACGTAGAATGTGACCTTGACACCGAAAGATTCCCGAATAAGGTCTGAGAGTCCTTTTCCGGTAACGGCACCCATTCTGGCGCACATCTCCTGGACAACTACCAGAGCAATGGTAGTTGGTATCATCATCCAGAGAATGGCATATCCGTAATTTGCTGCGGCCAGCGAATAGGTGGTAATGCCGCCCGCGTCATTATCTACGTTGGCCGTGATGATTCCAGGTCCGAGGATTGCCAGGAAAAGCATGACATTTCTGGGGCTGAAGCTCTTGAAGGGCCTCGTGAATGTTGAAGATGAAATTCCGGAAAACATGGTGTCTGTCCTGCCTATCGACGTTTGCTTTTAATGATTTGCGGCAGGTAGTGGGCCAGTACGTCATCAACCGTTACAATCCCGGCCATGCGATTGTCCGCATCCAGGACCGGAACGGCTATCAGATCGTACTTGGCCAGAATTTCCAGCATATCCTCAGGTTCGTCATCAATGCTTATAAATTTGATATTTTCTTCCATGATGTCGGTAATCGGCGTCTCAGATGAATTGAGCAGCAGTCCCTTGAGGGAAACAACGCCTTCCAAGCGGTCATCAGAATCAACAATATAGCCGTAGTAAATGGTTTCGACATCTTCAGCGCACTCCCGGATCTGTTCCAGTGCCCTGCCAACGGAAATTTCGGAAGAGAACCTCAGATAGTCAGGCGTCATCAGTCCGCCGGCGGAGTCCTCTTCATGTTCCAATAGCTCCTGAATGTCCTCGGCATCCTCCTGATCCATCATGTCCAAAAGTTCCTGGGCTTTTTCCTCAGGCAAGTCGGAGAGGACGTCTGCGGCTTCGTCAGGTTCCATCTCTTCCAGAATATCTGATACCTCTTCATCATCCATCTGGCTGATGACGACGTTTCTCATGTCCGCTTCCAGTTCGTAGAGGGTCTCGCCGGTTGTCTCCGCATCAATCGAGTCGAGAACGGTACGAATATTCTGAATCGGGATGTTTTCAATAATATCGGCCAGGTCTGCCGGGTGCATTTCATTCATCTGGTTGCGTGCAATATTAAGCGCCAGTTTTGAAGAGTTGGTCTCCAGCGGCTGGACATATTCCCAGCTGATTTCTGTGCTAAGAATTTCTTTTCGCAACAGTTTGGCAATTTGCTCGCCAAAGCGTTCGTATCCCAACCGTCGCAGCAGGCCTCTAAAACCGATATCCACCGAGAAGATACAGATCTTGTCCTGAAGCTTGCCAAGCTTGATGTCATTGACCCGTACAACCTTGGCACCATCAACATCTACAATCTGCTTGTCAAGCAGGTCACGTTTTACCAGAATTTCACCTTCGCGGGGTTTGTATATCGCAAGTCCGGGAGGGTTAACGCCGGCTGCTGAAATGACCACATGGGTAAAAAGAGAAACCTCACTCCAGGGAAGCGATTTCATCCCGGTACGGGATTTAAAAAGAATGTGTGAAACCTCTGGAAAGACCTCTCCAGGGATCATGACAAGGTCACGCAGGACGCCAAGCTGCTCACCCTTGCTGTTGATTACAGAGCGCCCAATAACTGTGCTCAGAAATATTTCACTGAATTCTTCGGTCATGTTCTTTCCGGCCTTGATAATCTTTAGCAACAGTTCTAAATAAAAAGCCCTTTCAGGGTGAAAGGGCTTGAAGAAGACGCAAGAAAACCTTTCCCCCCTGGTTGACTTTCGGCAGTGCACAACGTAGGATTGGAACCAGCTACGTTGGGTTAAGCCTTAATCCGACAAAACCTGTTGACCGCATTGGCGTCTTTCGACGTTTCTGGGTAGTAGCCTGTGTTTGTGCAAACGCCTCATTCTAACGAGGAATCTGTATATGTAATTTTTACCTGCAACCAGCGACAGAATTTTAATAAAATTCGTCATCAGATGAAAAAATGATTTAACTTTATACATCACTGTCACTATAAGGTAAAGTAAACTTTGATAAAAAAGAAAGTGTGATTAGTTCCGAGTCATGACCAACTTTGTTTTTTGGTATAACAAATAATCAGTGGATTTAAAGTCGATAAGCATGCACGGGGAGTAATTATGAGAATGCTTCTGCTTTTATTTGTAATTTTATTGGCTGGTTGTACCAAGGTAAGCGAAGATGAGTTGAATGTGAAGATTAACAAGTGTGCGGCCGCCGGTATGGATTATACCTACCTGAAGGATTTTAAGGGTAATCCGTATGATGTAATGTGTGTTGCCAGACGAAAAAAATAAACCGGCAATTTGTTGGCAAGAGCTGACAATACCGCTGGTTGCGTTTATGATTGTTTCTTCAGGGCAGGGTCATCTTATTGATGTGCCCTTTTTTTTGGTGAGGGGAGTATAATAGCGGGATGAGCTTCCGTTTTGTAATGACATTTGTTACGGCGATGATGGGCGTTTTGCTGCTGGAACCTTCGCAGTCATACGCAGAAGATGTCATCAGCCACCTGTCTGTCGGGCATGACCGCTTTACACTGGCTGTTCCTGACCCCAAAGTTCCGTTACCTGCCGTTATTGGTGCTAAATATGGATTCAGTGCCTCAAAAGGATTCAAGCCATATCTGGGCACCGGGATTGCCTACACTCTGCTACCGGAAGTCAAACCCACTGATATCATGAAACTTAAAACCGGGGTAGCTGCCCAGGCAGGTGCCAGCTACCAGCTGGGAGGCAATTTTTCGTTAAGTCTTGACTACAAGTACCTGTACATAGCGCCTGAAGCGCGTCAAAATGACACCTCCCCTCAATCGATCGGTGTCGGTGTAAATATAAAATTCTGAAACGCACGAAATAATATAGAAATTCTGGAATTCCGGAGCACAATTTTACCAATGCAAACGTGGCGTTTTATCGACTCAGGTAACAAATGCGCTTCTGAAAATATGGCGATAGATGAAGTTCTGCTCAAATCACTCGAGGAAACTCCATCCCGCCCGGTATTCAGGATATATGGCTGGTCTCCACCGGCGCTTTCTCTGGGTCGTTTTCAGAGGGCTGCGGAGGTGCTTGATCTTGACCTTTGTCAGACCGCGGGTGTACAGATCGTGCGCCGGATTACCGGCGGCGGGATTATCTACCATGCTGATGAAATAACCTACAGCATTGTCTGTACTCAGGAAAATATCCCGTCCTCAAAATCTGTAAAAGATTCTTTTCGGGTACTGACCGGTTTTCTGCTGCAATTCTACAGAAACCTCGGATTGCAGGCCGCCTACGCGATAGACAGTGCGGCAAATGATGAGTTGCTGGGCCAAAGAACCGACTATTGCTTTGCCGGCAAAGAGACTTTCGACATAATGATCAACGGACGAAAAATTGGTGGCAACGCCCAGCGCAGGACGAAGCGGATCATTTTCCAGCATGGGTCGATCCCTTTGGTCGGGCGGGAAAAAGATGGGATCAGGTTTCTTCGCAAGCCCCCAACCGGTCTGGAGGAGAGGGTCACCTGTCTGGCCGATGAAGGGGTCACGTGCGATCCGGAATTTTTGAAAGATAAACTTAAAGAGGCCTTCCGTACTAATCTCGATGCGCTTCTGGTCGACGGAGAGTGGGCAGATAGTTATCATGACGATGTTTGCCGGTTGAGTAGCGAAAAGTACCTGGCTGATGAGTGGAACCTGCACGGGGAGGACGTTTGAAAATCAGCCGCAAACCTGAATGGCTGCAGAAAAAATGTAACCCGGGAGATCAGTCGGGTATGCGACGATTGCTGGGGGAGTTGCGTCTGAATACGGTCTGCCAGCAGGCGCTCTGTCCCAATATTTCTGAGTGTTTCAGTTGCGGACAGGCTACCTTTCTGATCTTGGGCAGGAACTGCACACGTCTGTGCTCCTTCTGCAATGTTGAGAAAACTACGCCGTTACCGATTGATTCAGACGAGCCGGGGCGGGTGGCAGAGGCGGTCAGGCGACTTGGCCTGTCTCATGTTGTGATAACCAGCCCGACCAGGGATGATCTGCCGGATGGTGGCGCCGGACTGTATGCTGCAACCGTTTGCGCCATTCGCAAAGTATCGTCGGAAACCCGGATCGAACTGCTGATTCCGGATTTAAACGGGGAATCGCAACATCTTGAAGTTGTGATTAACTCAAATCCACACGTACTTGGACACAATCTCGAGACGGTACCGCGGCTCTACCACATCCGCAGCGGATCCGATTATGTCCGTTCACTTGATGTTCTTAGAACCTGCCGCGAACTGGCCCCTGAGATTCGTACCAAATCAGGGATCATGCTTGGCATGGGGGAGACTACGGAAGAGGCTCTCCAGGTGTGTGAGGATATCAGAAAGGCCGGTTGCAGCTATCTCAGCATCGGTCAGTATCTGGCCCCGAGCCGTCTTCACTATCCGGTGCAGGAATATGTCCGGCCTGAGGTGTTTGATGAATTACGGGAAGAAGCGCTGAAGTTGGGGTTTGATCATGTTGAAAGCGGTCCATACGTTCGCAGTTCATATCATGCCGGGAAATACACATAAAAAAAGACCGGTGTCTGGTCGGCCTTTAAATCGGTCGTAACAAATTATCAGGCGTAAGTGGAAAAGCTATAGCCGCTGCCGTTTCCTGATGTCGGCTGGGCTGCCTGCTGGGCTGACTCAGCCAACATGTTTGCCATCCGGTTCTGTTGGTCAGCCTCCTGTTTCATCATTGTGGTCGACACGACCTGCTGGGTCTGCCCCGTTTTCATCAACAATGCTGCTCCGGAAATTGAGCTTATGTCCATACGCATCTCCTTTGAAAATTATGCTAGCGCAATTCATTTTGAAAAAGCAAGCGGGAAATTTTTGCGCTCATATGGTGTATGACGGTAAATCTGATATACCTAATTGGTTGGAATCATATGCCGATGAGGTCTTGTATGCAAATTGAGTGGTGGTACTGGATAGTTGCCGGTTTTTGTCTGATCGGGCTTGAATTGATTATCCCGTCGTTCACTATTATCTGGTTTGGGCTGGGAGCTTTGATGGTTGGCGTGCTAAAGGCTTTTTGGCCAGGTTTCCCGGCAGTGGTTCAGTTTGCACTCTGGATTTCGGCCTCAATTTTCTTCACCCTGATGTGGTTCAGATATCTGAAGCCCAAGAGTGGCCGGAAGGGGTAGCAGCTGGAAAAAAGTCATGAATACTGGATGTGCAGGGCAATAGCCGAAGCCGGCAGGGCACGTCTCAAAGACGAGGTGCCGATCGGCTGTCTAATTGTGCGGAGCGGCAAGATCATTGCCAGAGGGCACAATCTACGCGAAACGCTCCAGGATCCAGCCGCCCACGCAGAGATGATCGCTATCAGAAAGGCCGCCCGTAAACTGGGTTCCTGGCGGCTGCTGGAAACTGTTCTTTATGTGACACTGGAGCCCTGCATCATGTGCATGGGGGCCATAATTCTGGCCAGGATTCCGGTGGTTGTATTCGGCTGCCATGATCCGAAAGGCGGCGCGGCGGGCTCGCTCTACGATCTATCCAGCGATCCGCGCTTGAATCATTCCGTCCAATTGATTTCCGGCGTTCTGAAAAATGAATGCTCCGGCCTGCTGAGCAATTTTTTTACAGAACTAAGAAACCGTAAACGAACGGCCAAATCTATTTGAAGTTCCGGACCGCACCGTATTCTTCTGGCGTGTTTACATTGAGAAAAGACGTTTCAGATCCATTGATCCCCCTTATCTCCTCCCATGTTACCAGCCTGGTTTTCATCCGTTCCAATATGTCAAGAATCTTGCGTTCACCACTGTTGATAGCGCGTTCGAAGATTTGGCTGCAGTCAGTCACATAAACGGCGTGTAGCGGTTCCTGTCCGCCTTCACTGAAAGGGATTACGGCATCGAATCCCCCCTGCTGCAGATTACACAGGTGACGGATGATGGAGGGATTGATAAACGGCATGTCGCAGGCGGTGACGAAGGTCCGCCCGGTTCTGCTGTGTGCCAGCGCTGAGTGAAGGCCGGCGATAGAGCCAATTTCATGATAAATATCCGGGACCTTGCGGCAGGGAATATGCTCATAGTCATTCGGCGTGTTGGTTACGATTATAACTTCATGAAAAAGGCTGGCGAGTGTCTGGTAAGTGCGGTCTATTATTGAAGAGCCGCCAATCTCCAGAAGTGCCTTGTTGGTGCCCATGCGTCTGGAAGCGCCTCCGGCCAGAATCACACCGGTCATATCTCTGATTTTACTCTCCGAAGGAAATTCCTCGATCATTTCAGGATGTGTGTAAACATTGAAAGAACCGCCGCGCACGTAGCCTATCAGACAGATATGAGCCTCTTCGCACAGCTTCACCGCCATGTCAGTGGGTGATGTGCGTGATGCGATTAGTTTTATTCCCATCAGAGCTGCCTTGGCAACCATTTCGGTTGAGACCCGGCCGGATGTCACCAACTCGGTTCCAGTAAGTGAAATCCCTCTGAAAAGCGCTTCTCCCGCAATACGGTCAAAAGTGTTATGCCTGCCAAGGTCCTCGGCGTACAGCACAAGTTTTCCGGATCGACCGATGGCTGCCGAATGAATTCCACCGTGTGAGCGGTAGTGATCGGCTTTCTTTGCCAGCTCTTCCATCAGAGAAAAAATATAGGCGGGTGGCACTTTTTGCTGTCCGGGTTCAGTGGTGGATGGGAGCGCAGACGGCATGCTGAAGCTTATACCGGTGCCGCAACCGGATGTAAGGACCGGTTTAAGGCGCTCCGGAAGTTCTCCTTTGATCCTGACATTTGCGGTGCCAAAATCCTCGCATACGCTGAAAATCTCAAAATCAGACAGCGATGACACAAAACCCTGCAGACGTAAAAATCCAGCCACCAGAAAGCGGAGATCATGAGGAGAGCCGATCAGGGTAGCTATTTCACGGCCGTTTACAATCAACTGAACCGGATATTCGCTGACAACTCCGGTTTTAACCGGCTGCAGGCGGTCGTCGTGATATTTGAAGAAGATCTGTTCAGGTTTTTCTGGCTTCATGGCGGGTTCGCATTCCTTGATGAGAAAAGGGGATAACAGCCAGTGTTATCCCCTTTTCTCGGCAACTATTGTCAATTCTGATTGTCAGCCAGCCAGACCGAAAGACTCATGCATGACGCGCACAGCCAGTTCGGTGTATTTTTCATCAATTACTACGGAGATTTTAATCTCTGAAGTCGAGATCATCTGGATGTTTATGCTGTTCTGAGACAGAGCTGTGAACATCTGTGTAGCAACACCTGCATGGCTGCGCATGCCAAGGCCGACAATTGAAATTTTGCTGATGTTTTCATCAGACTGCACTTGCTTGGCCTGAACCTCTCTGGCTACTTCGTTAGTGATCAGGAGCGCCTGTTTCAGATCTGCCTTTGTGACGGTAAATGTAAAGTCAGTCAGTCCGTCACTGCTGACGTTCTGAACGATCATGTCAACCGAGATGGCCGCATCGGAAAGCGGCGTGAGGATTTTTGCAGCGATGCCGGGTTTGTCAGGCACACCCATCACCGTGATTTTGGCCTCATTCTTGTCGTACGCCACCCCAGAAACGAGTATTCCTTCCATATCCTTGTCCTCCCTGGTAACCATTGTACCGGTGTTTTCATTAAGACTTGAGCGGACATGAACGTCCACGTTATATTTTTTCGCGAATTCAACCGAACGGATCTGGAGAACTTTCGCTCCAAGGCTGGCCAGTTCCAGCATCTCGTCGTATGAAATTTTCTCGATTTTTCTGGCTTCTCTGCAGATGTTGGGATCGGTGGTATAAACACCATCAACATCAGTATATATCTCGCAGACGTCAGCTTTGAGTGCGGCGGCGATGGCTACGGCAGATGTATCGGAACCGCCGCGCCCAAGTGTGGTGACGCTGCCGTTGGCATCAATGCCCTGGAAGCCGGCCAGAATTACAATCGTACCTTCCTTAAGATCGGCTCGAACATTCTTGTCGTCGATACTTTCTATACGGGCCTTTGTGGCTGTAGAGTCAGTAATGATAGGCACTTGCCATCCCTGATATGACTTTGCCTTGTATCCCTGTGATTTCAGATACATTGCTAAAAGGCCGATGGTGACCTGCTCACCGGTCGCGACCAGAACGTCATATTCGCGCCCGTCCGGAATTTCACACATTTCGTTGGCCAGGGCGACCAGTTTATTTGTTTCACCAGACATTGCCGAAACTACAACAATCAAGTCGTTTCCGGCGTCATAGGTTTTGATAATGCGTTTGGCAACGTTCTTGATCCGGTCGGTTGTGCCGACTGAAGTGCCGCCGTATTTCTGGACTACTAGCGCCATACAGCTCTCCTTTATGTAAAATGGTTAAGAGTTGAATCGGTTCTGCTCTATAGCAGATATTCTGATATCAGGTCAAAGAAAATATTATCATGAACGTAGCATTGTCAGTCGTTCAAGAGTTATTTCTGATACCGGGCCGCAGGATGACAACCTGATCCGGCGCCGGTTTTCTTCAGAATATTCAATTTCTACAGTTATAAAATCGTCCGGCATCAGTGCTGAAACACGTTCGGACCACTCTATGACGCAGATCCCTTCCCCGCCTAAATATTCATCAAAGCCGAGTTCGGCGATGTCATTGTCTCCAGTTAATCGGTAGAAATCGAAATGATACACAGGGATGTTTCCTGCATAGACGTTCATGATCGCATACGTCGGACTGGCAACCAGATGTGCGCCCTGCGGGGCTGCAGTCGAAACAATTCCTCTGACTAAGCAGGTTTTCCCGGCACCGAGACCACCCTGCAAGGCTACAAAGGCTCCCGGGAAAAGAAGTGATCCGAGTTGAGCACCCAGCGCTTCAGTTTCTGTCGTGGAATTGGAAATAACCTCCACTATAATCCTCTAGCGGTTCATGTTGCGGATTATATCTATGCGTGACACCATTCCCACCAGTTTCTTTCCCTCCACTACAGGCAGGGCATGCAGCTTACGACTGCTCATTAATTCTGCGGCAGTGCTGACCGGATCAGTAGGAGAAACGGTAACAACATCATTCGAAGATAATTCAGCAGCAGTCTGGGCTGAAATTCTTTTGAGATCCTTTTCCAGGGATTGTTCGCTTTCTAGAGGGATGACCCAGTCAAAAAGCGAAATTACCGTTGGAATGTGAAGTGGACGCCCCTGCTCTATCAGGTCGGAGGCTGTGACAATCCCGGTCAGATGACCGGCATCATCAACCACTGGCAGGCTGCCGAAGCGCTTTTTATCAAATATTTCAGCCAGCTCTCGAACTGTGGTGGAGCCCTGAACTGTAACGACCTCTTTTGTCATAATATCAGCAACTGTAGGCATGATTGAATCTCCTTGAATTTAGAGCTCGCCGAACATTTTCAGGTTCGACAGCAATGTGTTCTTGAGCAGTTTATTGAAGGCATAGGGCAACTTTTCCTGAACATCTGTGGCGTTGATACCGATTTCCCCCTTTTCCTCGGCCACCATATCAGCAGCATAGCCGTGGATGAAAACTCCCAGACGGCAGGCTTCCCAGGCGGCATAACCCTGTCCCAGAAGCGAGACGATTATGCCGGTCAGGACGTCTCCCATACCGCCGGTGGCCATGCCGGGATTGCCACTGCCGTTGATGGCGGCTGTGCCGTTGGGTGTGGCAACGATGGTACGGGCTCCTTTGAGCACCAGATACACCCCGTAGTTGCGGGCGAATTCCTGGGCTACGGAGATGCGGATAGCTTCCACGTCCGGGATGGATGTACCCAATAAACGCGACATTTCTCCCGGATGGGGAGTCAGTATCACATGTTTTGATTTTTTCCGGCGCAGGACGTTTATGTCTTCAGCCAGGGCATTCAGTCCGTCGGCATCAATTACGAGTGGAACCGTAACCGTTTCAACCAGTGTCTGGACCAAGGCATACGTTCCTGGCCGTCGATCAAGCCCAGGACCTATCGCCACGGCATTCATGTTAGGCAGCAGTTTCTCGATGGCCGGCATGGCACTGCTTGTCAGGTGTCCGCTGCCTGAATCCGGCAGCGGCGCTGTCATGGCTTCGGTGGTCTTGGTTTCCAGAATATGGTGGATACTTTCAGCAACTGCGAGGGTAACCAGACCGGAACCGGCCCTGACCGCGCTGTTGGCAGACAGGGCGGCCGCCCCGGTCTTACCGGTGGAACCGGCAATGATCAGGATGTGACCGAAATGGCCCTTGTGGGATAGGCGATCGCGGCGATGAAGCATCGGCCGCATCGTATCGACGTTCAGGAAATCGTATCCTGGAGCACTTTCCATCAGTTTGGATGGTATGCCTATATCAGCTATAACCAGTCTTCCGCTGTGCTCAGCCCCGGGGAAAAGTACGTGTCCCAGTTTTGCAAAGGCAAAGGTCACGGTTATATAGGCGCGGACAGCTTCTCCCAATATCCGCCCGGTTGTGCCATGTATTCCGGAGGGAATATCCACGGACAGTACCGGTCGGCCTGAAGCGTTGATCAGGTCAATTGCCTCCAGATAAATGCCGCTTACGTCACTACGCAGGCCGGTTCCAAGAAGAGCGTCCACGATTACATCGGCCTGAAAAATTTCCTCCATGTGCAGCGCCGGCAGTTGCCCTTCGTGGGTACAGAAGTTGGTCATAGCGGCAGGAAGTTTCTCGAGGTTTATGGCGGCGTCTCCTGCCACCTGCTCGCGGTCTGCAAGGATTATGACCTTAACGTTCCAGCCTTTCTGGCTCAAAAGGCGGGCGATGACGTAGCCGTCACCGCCGTTGTTGCCTTTTCCGGCCAGTATAACGGCGCGTCCCTGCAGGCCGAACTCACCCAGAATCTCATCCACACAACCGCGACCGGCGGCTTCCATCAACGCCAGCCCGGAAATCCCGAGTTCCTCGATGGCACGCTTATCGATTTCCTGCATGGTATGTGCGGTAACAACCCTCATAATTACTCCAGAACCACCATCGCAACCGCGTGACCGCCATCATGTGAAATGGAAAGATGCAGTCCGGTCAGTTTTTGAACCTGGGGGAGGGCTGCGGTATTTCCGGAAAGCCGCAACCTCGGCTTCCCTAGAGCGTCATTATACACTTCCATGTCCTGCCACGAAATTCCATTCCTGAGTCCGGTGCCGAGGGCTTTCAAAAATGCTTCCTTGGCGGCGAAGCGGGCGGCAAGGCACGAAGCTGAGTCCTTGCGGTTGCGGCATGTGTCAAGCTCAGAGCGTGTAAAAATGCGCTCCAGAACAGCGCTGTTTCCTTCATCCAGAAAATGTTGAAAACGCGATGTGGCAACAATATCGGTACCGATGCCGGTGATCATGCGTACTTTATCAGTTCGACCATATCTCTGACGGCCCGGTCCATGCCGACCAGAACGGCACGTGAAATAATGGAGTGGCCGATGTTGTACTCCTCTATGCCGCCCAATGCCGCCAGAGGCTTAATGTTGACGTAGTTGAGGCCATGGCCAGCATTTACGCCCAGGCCGACTTTTCGGGCCAGTTTTATGGCAGTATCGATGTGTTCCAGTTCTCGTTCCCGTTCATTCCAGTTTTGCGCCTCAGCATAGGAACCGGTGTGAATTTCGATGTAGTTGGTGCCGGTTTTGTTAGCGGCCTTGATTTGTTCCTGATTAGGGTCAACAAACAGACTGACG
Organism: uncultured Geobacter sp.; assembly: GCA_964619855.1. GTDB lineage: Bacteria > Desulfobacterota > Desulfuromonadia > Geobacterales > Pseudopelobacteraceae > JACRCG01. The sequence continues at coordinate 4,853 of CAZUGI010000049.1, read as the reverse complement.
CTGATACCACCGTCCTTTAAACGCTTGACGGTATCCGAGATGAGTTTGGCGTTCAAAATAACGTCCAGACCGCCTTCAGTGGTCAGCTCCTGCCGTTTTTCAGGGACGAGAGTGACCTGCTCCGGTTTTACTCTTAGAGCAATACGGACCATCTCCTGTGTGGCTGCCATCTCAAGGTTGAGTTTCGTCTTGATTGTGCGACGCAGAATTTCTAGGTCGCGATCCTGGATATGACGGCGGTCTTCGCGGAGATGAATTGTTATCCCTTCGGCTCCTGCAAGCTCGGCCAGAGCAGCGGCCGCTACCGGATCCGGCTCAATCCCACCTCGCGCCTGGCGCACGGTAGCTACATGATCGACATTCAATCCCAGCTTTGCCATCATTTCTCTCCGATATGTTTTTTAACAAGCTCGCAGATCTCATTGGCCCAGGTAGTGATTTCATACTTGTCCTGCCCTTCGATCATAACCCGTAATAGCGGTTCAGTGCCGGAATAGCGGATCAGAACCCGTCCTTCGTTACCCAGACTCTGTTCAACGCTCCTGATTTTTGCAGCAACGTCACTAATGGTCAGAATATCCCTTTTTTCCCTCACCCTGGTGTTTACCAACACCTGGGGCAGTGGTATCATGATCTCGGCCAGTTCAGAGAGGGTTTTCCCCTCACGCCGCATGACGGCCAGAAGTTGCAGGGCTGAGAGGATGCCATCGCCGGTGGTGTTATAATCAAGAAAAATCATATGTCCGGACTGTTCTCCACCCAGATTATAGCCGCCTTTGCGCATCGCTTCGACTACATAACGGTCGCCGACATCGGTCTTTATAATTTTGCCTCCCGATTTGCGAAGCGCGATATCCAACCCCATGTTGCTCATGACTGTCGCCACAAGAGTCTTTTTCTTGAGCAGCCTGCGTTTCAGCATATCGCTGGCACAGATGGCCATAATGTGGTCGCCATCGACTTCATTGCCGAATTCGTCGCAGACAATCACACGGTCGGCATCACCATCCAGTGCAATACCTATATCCGCGCGATGCTGTTTGACGGCCTCGCTGATAACCGATGGGCAGGTTGATCCACAACCGGCGTTGATATTGGTGCCGTTGGGTGAAACCCCGAGCGAGATAACTTCGGCTCCCAACTCTTCAAAAACAGCCGGAGCGACCTTATAAGCAGCCCCGTTGGCGCAATCCAGAACGATTTTCAGGCCGGACAGATCCATCTCCTGCGGAAAGGTGTTTTTTAAATACACGATGTAACGACCGGCTGCGTCGTCAATTCGGAAGGCCTTGCCGACCTCGGTAGCGGTCGGGCGCAGGGCGTCAATTTTTTTAGATTCAATCAACTTTTCTATCTTCAGCTCAACTTCATCCGGAAGCTTGAATCCGTCAGCTGAAAAAAATTTGATGCCGTTGTCCTGAAAAGCGTTATGTGAAGCGGATATAACTACACCGGCATCGGCGCGCATCGAAGAAGTGATGTTGGCAATACCGGGCGTCGGCAGTGGTCCGACCAGAAGAACATCCACTCCCATCGAACAGATGCCGGCCACCAGCGCATTCTCCAGCATATATCCTGAAAGACGTGTATCCTTTCCGATCACGATTCTGTGCCGGCGTTTACTGGTGCTCTTGAAAATGTACGCCGCCGCTCTTCCCAGCTGCATGGCCATCTCGGTAGTCATCGGATAGACATTGGCGACGCCTCGTACCCCATCAGTTCCAAACAGTTTTTTCATATCAGAGTTTCTCCTGCCATAAAATCAATGTTCCCCCACAACCTGGGTCCGCGAGGCACGCCTGCCCTCGATCGCCTTGCGGGAAAGTCTTCTAATTTCGTCCGGATCGGCATCATAGGTTATTTTACCGTCGTGGACGATGGATATTTTACCAGTTTCTTCAGAGACTACCAGCACCAGTGCATCAGTCTGTTCGGATATGCCTAGGGCAGCCCGATGGCGTGTACCGAAACTCTTGGCAATATCCGGGTTCTGGGACAGTGGCAGGAAGCAGCCGGCACTGGTGATTTTCTCTCGCTGGATGATGACCGCACCGTCATGAATGGGAGAGTAGGGGAGAAAGATGGAATTGAGCAGTTCGCTGGTAACCTTGGCATCTATTTCAGTTCCAACCTGCACCAGATGATCAATCGACATCTGGCGGACAATAACAATCAGAGCACCTATCCGTCTGTCAGCAAGCTCATGCAGACCCTTTGACAACTCGTCAACAGTTGTCAAAAGTTCACTGTTATCGGCGCCGCTCGAGGGTTTATGGCTTTTCCAGAATGAAAACAGAGCCCGCTTGACATCACTTTGAAAAACTACGGCCAGAATTATGGGAGATGAGGAAAGGAGTGTCTGGAAGAAAGCCGCTGTTGAATCAAGTCCGACTGCACGGGTTATGGTTTTAGCTGCATACAGGGTTGCCAGTACAGCAATAAGCCGAATGGCGGCTTCTTTTCTGATGATCAGGGCACATAAAAACACCAGACCAGCGACAAGCAGTTCGTCGCAGAGATCTAGCAGCGTAATGCTGTCAGAAAACAGAGCCATGATTTACCTTTGGTGTAACGGTATGGAATCATTCAGATTTGTGATATAGCGCGGGCCATATCGGCTGTCTGGCGCATTGCTCTAACATCGTGAACCCGCAGAATTGAAGCTCCGTTGGCAACGCTCAGAGCCACCGTTGCTGCAGTTCCATAGAGGCGCTCGGATGCGTACGCCTCTCCCAGAACGGTTCCAATAAAGGATTTTCGTGACGTACCGACCAGAATCGGCAACCCCAGGCTTTTCAGTTCACTAAGCCGCCTCAGTATTTCGAGATTTCCAGCAGTATCCTTTCCAAATCCGATACCGGGGTCGATTGCAATACAGTCATTTTTAATACCGGCTGAAGAGGCTTTCGCAACACAATCACGAAGTCCGGTTGCGATTTCATCCATCAGATCTACGTATTCAGTGTCGGACTGCATACTATCCGGCTTGCCGCGGGTGTGCATCAAAACAACGGCTGCATTACCACTGGCTAAAACTTTGGCCATTCCGGGGTCAAAGCCCAAACCGCTTATGTCATTAATGATCTCTGCTCCTGCCGACAGGGCCGACTTCGCGACCCCGCTCTTCCAAGTGTCCACAGATATGGCGCATTGTAATCTGCCGGAAAGCTTTTCAAGGACCGGCATAATCCTGTCTAGCTCTTCATCGGCGGAAACCGGTTGCGCCCCCGGCTTGGTACTTTCACCGCCAATATCAATGATGTCTGCGCCGTCTGCCTCCATTTTGATGGCATGTTCGACTGCAGATTCATGGTTATTATGACGGCCGCCATCCGAAAAAGAATCCGGTGTAAGGTTGAGAATGCCCATTATGAGAGGCCGTTGTAATGAGAACTCCCGTCTTGGTGTGCACCATTTTCCGGACGGTCGGCTGATATCATCAAGCAGTTTTGTCAGAGTTGATGCCAGAGCCGGCAGGCCAAACGGCTGCGCCAGGAGCTTCCCGCACAGCAGTCGCAACTGCTTGTCGGTGCCGATCAGTATGGTGTCGGTACGGTCAATGCTGCAGGCCACAGTTCCTCTTGCTACGGCCGCGTCGCCGCCTATCGCCAGCATCTCCTGCTTAAGAATATTAGCCTGTCGACACTGCAGGGAATTGACCCGGAGACAGCGGGTAAACATCTTTCCAGCCATCATTGTCACGCCGGCCGGATCAGCCCCGATCCGTTCCAGTTCAAATCTGGCCTGTTCAGGCGTACTGATTGCCAAGGCTCTGGCCGAAAACGGCTCCATGCTATGCCTGAATATCGGTATGCGGCGCTTCGATTTCAGTTGAAACCGGAGCAGCCGATTCCTCATGTTCCGGAATGATCAGTTTGCCTGAAGAGATAATCTCATCTACCTGAATTCCTGAAAGATTTTCCTGTTCTATGAGGATTTCAGAAAGGTTGTGCAGTGTCTGGATATTGGTTTTTAAAAGGCTCAGTGCCCGTTCGTAGGATTCATCAACAATCCGTTTGATCTCATCATCGATACGCTCGGCGGTCTGTTCACTATAATTCTTATGAGACGCCATTTCTCGCCCGAGGAAGATGGATTCATCTTTCTTGCCGAAAGAGAGCGGTCCCATCCGGTCACTCATGCCCAACTCGCAGACCATCTTGCGTGCCATATCGGTGGCCTGTTCAATGTCGTTACCGACACCGGTGGTAAAGGTGTTAAAGATCAGATCCTCAGCTGCCCTCCCTCCCATCAGAACAGCTATACGGGCCAGAAGTGACTCGCGTGAGTAGCTGTGCTTATCTTCTATCGGCAGCTGCATGGTGACACCCAGAGCCCGGCCGCGGGGAATAATGGAAACCTTGTGAATCGGATCTGTGCCGGGAACCAGTTTTGCCACGAGGGTGTGACCGGCTTCGTGGTAGGCGGTACTCTTCTTTTCTACATCTGAGATAACCATGCTGCGGCGTTCCGCTCCCATCAGGACCTTGTCCTTGGCACTGTCAAAGTCACTTGGTTCAACAATCGATTTGTTCAGTCTGGCCGCCAGCAGAGCGGCCTCATTTACCAGATTGGCCAGATCGGCACCGGAGAAACCGGGGGTCCCCCGGGCAATAACAGCCAAATCTACCGAATCGGCCAGCGGTACTTTTTTGGAGTGAACCTTGAGGATCATTTCACGACCCTTTACATCCGGACGTGGCACAACCACCTGACGATCAAAGCGGCCCGGTCTCAAAAGAGCCGGAACCAGGACGTCCGGACGGTTGGTAGCGGCGCACAGAATAACACCTTAGGTGGACTCAAAACCGTCAATTACAACCAGTAGCTGGTTGAGGCTCTGCTAGCGGCAC
>CAZUGI010000048.1:0-19951 GCA_964619855.1 uncultured Geobacter sp. | reverse complement strand
TATTTTTTCATTGCAGCGATATAGCTTTTCGCAATCTTGATATTCACATTGGGGGCGATTTCAAGAGAAACTATATCGTCATCAACAGACGCAATCTTACCATGAACGCCACCGGCGGTGATAACGTTATCTCCCTTTTTCATGGCATCCAGCAGTGCTTTATGCTCTTTGGCCTTCTTCTGTTGGGGACGGATCAGCAGAAAATAAAAAATGGCGAACATGAATACCAGCGGAATTATCTGCTGAAAGGCGGCCATGCCCACTCCAGCCTGACCTGCTGCCGCGCCGCCTGCGGGACCTGACATTGCAAAAGCTAATCCTAACATTTAACTATCCTCCTTCAAGTTGTTGTTTCTAGACATAGTAGATATAAATTGGTGCCGGAATAAATTGAACCTGTTTTCCTGTATAGCCCCCCTTGCTCTGCGCATAAGGTCCAGATAAAAATGTAGATTATGATAGGTATTCAACTGTGACGCCAGAATTTCACCGGCCCGATACAGATGCCGCAGATACGCACGCGAAAAATTTCTGCAAACCTTGCAACTGCATTCCGGATCAAGCGGGCCGGCATCCTCCTCATACATCTTGGATTTAATGTTAATACGCCCCTGACTGGTGAAAAGCATTCCATTTCTGGCATTTCTGGTGGGCATGACACAATCGAACATATCATACCCGTGCCAGATGGCTTCAATCAGATCTTCCGGAGCGCCGATACCCATAATGTATCGTGGCGAATCCTGAGGCAAAAGAGGAGAACAGCATTCCATCACGCCGTACATCTGCTCCTTCTCTTCACCAACCGAAAGGCCGCCCAAGGCGTAACCGTCAAAACCGATCGAACATATATCCATTATGCTCCGGGCTCGCAGATCATTATGCATGCCACCCTGAATAATGCCGAACAGTTGCTGATCTTCACGCGTATGTGCTTTTTTGCAGCGATCAGCCCAGCGTGCAGTCAGCTCAAGGGAGCGACTGACATAATCATAATCCGCAGTTGCTGGCGGACATTCATCAAAACACATGATTATATCCGCGCCCAAAGCCTCTTGAATATGCACCGCAAGCTCGGGCGTCAGCATATGATAAGAGCCGTCAATATGCGACTGAAACCTGACCCCCTCTTCACTGATTTTTCGCAGTTCCCCAAGGCTGAATACCTGGAAGCCGCCGCTATCGGTGAGGATAGGACCATTCCAGTTCATGAATCTATGCAGCCCGCCCATCTGCTCCACAAGCCTGTGACCGGGTCTCAGGTATAAGTGATAGGTGTTCGCGAGTATGATTCTGGCATCAACAGCCTGCAATTCCTCGGGGGTCATCGCCTTGACGGTGGCATTCGTGCCCACCGGCATGAAAATCGGCGTATCGATCACTCCGTGGACTGTTTTCAAAGAGCCAAGCCGGGCATTGCATGATGCATCTTGATGAATTACGGAAAACGTTTCAGACACATAACCTCTCAGAAAATGAACATCGCGTCGCCGTAACTGTAAAACCTGAAATTTCTGTTTACAGCTTTTTTATAGGCATCCAGAACAAAATTTCTTCCTGCAAAGGCGGACACAAGCATGAGCAGCGTCGACTCTGGCAGATGAAAATTTGTTATCAGGGCGTCTACCACTTTGAAATCGTATCCGGGATACATGAAAATATCCGCCTCTCCCTCGCCGCTTGTCACAATTCCGGCAGCTCCGGCAGAGTATTCAATAGTCCTGGCACTGGTCGTACCGACTGCTATGACCCTCCCGCCCGCAGCTTTTGTTCGGTTTATGGCTGATGCAGTCTCAGGAGAAATGACAAAGCGCTCACAGTGAATCATGTGGTCTTCGACTTTTTCAACCCGTACCGGCTGAAATGTACCCAACCCGGTATGCAGCGTAAGAAAGACGGTCTCAATTCCATTTGCAGCCAACAACCCAAGAAGAGCGGGCGTAAAATGAAGCCCTGCTGTCGGTGCAGCTACAGCACCCGGATTTCGTGCCACTACAGTCTGATAACGCTCGCGATCTTCCGGACAGTCATCCCGCTGAAGATAGGGAGGCAGCGGAATGTGCCCTTCTCTCTCCAGCCACAAGTCAAACGGCTCGGGACCTGAAAACTCGACCCGCCAGTTTTCCGATCCAAAGCGCGAAAGTACAGAAGCTTTCATGCCGGACCCGAGCAGAATCTCCTGACCGGTTTTAAATTTTTTTGAAGACCGCAACAGGCATTCCCACTGTTCAGATGCACCGGCAAAACGACGCAGAAGGAAAACCTCGGCTTTCCCACCGGAAGGTTTGGTGCCGAACAATCTCGCCGGAATGACTTTTGTATCATTCATCACCAGAAGATCTCCGGAGCGGAGATATCCGGCAATATTTTTGAAGCTGTCCTCCGAGACAGTTTCGTTTCGGCGGTCAAGAATCATCAGGCGCGAACCGTCACGCTCGGGAGTCGGATGGCGGGCAATCAACTCTGGCGGCAGAGAATACAAGAAGTCTTTTACTAGCATAGAATTCAGCTTTTATCAGATGTCAGAGAACTTTTTCAGCTCTGTGCCGGGATAGTAATAAGAAAGTATCTCCCCATAACCAAAACCATCAAGTGAGCGCTGCTTGGCACCCCACTGGCATAATCCCACTCCGTGACCATTGCCGATGCCTGAAAATACGGCTTCACCCTGAGCTACTTTCACCGTGAAACGGGTACTCTTGATAACGCCATAACCGATTGCTTTACGAAACTGATCGCCGCTCAGTGATAATCCGCCCCTGGTCGCCACCAACACAACCTGTTTAAGACGGCCGCGAGAGTTCTGGGCGCCGGGTCTGATGTCGGTAAGTCCTGACAGTTTGTGACCGGCAGTGCGCAAACGCTCCTCTATCTCGGTCAAACTCAGCTTTTGATCCCATAGTGCTGAAGACGAGGATGAAGTCAGACAGTACTGGCAATCCACACATTTCAGATAAGCCAGTGCAGAGCCCCAGACGTTCTCGGCTGCTTCGGTTTTTCCACCACAGGTGGAATGATAAAAAGCCTGAATCACCGACCCACCGTGGACCAGAACCTCTCCTTCAGTCTCCGAAACAGCGCGCCGTGCTCGACTGTCCTCTATCAGACATCCATCGTACACCTGATCTATGACGGACGATTCCATATGATAGGGTGATTTTGCCCGGGCGGCCTTGCGGTTCAGGGCGTATGTTCTGGCTATTACAGCCTGTGCCTTTACAGCTTCAATCGGCCAGGCTGAAGAAATTTCACAATTAATCAGCCCGACCAGGTAATCCTCCAACGGCAACTGATTAATAACCAGCACGCCTCTGTCTGAAAGTGACAATTCAGCAAGGCCTCGATAAGGCTTGTTATTTACATACACCGCCGTTGAAGCTGAAAACACGAGCTTGCGAAACAACTTCCCGCCCGCCATCAAACCGTCTTTAGCAGGCTTTACGTTTACCGGTGCCGGAAGAGACACAGCCTCACCCGTCCCGCTTACTATCAGAAGTCCATCCCCCGCAATGGTCACTTCAGGAGCGGACTTGACAATTGCAATCCGGATTGACTCATCCGAAATAGAAGCTCTCGTATCACTCGTGCCAGACCAAGGCAAAAGCCCTGAAAAGATGACGAGGAGAACGATTATGTGGCGCATAGTGGATGATCGCAAAACCTGTAGATAAGACCACACAACGAACCGCTGTGTCAATTATTTTGATTCCTTGGATCTCCGATATGATTTTGAATCCATACCATTATGTTACGACCATATAATCTTGGCACAAATACTGTATAACATGCTGAATACACAGTTATATTACTGCATATTGGTATGAATGAATCCTTAATTTGTGCAGCATTTTAACCACAAGTTTGCACGGGACGAATTCTTAACTATCTGTAGCTGTGTGGTTTTGTGCCACGGGTTTTGTTGCGGGGCCGGTTCAATATAAGTGTCCTATAATATTGTAGTTTCGCCAAATAACCTTTATGTAGTGCTGTATATGGCGTTTGTTGCATGAATAACTCTGATTGCAAGAGAGTTCCGTGATCATAAATTCGCTTAAAGTAAAAATTGTCGGCCTGGTAGCCATTATCGTGGTCGTTGTGATTTCTCTGGCCGCCTGGAGCAATTACAATGAGCAGAAATCCATGGTCGAACATATCACTGAGAAGAGCTCTCTGGTACTGATTGCAAGTATCACGTCCAACATTCAGAGTGCCATGAAATCCGGGCACTCTACCGCCGTAAATGATATCCTCTCCAAAGTAAAATCACAGGACCATATCAAGGCACTGCGGGTCGTGGATGAAAACGGAAAGATTCTCCACTCCGCTGACAGACTTGAAATAGGCAACTTTCTTTCTCCGGCAGAGCGCAGCCGGCTGGCAAACTCCAAGAGTGAGCATTTTTATTTTTCCAATGATGAAAACGAGCTTGATTCATATACCAGAATTGCCAATACAGTAGACTGCCATGGCTGCCACGACTCTAAGAAGCCTTATATAGGCTTCATAGAAGCCGAAATCGCACTTGACGATCTCACCCGATACATTAATATCGGCCGAAAAAATGCCATATTCACTTCAGCAATCATTATTTTACTGATCATAGGCACATTATTCTCATTTTTAATTTTTTATGTCGATCATCCCATCCATACACTAATCAAATCCATGCAGCAGGTTGAACAGGGCAATTTTGACGTTACCACTTCAATTAGAAGCTCAAACGAGATGAATCTTCTGTCGCAGCACTTCAATCTCATGACTGCCAAGCTTAAAGACTTGCTGGATACGACTGTAGTAAGCGAACGTGAGCTTGCAAGAGCAGAGGAGAAACTATCTCACCTGCACGACACTCAGTTGATGAATCAGAAACTGGAGGAACAGTTACGAGAGATTGAAAACCTCAACGTATCGATGGAGGAGCGAATTGAAGAAGTGGAGCGCGCAAACTATACCATTGCGGACCTTGCGTCTGAGCTTGAGCAGAAGAATGCAAATTTGGAGCATGTGGTAGAGCATCTGTCAACCATCTACAAGATCGGCCTTGCAATCAACTCTACCATGGACATCGATCGTCTTTTCAATCTGATCGTCCGCTCCACCACCACAACCCTCAAGGCTCATATCGGCTATATCATCCTGTACGACAAAGACCTGAAAATGCTGAACGTCACTAACCTGATCGGTAACGGCAAACTTATAGCCCCTCAAAAAGCTATACCGATGACGGATTCCAGCGTTTCAACCTGGGTAATAAACAATCGCCAGCCCCTGCTGATTGCGGATATCAACGAAGCCCCCCAGTTCGATGTATTCAGCGCGTTGGGCTACGAGCGTAAATCCTTGATATGCGTTCCGTTGGTCGTAAAAGATGAAATCATCGGCACAATCAGTGTTGTCAACAAAATTGACAATTCAAAGTTCTGCCAGGATGAGATGGAGATGTTGATCACAATCGCCGCCCAGGCAGCTATCGCCATCAAAAATGCCACCCTGTACGAAGAACAGCAGCAAACGTACCTGAACACCATCCAGGCACTGGTATCTGCCATAGAAGCCAGCGACAGCTATACCAGAGGACATTCGGAACGGGTGACACGCTACAGCCTGGAGATCGGACGGAGACTGAATCTGTCAGGTGACCGCCTGCAGATTCTCGAACGGGCCGCCATCCTGCACGACATAGGTAAAATCGGCATCGATTTGAGCCTCCTGCATAAGGAAGGTAAGCTTACTTCCGGCGATGTGCACGAACTGCAGCAGCACCCGACAATAGGCATGAAGATTCTGGAACCAATCGAATTTCTTCAGGATGTCCGCACCTGTATCGGCCAGCATCATGAACGCTATGACGGGATGGGCTACCCCCATCATATAAAAAGCAGTGAACAGCTGCTAGAATCACGTATACTTACCGTAGCCGATGCTTTTGACGCCATGACTACCGACCGGCCCTATCGCAAGGCCCTGACCCTGGAAGCCGCCATTGCGGAACTGGATGATAATGCCGGCACACAGTTCGACCCCGCCATAGTTGATATTTTTACATCCATTCTCGAAGAGGGAATTTTCTTTCAGTCACGTTTCAAGGATGCCCCCCTTTACTACAATGCCACAAACTACTCCTGATACAGCCACCTAACGCTCATATGTCAGATTTCACTGCGCCTGCCCTGCTTTCAATCAATAATCTGAATACTTCCTTTCCATCACCTCAAGGAATTGTTGAGGCGGTGCGTGGTGTCAGCTTTTCACTGCAGAAGGGAGCAGTGCTGGCGCTGGTCGGAGAATCCGGATCAGGTAAATCAATTACGGCACTATCCATAATGCGGCTCGTGCCGCCGCCCGGACTCATCAAATCCGGTGAAATAATCTTCGACGGCCTTGATCTGCTGACTCTTTCGGATGATGGGATGAGGGCAGTCAGGGGGCGTCATATATCGATGGTATTTCAGGAGCCGATGACTTCCCTGAATCCGGTTCTGCGCATATCCGACCAATTATGCGAGCCGCTGGTACTGCACAGCCGACTATCCCGTTCCGACGCATTTGAAAAAGGGGTAGACCTCCTCACTGAAGTGGGTATCCCTTCAGCAGGAGAGCGGATGCGTGACTATCCGCATCAGCTTAGCGGCGGCATGCGCCAGCGTGTGATGATTGCAATGGCTCTGGCCTGCAGCCCGGAACTTTTGATCGCGGATGAACCAACCACCGCACTGGATGTAACAATCCAGGCCCAGATTCTTGAGCTTCTGGACAGACTCCGCCGTTCAACCGGTCTCGCAATGCTACTCATTACTCATGATCTTGGAATCGTTTCCGAACGTTCGGATCACACCTTTGTCATGTATGCCGGGCAGATAGTGGAATCTGCTCCCACCAAGATACTGCTTACATCTCCGGGGCATCCCTACACTCAGGCCTTACTGGCATCTCTTCCTCAATATGCCGAGCCGGGCAAACTCCTTAAAACTCTGGCAAGCCAAATGACCGGGATAAATTCCTGTATTGCAGGATGTGCTTTTGCCGGACGCTGTCCGGCAGCTTCCGATGGCTGTTTCACCGAAACGCAACAGCTGCGCGAAATTGCACCTTCGCACTTTGTGCGTTGCTGGAAATACCCATGAAAACTCCATCGATACTGGCCGGAGCCGGCCTGGTGAAAAAATTTAGAATATCATCCAGGAAAGCGTCAGATGCTCTGCTGACCGCCTTGGATAATGTTACGCTTGATATCGCTCCGGGGGAGACAGTTGGAATTGCCGGAGAATCAGGTTGCGGCAAATCCACCCTGGCCAAAGTCATGGCAGGGCTCATGGTTCCGGATGGAGGAACTGTCAGCTACCGTGACAGACCACTTTCCGGTCTCTCTGTACATGAATACATGGATTTCCGCCGCAGCACCCAGATGATCTTTCATGACCCCTTCTCCTCACTAAATCCGCGCATGCGAATTGGTGACAGCATTTCTGAGCCTTTGCAGATCGCGGGACTGTCAGCATCCTCCCAAAGGAGCGAGGTAGCCAGGATTATGGCAACAGTGGGTCTGGATGCTGATCTGGTAAACCGCTTTCCAGATGAATTTTCAGGCGGCCAGCGGCAAAGAATCGGTATCGCCCGCGCACTGGCCGCAAGCCCTGAAATATTGATCGCCGATGAACCGGTATCTTCACTGGATATATCCATTCAGGCGCAGATAATTAATCTATTGATGCAGATGAAGACTGATTTCAGTCTCTCAATGATGATCATTTCACACAATCTGATGGTGCTCAGGCACGTCTGCGACCGGATAGTTATCATGTATCTCGGATCTGTCGTAGAAAGTGCTCCCGCCTCTGAATTGTTCAGTCGCTGCAGGCACCCCTACACTGAAGCATTGATAGCTGCCATACCGGGTTATACTGCCTCCGCAAACGGCAGCGTCACATTACTGCACGACGACCTGCCCTCACCGTCACACATACCTGCAGGCTGTCGCTTCCACCCACGCTGTAGCCACGCCACGGACAGATGCCGGACCGAATCTCCGCAATTATCGGAATATGCCGAAGCGCATAGCGCGGCATGCCATCTGAGCAGGCAACTGTTTGGATAGTGCGATACCGTTTTGACTCTTTTTTCCGGTGTTTCCGGTTGACTAAATTAAATCCATATATATGATCATATGAAACTAGCAACAGGGGGCCGCAGTCATGGAGTTTGATAAGGGCAGGCAGTTTAAATCAGAGTCAGATGTCCTGAAGGTACTTGGGCACCCGGTACGTCTCAAGATAGTTGCCGGGCTTTGCTCCAGAGAGTGTAACGTAAAATATATCTGGGAATGTTTAGGCCTGCCACAGGCAACGGTATCGCAACACCTGGCTCTACTTAAACACAAAGGCATTATTGAAGGAAGGCGGGAAGGGGTGGAAATGCATTACAGCGTCGTCAATCCGCTGGCCCAGAGAATAATTGCTGCTCTGTAGACTCAGGAGTTTTTGCATATAGGTACAGAACCTCGTATGTGGCAGGAATCCTCCCATCCTGACCGAAATTTTCACGATAAAAACGCGCCGCTCTGTTAATAACACCCCGCCATCCAAGACCGATAGCCGAGCCTCCTGCAACCGCTCCTGCCCCGATCTTTTTTATTGATCGCAACAGAGAGGTAAGGTCGTCATGCCACTCGATTTCTGCTTCAGAGCGCAGAATAACCTGTTCAAAGTCCATTTTTTCAAGAATTGACTTCACTTCATCGAGTGACCGGAAACGGTGCAGCCGGGCAGTTGCAACATCACCTGCATCACCGTGGTCACTGTCCGCCTCCCTAATGCTGCGCTGCAGTTCGAAAAGAGTCCCTTCACAAAAAAAGGCTATGCAGAGTGTGCCGCCCGGCTTTACAACCCTCCTCATCTCCTGCAGTGACCTGGAAATACTTCCCGCCCACTGCAAAGCTGAAGTTGATACCACTAGATCAATAGTGCGATCGGCAATCGGCAGGTTTTCTGCATCGGCAACTATTGCCAGACAATTTCCGCCCAGCTTTGAAACAGAGCGCAGACACATATTATGCGCCAAATCAACGCCGTACAGAGCGGCTTCAGGATAAAAAGACTTCAATCTGTACAGCATAGACCCTGTACCGGAGCCGACATCCAGAATAGTGTCAGGGATTTTCTTGAGATGCAACTCAACATAATCAGCAAGATTACTCACAACTCTTTTCTGAACCGCCACGTGCTGGTCATATTCGGCAGCCCTGCTGTGAAAAGCATCCGCTATTTTTCTGATATCAGACATCCTGTTTACTTACGCTTTCCGCGAATCCGTCTATTTCTGCATTAAATTGAATATGTCTGGTCAAAAATGGTGAATGCCCGCAGCCTGGAAAAACCATATGCCGGGCGCCAGCTATATTCTCCGCAAGATAGTCGGAAGCCTGCGGCAGGCAGATCTTATCGCTGTCACCATTCACTATAAGCGTCGGAACTGTAATAAGTGGCAGCAGACTGCGCATATCCGCCGCTGCCAGAGAATCCAGTGCGGCAAGAGTGGCACTGGTTTCCGGCGGAACTATTGAGTCCAGAAGAGAGCGGATGTGACCGGAACTCTGCTGATTCTCAAATTCTCCCTCCGCAAACATGCGTGCATGAAAGCCATCCAGTGCCCGCCTGGCATTACGGTCAACTTTGATTCTCATTCCGGCTGTCTCGTTGCGCTGAAGACCGAACTGAAAATCTGGTTTTGCTGAAAAACATGGCGTTGCAGATACCAGTACAAGACCAGCCAACCAATCAGAGATACCGCTATATGCCTGCATGGCTATCTGGGCGCCCATTGACCACCCGACCAGAATTATGTTGGATAGGCCAAGTCCATATAAGAGGTCAGCCAGATCAGCGGCAAAGCTTTCAAAATCGAGAGATCCTGGTGTCATCCCTGATTTTCCATGTCCTCTCAAATCAGGTGCTATCAGCCTGTATGCATGTTCAAGCCCCTTGTACTGGAATTGCCAGACAGCCGAGGACATACACCATCCATGAACAAGAACAACCGCAGTTCCTGTGCCTGTATCTTCGTACCAGAGCTTTTCTCCGGACCGATTCTCAAAAAACGGCATTACACAACTCCAAGCCGCTCACCGGCTTTTCCAATAATTTCAAGCGCGTTTTCAAGATCGTCCATTCGGTGAGTCGCCATGATTGTGAAACGAATCCGGCAGGAGCCGCGCGGCACGGTCGGCGGGCGAATACCCTGAGCGAAAATGCCTTTTTCAAGCAGCGCTTCGGAAAAACGCATGGTGATCTCTGTGTCGCCAGTTATTACCGGTATGATCTGGGTTGAGCCTTCCGGTACTGAAAAACCCAGATCCTTTAATCCTTTTCTGAAAACCGCGGAATTTGCATGTAATCGCTCCCTGAGCAGATCCCCTTCAGAAGACTGCACAAGCTCCACCGCAGCCAGAGACGCCGCCAGAACGGAGGGTGGCAGTGAAGTAGAAAAGATAAAGCTGCGGCTGCGGTTAACCAGCAACTCGCGCAGTTCGGCGGAGACTGCGGCATAGGCTCCGAAACTGCCCAGCGCCTTGCCGAAGGTTCCCATCTTGATATCAACTTCATCAGCCGTTCCAAACAGTTCCGCACTCCCTCGCCCCTGTGGCCCCAACACCCCGCTGCCATGGGCGTCATCCACCATCAACAGGGCATCATGTCTCCGTTTAAGAGCCGCCAGCTCCGTCAAAGGCGCCAGATCACCATCCATGCTGAAAACACCGTCTGTGACAATCAGAGTGCGGCCATAGCCGCTCTGCTTTTCAAGCATCCCAGCCAGCTGCAGATAATCGTTATGAGCATACCTGAACAGCCGCGCACCTGAGAGCCTGATCCCGTCAACAATACTGGCATGGTTCAAACGGTCGGAATATACGGCATCGCCCCGACCGACCAGAGCAGGGATGATGCCGGTATTGGCTGCATGTCCGCTGTTGAATATCAGGGCTGATTGACTTTTCTTGAAAGATGCCACTGTTTTTTCCAGCTCTTCATGAAGTTCCATGGTGCCGGACACCAGACGGGAGGCTCCGCTTGAGACGCCATAGCGCTCAATCGCACGCATGGAAGCTGCCGCCAGAGCAGGATGTTCGGCCAATCCCAGATAATTGTTTGAACAGAGCAGCAGGACTTCCCGCCCATCAAGCATGACTTTCTCAGACTGCCGGCCGGTTATCAGCCGGGTGGAACGGTAAAGCCCGTGGTTTCTGATTTCTTCCAGTTCGTTTTGAATTGATCTCTTCATTCACACCTCCATGGTCAACCAAATATATAAACCCAGGTTGACAATGCTCTTAAAAAAAGAGTGTGCTAACTGACTAAACTAGTTATAAAAATGCTGTCTGATCTGATCCGGCAAGCTGTTCAACTACTTTTTTCACGTCCTGACAGCGGTTACGATCGCAGACCAGTATGGCATCCTGAGTGGAAACAATTACAAGGTTACTGACTCCTACGGTAGCAACCATCCTGTTGTCGGCATAGATCAGGCAATCGCTCGAATCAATCGCGACATGACCACTGGCATTTATACAGACGGTGCCGTCATTATCAGGTTCCACAACTTCCGGCAGGGAACTCCAACTGCCAACATCACTCCACCCCATCTCAACCGGAACAACCTGGACTTTATTTGATTTTTCCATAACTCCGACATCGATGGATATGCTTTCAATGCCTTGATAAACTGGCGCAATCTGCTCTTCCAGATCGGCCAGCTCCCACATATCTCCTGTACATGAAATCTCAGAGAGTTTTTTATGAAGATCCGGCAGATATGCCTCCATCTCTTTAAGGATGGTATCAGCCCGCCAGATAAACATACCGCTGTTCCAGAAAAAATTACCATCATCCAGAAAACGCATGGCATCCTCAAGTGGTGGTTTCTCGACAAAGCGCCTGACCGGAAACGGTCCTTCACCACGCAGATCCATGTCGGCCTCGATGTAGCCATAACCGGATTCAGGGCGGGACGGCATAATACCAAGCGTCACCAGATAACCGTTCTTAGCGGCGTGTCCGGAATGGATCAGGGTATCACGCAGCGCCTCTTCGTCTTTGATGAAATGGTCGGCTGGCAGTACCGCCATAATTCCAGAAGGATCATGGGCAGCTATGATAGCCGCGGCCAGTCCGATTGCAGCCGCCGTGTTTTTAGCTGCCGGTTCGGCGATGACGTCTATCGGCACCTTGCGATAACGCAACAGCTGCCGTTCGGTTTCTTCGGCCTGGATATGGCTGGTTATAACAAGAATCCGCCTTGGTTTTAAAGGCAGCACACGCTCGACAGTCCGCTGCAGCATGGAGCGATCACCCGTAATTGAAATCAGCTGCTTAGGGCGGGCTGTTCTTGAAAGCGGCCAGAATCTGGTTCCTGAGCCACCGGCCAGAATAACTATATACACGGTAAATCCTCCGTTACTTGTACTGGATCCTGCTGATAAAATCGGCAATTTCTCGTCCCAGGTTATTGATTGTCTCAGTCGTGTCAATCACATCCCACATGGTCTGGCGGAAGTAGGCCACCTCCTGTCCATTGGCACCATCGTACAGATTAACCACAACCGATGCCCTGAAACGTCCCAGACGTGTGAAGCGCCCCTTCAGAACCAGGGTCGAAGCGTTTACCTCTCCGCTTCTGGATACATTCTGGAAAGTTCTCCGGGACTTTACGTACCGTTCAATATGCTCTGACAACTCGCCCGGAATCTTTGCGTAACGGCGTTCACGCTGGCTCATTCCGGATTCCGTGGCATCTGTGAACAGCTCTCTATTCAGATCAAAATCCCTGATAACAATGGATTTATAGGAATACATAGGTTTCTGATTGGTAACCACTTCTTCTTCAATGATCGTAGTAGAAGTGGCGGCACAGCCAGAAAGCAGCACGACAGCAAACAGACAGACAAACAGTCTGCTGAATTTTTGTAAAAATTCGAAATTAGCCCGCATCAATATCACTGCAGCGGTCATAGTCATCATCGAAACGGACTATATCATCCTCACCCAGATATTCGCCATTTTGAACTTCAATAATTACAAGCGGTATTTTTCCCGGATTTTCCAGGCGATGATTCTGGCCGATCGGGATAAAAGTCGATTCATTGACATTTACAACCTGCTTAAGTTCACCGCATGTCACCAGTGCACTGCCTGAGACAACAATCCAATGTTCGCTGCGGTGGTGGTGCATCTGCAGCGACAGACGCTGACCGGGCTTAACCTCGATCCGCTTGATCTTGTAACTGGTATTTTCATCAAGAACCGTGTATGTGCCCCAAGGGCGTTCTCCCTGTTCCATTATCGATCCTTTCCTGCTGAGCGGGTTTTCAGATACCCCCTGAGGGCATTCTGCCAGGCCGGCATGATGAAACCGGTATCTTGGGCCAATTTACTGCAATCAAGCATAGAGTAAAGCGGGCGACGAGCAGGACGATCCAGCTCATCCGTTGTCATGGACTTAACTGAAATAGTTAAACCGGCGTCAGCAAAGATGGTCCTGGCAAATTCGTTCCATGAGCAAAATCCGGTATTAGCAGCGTGATAAATTCCGCGACATTTTTTTTCTATCAGAATGATGATGGCTTTAGCCAGGTCAACTGTCCAGGTGGGGGAACCGGTCTGGTCGTCCACCACGCTGATTTCATCCTTATCGACTGCCAACCGCAGCATTGTCTCTACAAAATTTTTACCATGCAGGCCGTACAACCATTGGGTGCGTACAATCAGGTGCTCCGGACAGAAGGCGGCATTCATTTCGCCCGCCAGCTTGGATTCGCCATACACATTAAGCGGACGGGGTGCATCATCTTCGATGTATTGCATCCCCTTGCCGCCATCGAAAACGTAATCGGTACTGATCTGAACCAGCAATGCGCCAATTTCGCGACAGGCCATAGCCAGATACCCGACCCCTTCGCCGTTGACCTCCATCGCTTTATCAGGATTTGATTCACAACCGTCAACATCGGTGAAGGCGGCGCAGTTAATCACTACATCCGGTTTACTGCCCTGCAAGACCCCCATGACTGATTCAAGAGAAGTAATATCAATCTCATTGATATCTACACCACTGGCCCTGTCCCCAAGTTGCGACATCAGGTCACGGCCCAGCATGCCGTTTGCGCCCACCACCAGAATCATGCGGCACCCCTGCCATACTGCTGCTGGTAATATTCTCGATATGAGCCGGAGGTAACTTCAGCCACCCACGTCTGATTGGCAAGATACCAGTCGATAGTTTCGGAGATGCCCTGTTCAAAGGTGTAGGCCGGTTCCCAGCCAAGGTCACGCTTCAGACATGAGGCATCAATGGCATAACGCCGGTCATGTCCGGGACGGTCTTTAACAAAGGTTATAAGCCGACGGTTTTCACCTGTCGCCCTGTCAAGACGGATATCAAGCAGATCACATACCAGATGGACAATATCAATATTTTTCCATTCATTGTTGCCACCGATATTATAGACGGAACCTGAAACGGCAGTTTTCAGAACAACTTCGATCGCAGCTGCATGATCACCGACATGTAGCCAGTCACGCACGTTCAACCCGTCGCCATAGACCGGAAGCGGTTTCCTGCTGATGATATTGTGGATCAGGAGCGGAATCAGTTTTTCGGGAAAATGGTAGGGGCCATAATTGTTGGAGCAGCGCGTGTTGAGAGTCGGCATGCCGAACGTCTCATGGTAGGCCCGCACCAGAAGGTCGGCACCGGCCTTGCTGGCTGAATAAGGTGAATTAGCCGCCAGTGGTGTTACTTCGGTAAAATAACCGGTATCTCCCAGAGATCCGTAAACTTCATCAGTCGAAATCTGCAGGAATCGGAAATCGTGCGCTTTGCCTGACTGCCAGTGTTTGCGACTCTCCTCAAGCAGAATCTGAGTCCCGAGTACGTTGGTCCGCACGAATATCTCAGGGCCGCTAATGGATCGATCAACATGGGATTCAGCGGCAAAATGCACGACCGCATCAATATTTTGTTCGGCAAGCAGGCCTGCAACCAGAGTGGCGTCACCTATATCACCCTTGATAAACCGGTACTTGGGATTGTCTTCGACTGCCGTGAGATTTTTCAGATTCCCGGCGTATGTCAGACAGTCCAGATTGGTGACGTAGCAGTCAGGATTATTTGAAATAAATGAGTGGATAAAGTTGGAGCCGATAAAGCCGGCGCCACCTGTAACAAGAATTGATCTTGGTGCGAATGTCATGAAATGATTTTCCTTTCCTCTCATGCAGGCCTGGATACAAGCGTTTTCTTTTAACATAACTTCTGCTAGGATGGGAACAGTTTTGCGGGGTAAATCACAAAAGAAAGGCATCAATCCAATGGAAAATCAGAAGAAATGCAACTGCGGAGCGGATCACCACGGACATCTGTGCATGTTGAGGAGCAACGGACTTCACGAGGAAATAGCCGTCGTAACAAGCGATCCCAAATTTTACTGTTTCACCTGCGGCGGCGAGGCCAACTGCGCCGAAAACCTGTGTGATCCGGCAAAAATTGAATAGTCTGGGCGAAGATGGTCAGCCCTGCAAATCCGCATCTCTGGATTCTTCCAGCATAGCTTCAAGCTCGTAAATCTGGTTATCGCTCAAGTCAAGTATGCCGGCTTCGAGGGTGGTAATCAAAGCCAGATCAGGGTCATGCTTCAATCCGAGACCGATGCGCCGGCAGGCAAGATTGGCAAAGCGAACGATGGCAAGCATCTTGTTGACTGAATCCCACTGTTCAGCATGGTGGTCACGGATTACATCGCAGTACATCGATGGAAAATTCCAGTGCTGCATCAGGCGGTAACCCTGTTCAACGTGCATGGCTTCAAAAATCTCGAGGATCAGATCATCATCGAACATGGAGCTGATCACACCCGCTCCCACCAGACGTTCGATTGACTTTAGCAGATATAACTTGCCGACGTCATGCAGAAGCGCGGCCAGATAGGTCTCGTCGGCCACCCCCCTCATGCCGCAGGAGTGCGCCAGCCACTTGGCGCCAAGTGCGCAGCCATGACTGTGTAGCCAGAGCTGCTTCATGTAGTGATCTAAAGCCGGATTGGAAGATGAATGCGCAGATGCCTGCGAGGCGGCGATAACAAGATTTATGACCTGCTGAGCCCCCAACCTGATGACAGCCTCTTTAATTGTAGCTACCTTGGAGCGCCCCATATACATCGGTGAATTGGCAATCTTAAGCATCTGGCTGGCCAGAGACATATCTTCATTGGCAACATGCGCGACTTCTTCAACGGTAAAATCATAATCTGAGAGCATCTTCTGGAGCTTGAGAGCAACGGGATGAAATATCGGCAGCTCAATCGGCTGCGAAGCTAACAATCTACGGACTGTTTCTGGAATTGTGGCTGATGACATCACTATCTCCTCCGATTAAGGGGATTTCAGGAAGCGTAGTTTAACAGCAACCTGAAGCTTTTTGCAATCATATAGTTAAGCCGTCTATGCACTTGCAGCTGTTCGATCACAGTCGCGAAACTTTTCATATTCAGGCTAACATCCACAACCGCAATTGTGGCAGACTTTTCTAAACTCGCCGGAGGGTGCTATTGTTTCGGGAGCAAAGGCGAGTCGGCGTACAGCACTTCTAATATCTTCCAGAATATCCAGGTGTTCGCTCTTGCCGATGATATGACCGATACACTGATTGCTGTGACCATCCTCAGGAGAGGATATTTTTACCACGTTCAACAGGTCGGCGTAACTGTTCACAATGATGATCGCATCTCTGTTTCGAACCAATTCCAGTTTTATCCCGAGTTTCTTCATATCTTTTGCCAGGTTGTTGTAAAAACTCTGAAAGACAGCTCCATCAAAATCGAATTGCCAGTCCGTCCTGATATGTTTCTGTTCAAATACCACTAAAGTCATCAACTTGAGTTTTTTGCAGCCCATGCTTCTGCTCCAGATCAGTTCACGAGAAAATTGCCGGACATTCATTGTCCCACTTAACAAAACCGTCACCGGTGATATTCATAAAACTGTCGATTCGCTTCTGGTAAAAATCGACCAGCCCCGACTCCTCCAGTATAAATGCCAGCTCATCAGCCGAAACCAGGTGCTGACGGTGCAGAAAACGGTACAGCTCGGCTATTGCGCTTAAATGACGCTCCAATAGTGACATTTCAGGATCAAGTGTATGGGTGATAAACCATGATGCGGCGAACTTCCTGACAATACCCGGCTGTGGACGGACCAGATTCTGGCGGGCAAAATCCAGCAGATAATCCCGTACATACTGATCGGCGCTAAAGGCCAATTCTGAAGCGCGTTCTGCCGGCATCCCCTGTTGCTGAAGATACAGATAAAAGTGCTTGAGAACCTGCTGGCAGCGCTGATCAACCAGCAGTTCCTCTTCCAGGTCGGCAAATTCAAAATCGTCGTGTTCAAATTCAATTAACGGATGTAGCGACTCAGTCATGAGAACTCTCCATCAGTAAGGATTCAAACTCAGAAGGTCTTTATGAACAAAGCGGCCTTTTTTCTGGATCAGGGCATCATCAAACCAGATCTCACCATCAGTCAGAATACGTACCAGATCCCAGTGCACAGCTGAACGGTTACCGTTATCGCACTCATCGTAGGCCTGTCCCGGCGTGAAGTGAATTGATCCGAAAATCTTTTCGTCAAATAGTATGTTGCGCATCGGCTGACGAATCCCGGGGTTGATTCCGAGTGAGAACTCGCCTATGTAGCGGGCGCCGTCGTCGGTATCCAGGATTTTATTGAGCACAGTACTCATTCCGGCCTCAGCGGTGGCTTTGATAATCCTGCCGTTTTTAAAGTCGAATCTGATGCCGTTGTACTCTTTTCCCTGATAAATACTGGGGCAGTTGTAGGTGATATGCCCCTGCACCGAATCTCTGACCGGTGCAGTAAAAACCTCGCCGTCCGGCATATTGAAACGGCCGTCGCACTTGATGCCGGGGAGGCCGTCAATACTGAATCTAAGATCAGTATCCGGTGCAACAATGCGTACTTTTTTTGTCCTGTCCATCAACTTCTTCAATTTATCCTGTTTTTTTGATTCAGCTTTCCAGTCAATGCAGCAGGCCGAAAAGAGATAATCCTCGTATTCATCGAGGCTCATGCGGGCTTCTTGGGCAGCGGCGTGGGTCGGGTAGCGGGTCACGCACCAGCGGGTATGCTTGACACGTTGATCGATCAGCGGCTTGGTGACTTTCTGATATGTCACCATTGCTTCCTGACGGGCATTGGCCATGACCATCGAGTTGTTTCCAGAGGAGATGCCGATGTAGACCGTCACTGTTTTATAGAAGTCCAATTTGTGTTGAGGAAAATGATCCAGCTGCTGCTTATTGGCAAGGTTGTAGAAATTGCGGTCAATCTCAGGTACCGAAAAACCGTATTCAACATATTTTGCCCCGCGCTTGAGGCAGAGGGCATAAAGCTCCTTGACCAGAGGCATGGCCTCAAAACCGGCGGCATTGATAAGCACCACGTCACCTTTTTTTACTCTGGTCGAGTAATCGACGAGAATTTCAGCAAACCGCCCTATTCTTGGATCGTTCATTCAATTTCCTTTTCATGCAGGTGTTTTCCTGTACCAGTAACAACCCTACCCTCTTACTTCATCATCAGCCTGGTCACACCCAGCACTAATCCACTCTGTGGACCGGCCAAAAGATGGACTCCGACGTTCAGTAAAGGGGAAATTACATAAGAAAAAATATTTGTAAAAAAAACAAGCAGTATGATCAGTATCATGCCATACGGTTCAATACTTGACAGAGCGGCAGCCTGACGGTACGGCAACAAACCGACCAGTACCCTTCCGCCGTCCAGTGGCGGAAGTGGAATCATATTGAAAATCGCAAGCAGTAAATTAATGTAAACGGAGAAGGCCAGCATCATTACAACAGGTTCGATCAGCATGGAAAGTGAAGAGCCTGAACCGGCCGGATTGCCGACCGAAACCAGTCCGCGCAGCAGAAACGCAGAAGCGGTCGCAAGGATAATATTTGTAATCGGGCCGACAGCAGCAACCCAGATCATATCACGTTTGGGATTACGCAGGTTTTCAGATATCACCGGCACCGGTTTAGCCCACCCTATCCCGACAATAAAAATCATCAGAGTGCCGAAGATGTCGATGTGTTTGAGCGGGTTCAGCGTCAGGCGACCCAGCATTTTTGCAGTAGGATCGCCATAGCGCCAGGCAACGTAACCATGTGACACCTCATGACAAACTATCGCCAGCATACCCGGAACAAGCATAATAGAAAGCTTGAGGAAAAATGATTCCATACACATCCTTAAAGTTTGATAAACCGCCAAACCTTCTACCAGACAAAGGCTTCAAAGTCAATTTTAAGGCGGTTTAAATAGCAAAGGCGGGATTGCTCCCGCCTTTGTTTAATTTCTTATGCAACTGTTTTTTAGATATCGTAGTACAGCTCGAACTCAAGCGGAACCGGACGCATACGAACCGGATTGACTTCTGCTTCGGTCTTGTACTCAATCCATTTTTCAATAACGTCAGGGGTAAATACATCTCCCTTGAGCAGGAATTCATGGTCGTCCTTAAGAGCCTGCAGTGCTTCTTCCAGACTGCCCGGAGCCGATGGAATGTCTTTCAACTCCTCGGGTGACAGACCGTAAATATCCTTGTCCAGCGGCTGGCCAGGATCAATCTTGTTCTCTACGCCGTCGAGACCGGCCATCAGCATGGCGGCAAAAGCCAGGTAACCGTTGCAGGAGGGATCAGGTGTGCGATACTCAACACGCTTGGCCTTTGGATTGGTGGACATCATAGGAATGCGCAGAGCTGCAGAACGGTTACGGCTTGAATACGCCATATTAACCGGGGCTTCAAAACCTGGCACCAGCCGCTTGTAGGAGTTGGTGGTCGGGTTGGTGATTGCGCAGAGAGCTTTGGCATGCTT
>CAZUGI010000047.1:0-20241 GCA_964619855.1 uncultured Geobacter sp. | reverse complement strand
GCCCCGGTCCTACCCGGAACAAGGAGAGTTCGGCACTGATGCCGTCTTTAAAAGAGCAGTACTTCTACTATGATTTTATACAAAGTGCAACAAAATCTTTAAGATCGGAATGATATGGCCCGGTATTTTTTGACCAGTTCCACCGGATGGTAGGACAGCTTGGCGTTTCGCAGCCCCGGTTCTCCCAGGTCCTGCTCACGGTTCAGAAAGCGGCAGTCAGTAAACAGCACTCTGGCGAACTCACGGTTTACCAGTTGCGACAGACCTTCCATAAAAGGGTTGGCTTTTTCAAAATGGCACACGGCTGTTTCCCGGTTCAGTCGTTCACCCAGGGCGAAAGCAGTCACAGCTCCGTCGACAATGATTACAACACCTTCCAGTCCAAGTTCACCTGCCAGATTCAGGGCTTCGGACGTCGCCTCAATCTCAAGGCCCAGTGATCTGTTTGCTTCGCCGGCAGCCACACGACCCCATGTTTCCAAAAGTTCAAGGCAGCCTGGGATATTCTTGTCAGAGAATGTTTCTACGTCGTACGAGTGCCGGTTTGTAAAATAATTTACCCGGTTTTTCTTTTTGTGGAAACGGCTTCCGGGCAGGGTGGCCAGCTCTTCGCGCAGATACAGATAGTCAGATGAATCCCGGTCTTCGGAGACGGACAGGTCAGGGCCGGACAGATGCTTTGCTGCAAACGCCTCGTCTGCGCCGTAAAGAGGAAGTTTGTCGGCGAACAATGTACTCAGCGCATTTTGTGCATCACCCGTAAACGGCGGCAGAAAATATGAAGCATGATCATATCCTTTGCCCAAAATAACCAGCGAGTCACCAACCATGGTAATCCTGTAGTCATGCGCGGAACGGAACAGGTACAGGCCTGCGAAGGTCAGTTCTGAAATACGGGGCTGAAGGTCAAGAAAAACTCTGTCAAGCAGAGGTTTATCGGCTATGTTAAGAGGTCGTGAAGCGGGGTAGGAAGGAATTTCCATTTGAGTTCTCCGTAAAATACTGTAGAATTTCAGGATATTTATACTATCAGAAATATCATTGCGGAGGGAACAGTTATGGCTATTGCCATGAAAATCGCCAGCCATATATCCAAATCATCCTGGATACGACGTATGTTTGAGGAAGGTGCGCGTCTACGGCAGGAGGTCGGTGACGACAAAGTCTATGATTTCACTCTGGGCAATCCTGATGTGGAACCGCCGGAGGCATTTAACAGCGAGCTGCTGGCTCTGGCACAGAACCCACTGCCCGGTATGCACCGCTATATGAATAATGCCGGATATGCCGAGACCCGTGCCGCCGTAGCCGGGAAAATATCAAGGGATTCCGGCATTGCCGTTCCGGCTGACAACATCATCATGACCTGCGGAGCGGGTGGGGCGCTGAACGTGGTGCTCAAGACCATCCTCAACCCGGGTGAGGAGGTCATTATCCTGGCCCCATTCTTTGTAGAGTACAAATTCTACATCGACAATCATGGCGGCGTTCCGGTCGAGGTCTGGACGGATAATGACACTTTCCAGCTTGATATCGATGCCATCGAGAAGGCGATCACAACCAAGACCAGGGCCATCATTGTCTGTTCACCCAACAACCCGACCGGCGTGATCTATCCGGCCGAAGGTCTCAAACGGCTGGGAGGTATCCTCAAAAAGATACATGAAAAAACCGGTCATCTGATTTATGTCATTTCCGATGAACCCTATGCCCGCATCGCCTTTGACGGTAAACATGTCCCTAATATCTTCCCGCATGTGGAAAGTTCGGTCATCGTCACTTCGCACAGCAAAGATCTGGCTCTGCCGGGTGAACGTATCGGTTATCTGGCCGCCAACCCGCGTATGGCAACCGCTTCGCAGTTCATGGAAGGGGCGGTCTTCAGCAATCGTGTACTCGGTTTTGTTAACGCCCCGGCACTGATGCAACGCCTGGTGGCCAAACTGCAGGATGAATCGGTTGATATCGACGAGTATCAGGCCAAGCGTGATCTGCTGGTGAAGGAACTGACCGGGATGGGCTTCAGCATGGTAGTGCCGGACGGAGCCTTCTACCTCTTCCCGAAATCACCACTGGCGGATGATGTTGAGTTCGTCAAACTGGCCCAGAAGCACCATATCCTCCTGGTGCCGGGCGCCGGATTCGGTGCCCCGGGGTTTTTCAGGATTGCGTACTGTGTTGACAAAGGGATGATTGTGCGGAGTCTGCCGGCCTGGCGGAATCTGGCTAAAGAGGCAGGGTTAGGTTGAGGTTGAGGGAAATTTATGGAGCAGGCGGAGCTTTTTGCTTCTCCTGCTCTTCAGCTTTCTGCTCCAGAAACTCAATGAAATCTATCGAACGGTTGACGAAGCGCAGGTTGAAGCGGCTTTCATAGAGTAGCAGTGCTGAGGCGGCAAAGAGGAAAAGACCGCCGGCAAGGGCTATCAGAGTCGGTATCCAGGCGGAATCTGCGCTTCCGTAGGCCACGTTGACGGCGATGGCGAGGCTGGAGGCTATAAAAAGAGCTGTTGCCATATATAGTGATACCATTGCTTTCTGTATCAGTATCGCCCTACGCCGCTGCAGCTGAATTTGTCCTCTAAGATGCGCCATACGTTCTTCTGGATATGAAATTTTTCCGGTCACAATTGCTTCGACTTCACCCTTCATCACATTTACCCGGTCAAAAATACGCCCCAGGCGGGCTGATGTGGAAAAGATCAGCGTCCCGCAGGCCGAGATCAGAACCGCCGGGGTTATCATTGAGGTCAGTATGCGTGAGCTGGAAAGTGCCTCCAGCAGTTCCTTGTCATGGATAGTCATATCAATCCCTGAATCTTTTCAGCAGATCCCCGTATTCGTCAATCCGCCGGTCACGCAGAAACGGCCAGATACGCCGGACCTTTTCGCTTCTAGCCAGATCAATATCCACCAGCACAACTTCCTCGCAATCTCTTGAAGCTTCAGCCAGCATCTCTCCCTGCGGCCCGGCGACAAAACTGCTGCCCCAAAAGAGGATCCCGTTTTCAGGCTGTTCGGAGGAGAGCTCGAAGCCGGTCCTGTTTACGGAGATCAGCGGCAGTCCGTTTGCCACGGCATGTCCGCGCTGAACAGTGATCCAGGCATCCCGCTGCCGCTCTTTCTCATCATTCGGATCGGAGGGATCCCAGCCGATGGCGGTAGGGTAAATCAGGATGTCGGCTCCGGCCAGCGCCATCAGGCGTGCCGCTTCCGGGTACCACTGATCCCAGCAGACCAGCACTCCCAGAGTGCCGACAGATGTTTTGACGGGATTGAAGCCGAGGTCGCCCGGAGTGAAATAGAATTTCTCATAAAAACCGGGATCATCCGGAATATGCATCTTGCGGTAGATTCCGGCGATCGAACCGTCCTTTTCAAGGACAACGGCTGTGTTGTGATAAAGCCCGGCCGCCCGGCGCTCAAACAGTGAGGCCACAATTACCACGTTCAACTCGATAGCCAGCTTGCTGAGCACTTCGGTAGCTGGGCCCGGAATTGTCTCAGCCAGATCAAACAGGGCCGGATCTTCAACCTGACAGAAATAGGGGCCAGCATGCAGTTCCTGGAGTACGATCAGCCCGGCTCCGGAAGCAGCCGCCTGATAGGTCATTCGGCAGCTTTTTTCCAGATTGGCTTCCCTGTTGCTGCTGCAGGTCTGCTGTATCAAAGCGACGGTCAGCGTTGTCATGGCAACACCCCCTGTGGCAGCTGCATGGTTATGCAGTGTAACGATCCATGCTGCTCAAGCAGCGGCAGACAGTCAATGCCGATTATCTCGCGACCCGGAAATGCCTCGCTGATGCGCTCCAGAGCGAGTTTGTCATTTTCGGGATCCCGGTAGGTTGGAACAAGCACGGCACAGTTGATGACCAGAAAGTTGGCGTAGGTCGCGGGCAACCGGTGAGCCAGTTCATCGAAACGGGCCGTCGGCCAAGGGAGCGCTAACAGACGGTATGGAGAACCGTCCGGCGCTGTGAAAGCCTTCAGCTCATTTTCCATCAGCTTTAGCTGTTCATAATGCTCATCGAGCGGATGGTCGCAGGCCTGATATAGGATTGTATTGTCCGGGCAGAAGCGGGCCAGAGTGTCGATATGTGAATCCGTATCATCACCGGCCAGCCAGCCGTGATTCAGCCAGAGAACGCGCCTGGCACCCAGCAGGGAGGACAACGCCTGTTCTATTTCACTTTTGCCGAGCTGAGGATTGCGGTTGGGGGAGAGCAGGCATTCAGCCGTGGTCATGATCGTGCCGAGACCATCGCTCTCGATGCTCCCCCCTTCCATGATTAATCCGATCGTGTTCAGATTGGGCTTTAGCGCTTCCAGTTTCTTGAGTCTTCTGGATATCAGGTTGTCGTGGCTGGCGGGGAATTGCAGCCCCCAGCCGTTGAAACCGAAATCAAGCAACGTCGGTTTGTTGTTGTAGATAACAGTGATAGGTCCAAAGTCACGCGCCCAGGTATCATTGGTAGGGATTTCAGAGATTGCAACTTTGGACAGCTCAACACCTGCCGTTTCCAGATACCCGGCCGCAGAGGCTGCATGAGGGGCGGTCAGAAGCACTTTCTCGAAGCGGGTTATCTGTTTAATTATCTCGGCAAAAACAGGACGGATGTCATCTAGCATACATGCCCAGTCGGTTCCTTCATGCGGCCAGGCCATCAGTACACCGTCCTGTATTTCCCATTCGGCTGGTAATCGCGGGTTCACTCGAGCGTCTCTTTCCGGACTGTAATCGTAGTTACGTACTATCCTGTAGACATTTCAATACGTCTGAAGCTAACCTAGCAGAGATATTATTCACCGTCAACGCACACTGTCCGGCAAGTTATCTGTTTTTAGAAATTGTATGTCAGCCCAGCTGTCTTTTGACTTGATTTATCAGACTGTTTGCATTACTAAATAACTTCCTGAAAGTGTATACACAACATCATCCTGCAACTGATTGTGTCGATATTTCAACTGAGAAAAGGAGAATGCACATGTCCACCAAGCCGTTTGTGTACCAGGATCCGTTCCCGCTTGCGAAAGATGAAACAAAATACCGGAAGATTGAGGGTTCGGAAAAATATGTTGCCGTTGAGAAATTTGCTGACAAAGACGTTGTCAGAGTTTGTCCCGAAGCACTTTCTATCCTGGCCAATGAAGCCATGAAAGATGTCTCATTCCTGCTCCGTCCGGCCCATAATGAGCAGGTCGCCAAGATCCTGGCCGACCCGGACGCATCCATGAACGACAAGGGTGTGGCTCTGGCTTTCCTGCGTAATGCCGAGATTGCAGCCCAGTTTGATCTGCCGGTCTGTCAGGACACCGGCACGGCTACTGTGGCAGCAAAAAAAGGTCAGCAGATCTGGACCGGCGTCAAAGACGAAGAGTGGCTCTCCAAGGGGATCTACAAGACCTACACGGAAGAAAATCTGCGTTATTCGCAGACCGTGGCGCTCGATATGTACGAAGAGATCAACACCGGCACCAATCTTCCGGCCCAGATCGATATTCTGGCCACCGACGGCGACTACTACAAGTTCGTTTTCATGGCCAAAGGGGGTGGCTCCGCCAACAAGACCATGCTCTACCAGGAGACAAAGGCACTTTTGACTCCGGACAAGCTGTTCAAGTTTCTGGTAGAAAAGATGAAGTATCTTGGGACAGCGGCCTGTCCTCCCTATCATATTGCTTTCGTCATCGGCGGAACCAGTGCCGACCAGTGCATGAAGACCGTCAAACTGGCCACCGCCAAAGAACTGGACGGGCTGCCAACGGCAGGCAATGAGCATGGCCAGGCTTTCCGTGATGTGGAGCTGGAGGACAGATTGCTGGAAGCCGCCTACAAGCTCGGCATCGGCGCTCAGTTCGGCGGAAAGTATTTTGCTCATGACGTTCGAGTTATCCGTCTGCCGCGTCACGGCGCATCCTGCCCGGTCGGCATGGCGGTTTCCTGCTCGGCCGACCGTAATATCAAGGCCAAGATCACAAGGGACGGCCTGTTTGTTGAAGAGATGGACCGCAACCCGGGTCGTCTGATCCCGGATCGTTACCGCGGCAAACATGAGCATGGCGTCAAAATCGACCTGAATATGCCGATGAAGGATATGCTGGCCGAACTCACCAAGCACCCGGTTTCCACTCCGCTGTTGCTCTCAGGTACTATCGTGGTTGGCCGCGATATTGCCCACGCCAAGTTTAAAGAGATAATGGACAGCGGCAAACCGCTGCCGGAATATCTGCTTAACCACCCGATCTACTACGCAGGGCCGGCCAAGACCCCCAAGGGCAAGGCTTCCGGATCATTCGGCCCGACTACAGCCGGTCGTATGGATTCCTACGTGGACGAATTACAGTCCAAGGGCGGCTCTCTGATCATGATTGCCAAAGGCAACCGCAGCCAGCAGGTGACTGATGCCTGTAAGAAATTCGGCGGATTCTATCTGGGATCTATCGGTGGTCCGGCTGCCGTGCTGGCCGAGGAGAATATCAAAAAAGTTGAATGCATCGACTTCCCTGAACTGGGGATGGAGGCGGTCTGGAAAATTGAAGTAGAAAACTTCCCGGCCTTCATTCTGGTTGATGACAAGGGCAATGACTTCTTTAAACAGCTCGGATTATAGTTTCAGATTGCTTAGGTAATGTGAGCCCCTGGTTGCTGATGCTACCGGGGGCTTTTTATATTTGTACCTTATTCCGCTAGTAAGGTATTATGGAAGCACAACAAACAAAAAAAAGGGTGGAAAAATGATCGAGACTGACGATATGGAAATTTCTCCTGAAGAAGAAACAGGCGAAGAAAACTTTGCGGAGTTGTTTGAGCAGAGTTCGGCAAAACAGAGCCGTTGGCTTGAACCGGGGCAGAAGGTGTCTGGGAAAGTACTCAAAGTAAGTTCTGAATGGGTTTTTATGGATACCGGCCAGAAAGGAGAGGGGGTTGTTGACCGGAAAGAGTTTCTTGACCTGGACGGTAATGTCACTCTCAAAGAAGGCGATTCCATCTCCGCATATTTCCTTTCATCAAGCCATGGTGAGATGCGGTTTACGACCAGACTTGGAGGAGGCGCTTCGGGCAGTTCCCAGCTGGAAGAGGCCTGGCGGGCCGGTGTGCCGGTAGAAGGGGTAGTGGAGAAGGAAATCAAGGGTGGTTATGAGGTCAGGCTGGGCGGTACGGCCCGAGCGTTTTGTCCCTATTCCCAGATTGCGTTGCGTCGCATAGAAAATCCTGAGGCGCTGATCGGAACCCGCCTGACTTTCCAGATCAGTGATTATGGAGAAAAAGGGCGCAACATTGTGGTATCCCGCCGGGCCATTTTGGAGGAAGAACAGCGGCGGCTCCGCGATGAGGCGCAGTCCGGTATCCACGAAGGAATGACAGTCAGCGGCACTGTCACCTCTCTGCAGGATTTCGGTGCATTTGTCGATATTGGCGGGCTCGAGGGGTTGATTCCTGTCTCAGAGATCGGCTGGAGCCGGGTAAAGGATGTGCGGGATGTGTTGAGTGTCGGTCAGCAGCTGCAGGTGGTAGTCAAGGTCATAGACAGAGAAAAGGACCGTATTTCTCTGAGCCTCAAGGACGCCCTGACTGACCCGTGGGATCAAGTTGTACTGAAATACCCCGAAGGATCTTTTCATGCCGGCTGTGTGGCAAGGCTTGACACTTTCGGTGCCTTTGTAACTCTGGCCCCTGGAGTGGACGGATTAATCCATATTTCAAAGCTGGGATCCGGCAAGCGTATCAACCATCCCCGTGAAGTGCTGAAAGAAGGGGAGTCGGTCGAAATAAAGATTGAGAGTGTTGATCGTGCCAACCGCCGCCTCTCTCTGGCACTGGCCGGTCCGGCCCGGGCAGCCGAGGAGGAAGAGGCCAGCATGGCCGAGTTTCGCAGAAAGTCTGATGAAGCGCCCAAGGGCATGGGAACACTGGGCGAGATGATGCTGGCAAAAGCAAAAAAGAAGAACAGATAACAGCATGACTGAAAGCAGAGCTGATGATTCTGAATGGGAAAACCGCTGCAAACAGTGTGGCCTCTGCTGTTTCGAGAAGATTGAGGACGAGCGCGGCAACATTTTTTACACCCAGACCCCTTGCCGCTATCTGGATGTTGTCAACCGCCGGTGTGCGATCTATGAACGCAGATTCAGCATCAATCCAGTCTGTATCAAATTGACGCCGGAGCTGGTTCCAGATTTGCGCTGGCTTCCTTCTGACTGCGGCTATCGTACCACTGCTGGCGAAACATGCACTAAAACTCAAAAGCGGCGCATTTCAAAGAGAACCGGCCGCTGAGCCTGACCTGTCGGAGGCACTGCGTGAACAGAAATGTTTTGTATTCAGGGTTGATTATAGTTTTACTGCTTCTTGTCGTCTCTCCAGGTTTTGCCGGCAAACGGGTCGGTTCAGCCGGTACTGTCTCCGGAGCCAGTATCAAAGTATATTCACATGAAAAGAGAGGGTTGGTCATGAGTGACAAAGTTGTTAAAACCGACGCTGAATGGAAGAAACAGCTGACCCCGGAACAGTTTCATATCCTAAGAGAGAAAGGCACAGAGCGGGCAGGTACAGGTAAGTATGCCTATAATCAGGAGCACGGAATATACCGTTGTGCCGGCTGCGGTCTTGATCTTTTCCGCTCGGAGGATAAGTATGAGTCAGGCACCGGCTGGCCGAGCTATGTTGCTCCGATTTCCCCGAATAACATTGAGACCGCTGTTGACAACAGTTTTTTCTCCAGCAGAACCGAGGTGCTCTGTCGGCGCTGCGGGGGGCATCTTGGGCACGTCTTCAATGACGGACCGAAGCCGACCGGGCTACGATACTGCATGAATTCAGCGTCTCTTCAGTTTGAACCATCAAAAAAACAGCCTTGAAAGGACTCCATGAAATCTCTTATCAGTTCTCTGCTGATAATGGTAACGCTTCTGGTAGCCAGCACTTTAGTACAGGCTGCTGCTCCGGAAAAGGCAACCTTTGCCGGAGGCTGCTTCTGGTGCATGGAAGCACCGTTTGACCAGCTTCCAGGAGTGATTTCAGTCACTCCCGGTTATGCCGGCGGTCACAAAAAAAATCCTACTTACCAGGAAGTATCTGCCGGAAGTACCGGTCACGCAGAGGTCGTGCAGATTGTCTATGATCCGTCAAAAATTAC
The DNA here is from genome assembly GCA_964619855.1 of uncultured Geobacter sp. Lineage (GTDB taxonomy): Bacteria > Desulfobacterota > Desulfuromonadia > Geobacterales > Pseudopelobacteraceae > JACRCG01. Next base: position 11,107 of record CAZUGI010000047.1, on the reverse strand, counting down.
CTACACCAGGCTTCTGGATGTGTTCTGGCGCAATATCGATCCTACCGTGAAAAATCGTCAGTTCTGTGATTCGGGAGACCAGTACCGGAGTGCAATATTCTATTACACGGAAGAACAACGCAGTATTGCCGCCAAATCAAAGGCCGCTCTCGAGAAGAGCAAGCCGTTCCGTGAAGCTATTGTAACTGAAATATCCAAGGCCACAGAGTTTTACCCGGCCGAAGAGTACCATCAGCATTACTACAAGAAGAACCCGCTTCGTTACGCCTATTACCGGAACGGATGCGGTCGGGACAGTCGGCTGAAGGAACTTTGGGGCAACAGATGAAAAAAGAGAAAATTGTTCTGCTCGCAGTTGCCGTAGTTGTGATGGCTTTGTTTTTTTATTTCGACCTGATGCGATTTCTTACGCTGACCGCACTTAAAGAAAACCGCCAGATTCTCCTTGACTACTACGCATCACACAAACTGATCACGGTGGCCGGTTTCATGGCTATCTATATCGCCCAGACCGCCTTTTCCCTTCCTGGTGCTGCCGTCCTGTCACTGGCAGCCGGTGCACTTTTCGGATCAATTGCCGGAACATTCTACGCCAATATTGCCGCAACTATCGGAGCTACACTGGCCTTCCTGGCGACCCGCTATCTGCTGCGCGACTGGGTGCTGAAGAGATTCGGCAGCAAGCTGGAAGGGATGAATCGTGAACTGGAAGAACGTGGCTTCAGCTATCTCCTGTTTCTCAGGCTGGTACCACTATTCCCGTTCTTTTTAGTCAACCTTGCCTCAGGATTGACCCGCCTTCCTTTGCGAACTTTTTTCCTAGGCACAATAATCGGCATCATTCCGGGCGGGTTTGTTTTTGTAAATGCCGGAGCAAGTCTTGCCGCCGTCAGTTCGCTCTCTGACATTGCTTCACCACAAGTACTCGGCTCTCTGGCGCTTCTAGGCTTTTTTGCGCTGACGCCGGTGCTGTACAACAAATTCAGAAATATGGAAAAACCAAGCTAAGGCCAAGGTATGCTTCCTTTATTTAAAGACCGTCTGCAAGGGATAAATCCTGAGTATGAGACATTTGAAAATCTGCAGACAATGCAGATTAATCTGGGCAATCTTTGCAATCTCAGCTGCTCTCATTGTCATGTCAATGCCTCCCGTCTCGGCTCCGAAGTGATGAAGCCGGAAGTGATGAGGCAGGTAGCCCGTTTTCTCTCTCTCCATCCTGATCTTACCCTGGATATAACCGGTGGTTGTCCTGAGATGAATCCCGATTTCAGATATCTGATTGAGCTGACTGATGGGCTTGCACAACGTCGCATGCTGCGCAGCAATTTGGCGATTATGGACGAACCTGGCTGGGAATGGCTGCCCGAGTATTGCCGTGAGCACGCTTTAACGGTGATAGGATCGCTTCCCTGTTATCTGGAGGAGAACGTTGACAGTCAGCGCGGAAGAGGGGTTTATCTGAGCAGTATAAATGTTTTGAAGCGACTTAACTCTTTGGGATATGGCACCAAGTTGGAGTTGAATCTGGTCTATAATCCTGGCGGGGATTATGTTCCAGGTGGACAGAATGAATTGGAAACGGCATATAAAAAAGAACTGTTGGGCCGTCACGGAATCCGTTTTAACAAGCTGTTTACCATCACTAATGCGCCGATAGGCCGATTCAGGGAACAACTGGAAGAGAGTGGCAGTTACCCGGACTATCTCAGGATGCTGGCTGATCGTTTCAATCCTGAGGCGGCTGGAAATATTATGTGCAGAACCCTGATCAGTGTAGATTGGCAGGGCAAGGTGTATAATTGTGACTTCAATCAGGCACTGAAAATGCCGGTTACCGCCGCCGACGGAACGGAAATAACTATTTCAAAGCTAGATGATGTCAGCCTGAACGGGATAAAGATGGATCTTGCTCAGCACTGCTACTGCTGTACGGCGGGAGAAGGCTCCAGCTGTACCGGCGCTCTGGCTTAGTGCGGCAGCAGTCCATCCACAAGCTCAAGCACAACTTCGGCCCGATTGAGAGTGTAAATATGCACCCCCGGCACGCCTGAATCCAGAAGTTCCTGCGCCTGACGCCGGGCATAAGCCACGCCAACCTTCTGTACAGCCGCCGCCCCGCCGCGCAGATCGGCCTCTTCAAGTGCCGCCATAAAATCAGACGGTATGCTGGCACCGCACAGGGACACAATTCTTTTGATAACCTTCAGGCTGACCACAGGCAGGATGCCGGGAATTATCGGGCTGGTGATGCCAGAGGCCTGAGCCTTTTTTACAAAATCAAAGTAAAGCCTGTTGTCAAAGAAGAGCTGGGTAATTGAGAAGTCGGCGCCATTGTCGAGCTTGAGTTTGAGATACGCAAGATCGGCCTGCGGACTGGACGACTCAGGGTGAGCCTCCGGGTAACCGGCCACTCCGATTCCAAGCTCCGGATGGGATGAACGGATAAAGCTGACCAGATCAGAGGCATACCGCAGGGTTGGGCAGGGGGCAAAATCCGGCGCGGCGTCGTTGGGCGGATCTCCTCGCAAAGCCAGTACATTATTGACACCGGCTGTCGATAGTTCGTTTAAAAATTGCACGACCTCTTCAGGTGAGGAGCCGATACAGGTGAGGTGTGCCATAGCCTCAAGAGCATATTCATTTTGTAAACGCGTCACTATTTCAAGGGTGTCACGGTGCGTGCTTCCGCCGGCACCGTATGTAACCGAAGCGAACAAAGGATCAAGGCCGCACAAACGCTCTACCGTCTTAAAAAAAACAGGCCAGTCCTTATGTTCCTTGGGCGGGAAGTATTCGAGAGAAATAAACGGTTTGTTCTCTGCTATCCTGTCTATGATTTTCATGATTCCTCTGCATTAGACTAAGTTCTGTTGATTCGACTGTACCAAACTAATCGCATATTTTTTCAAAAACGGAAACAAAAAGTAGCAGAAAGCTTGTTTACTTTTTTTGATTTGACAGCCAGTAATCTGATAGCGTATACCAAAAACCCTCTATTTGAGGCTCTTCCCGGTTACCAACCAATACAACTGCAGGGAATATCAACTATCCTATGAAAAGAGAGAACAGAAAAAATGCTTAACCTGAAACCTGAAGTTGTTGCCCAACTTGAGCGCGTGCTTGGCTCGGTGGAAATGCTGCTCCCCAGAGCTATAGCTCCCATAGACTGGTCAAAATGTCATGCCGCCAACTGGCGTAGGCACTCTTTTTCCGGTTATCTCGAGCCGGTACGGGTGACCGACACTACCACTTTGGATGAACTGCTGGGAGTTGATGAGCAAAAAGAGATTATGATTAATAACACCCGCCAGTTTTTGGCCGGTTTGCCGGCCAACAATGCTCTTTTGTGGGGATCACGAGGTTCAGGAAAATCTTCTCTTGTTAAAGCTCTATTAAACGAATTTGGCTCCAAAGGCCTCCGTTTTATTCAGGTGGAAAAGGAGGATCTGATCTACCTTTCGGAAATATTTACCGCAGTTGAAAATCAGCCATATCGCTTTATTCTGCTTTGTGATGACCTGACCTTTGAAGTCGGTGAACTCAGCTACAAGATGCTGAAAAGCGCCTTGGACGGCTCGGTTTATTCTGCCCCCGAAAACGTTCTCATATATGTCACATCCAACCGACGCCACCTGTTGCCGGAGTATGAGTCTGATCATCTGGGAGGAAAATTTGTAAAAGGCGAGTTGCAGCAGAGTGAAGCCATGGAAGAGAAGGTATCCCTTTCCGACCGTTTCGGCATCTGGGTGGCCTTCTATGCCTTCTCCCAGGATCGCTATCTTGATGCGGTCCGTCTGAATGTTGAACGTGAGTCGCGCCTGCGTAAGGTAAATATTCCCTGGAGCAAGGAGCTCGAGCGGGATGCAATCCAGTGGTCGCATGACAAGAGTAAACGCTGCGGCAGAACCGCCTATCAGTTTGTCAAGAACTGGGTGGGCAGATATCTGCTGCAGACGCAAGCCTGAGTGACCTTCTGACAGCATTAAAGTGGATAAAATGAGTTTCTCTGTTATTATTCATTCGAAACGCATTGGATCAGCGCGTAAATTAAGCTAATAAACTGAGCGGGTGATGTCATGGCGCGTAAGATATTCATAGCAGCCACCGGACAGAATACCGGAAAAACCACTACCAGCCTTTTTCTGATGCATCTGGCCCGCAAAAAGTACGCTCGGGTTGGTTTCATCAAGCCGATTGGACCCAAGCCGGCTCTGCTGCACGGCCGGGAGGTTGACAAGGATGCCGCGCTGATAGCTCAGGTATTCAGCCTGGGAAAAGATCTGCGCCTCATGTCGCCGGTGGTTCTGCACTCCGGTTCGACGAGGCAGGTGGTGGATGGAGAGATATCGGTTGATGATTTACAGAGACGGGTGGTCGAAGCCTGTGCGGAGCTGGACAGAAAGTGTGACTTTCTGATTATCGAAGGAGCCGGACATGCCGGCGTAGGTTCGGTAATAAAACTCTCCAATGCCAGAATCGCCAAGCTTCTGGATGCTCCTGTATTGATGGTTACCGGTGGCGGTCTGGGGAATGTAGTCGATTCGGTCTACATGAATCTGGCCCTTTTTGAAAAGGAAGGAGCTGATGTCAGAGCCATTCTGACCAACAAGCTTATCCCTGAAAAACGTGAAAAAACTCTGGACTATTTGCGGCGAAGTTTAGCCGATGAGCCTTTCAAGGTTTTGGCCGGGTTTGACTATCATCCGGTGCTGGCTAACCCGACCCTGTGCCGTGTTGCCAATCTGCTGGGCATTCCTCTTCAAGGCAACAAGCGCGAATCACATCGCATCATAAACCATGTGCATATCGGGGCTGCCTCTACCCAGCGGGTTGCAGAATTATTGAAAGACTCCACCCTCCTGATCGTTACCAGCAGTCGCGATGAACTTCTGGTAACGATGGCAAACCTTTACCAGATCCCGGCCTACCGCAAAATGATTGTAGGGCTTCTGATTCCGGGGGTCTTGCCGATCGGCATGATCACCCAGCAGATTCTGGATCGAAGCAACATCCCCTACCTGCGCACTGAAAAACATACTACCGCCGAGCTTTACCGTATAATTACCGAAGATGTTTCCAAACTGACTGCCGAAGACACCGAAAAATTGGCTCTGGTGCGAAATCTGGCCGATGAGACATTTGATTTCGAAACTCTTGACAGGATCTTCGAGTAAATTTCATGAAGTTGGGTCAGTATGCCGAAGCCGGATACATTAACCGACCTTTTCACTGAGTTTCGTCTTTACGGAGAGAGAACCGCCTTCATACATCGCAGCGGCATTAGGCGTCGTGTTGTCAGCTATGCCTGGCTTGATGACCAGTCTCGCCGCATGGCGACGCTTTTAGGCGATCTTGGCGTAGTTAAAGGTGACCGGATGGCACTCTGGGCTCCCAACTCGCCCTGGTGGGCAGTTGTCTTCTGGGGTGCGTTGCTGCGCGGTGCAGTGGTGGTTCCGATCGATTTCTCTTCCGACTTGGCCAGGGCGGCCGGCATCCTGAACAACTCCGGGGCACGGCTGCTTGTTTACAGCAGATTAAAACCGGAGCCGCCTTTTGAAAACACGGTCATGATCGAGGAACTTTCCTGGCGTCTGTCATCCTTAGTACCGCTTTACAAACCCGAGGCCGTTCAGCCTGAAGATACAGCAGAGCTGATATATACCTCCGGTACCACCGGAATCCCCAAAGGGGTTATTCTCACTCACCGCAACCTGGTTGCAAACCTGTCTCAGGTGCATCAACATCTGCCGATCGTGGATGAACAGTTCCGTTTCCTCTCACTTTTGCCACTTTCCCACATGTTCGAGCAGATGGCCGGATTTCTGGTGCCGCTCTCCTGCGGTGCCTCGGTCGTCTACATGGGCACGCTCAAACCATCTGCCATCATGGAGGCTTTTGCCGAAGAGCAGATTACCGCCGCAGTGACGGTTCCCAGGCTGTTGCAGCTTCTTAAAGGCAGAATTGAGGAGGAGCTTGTTTCAAAGAATCTGGTCAGAATCTTCAAATGGCTGTGCCGTTTTGGTAAGAAACGCCCGCAGGGTTTCCGTAAAAGCCTCTTTTTTATGATCAGGCGTAAATTTGGTAGTAATTTTGTGCTGTTTGTCTCAGGCGGGGCGGCACTGGATGGCGAAGTTTTTTCATTCTGGAATGATATGGGGTTCACTGTAATTGAAGGGTACGGGCTGACAGAATGCAGTCCTGTACTTACCGCAAGTCCCATGGAACTTCAGCGGCCTGGCGCGGTCGGTATCGCTCTGCCGGGTGTTGAGCTGAGAATTGTTGACAGTGAGGTTCAGGCGCGCGGAGCAAATATTTTTAGCGGATATTTTAATAACCTTCAGGCTACCGCCGAGGCTCTGACCAATGATGGCTGGTTTCGCAGCGGAGATGTGGGAGAAATTGACAGCTACGGCTGGCTTCATCTTAAGGGCCGGCTTAAGGAGATGATTGTTACTGCGTCCGGAATCAACGTTTTTCCTGATGAGATAGAGACGCTCATAAATACACTGCCCGGTGTTCGGGAAGCCTGTGTATTAGGTCTGGATCGCGGCCAGGGCGAAGAAGTACATGCGGTAATAATACCGGATGGATCGGGACGGCCGGCTGCTGAAATTGTTAACGAGGCCAACATGCATCTGGACACTCTGCAGCGCATCACCGGCTTCACTGTCTGGCCGGAGAGCGAGTTCCCGCGTACTGCAACCCTTAAAGTCCGCAAGTTCATGGTTCGTGATCAACTTGCCACGCAACGTCAGGCCAATACAAAAGTAAGCGTTGACCGTTTACGCACTTTGATTGCCGCTGCCACTTCCTGCACTCCCGAAGAAATATCAGAGACAAGTTTTCTTGTATCAAGCCTTGGTCTTACTTCAATTGGCCGCCTGGAACTGGTAAGCTCGATCGAGCGTGAATTCCGGCTTGATATGGACGAGTCACAGATAGGCCCGCAAACCACAGTCGCCGATTTGCGGGAAATGGTTTGCAATCGGAAAAAGTTTTCATTGAACAGCCATTATCGCATCTGGTGCAATTCACTGATTCCAAGGCTGGTGAGGCATCTGGCCGATTTATGCCTGCACTTTCCATTGATGCGTCTGTTTTTAAGGGTTGAAGTGATCGGTCTTGATCACCTTGATTCTCTGGAAGGGCCGGTCATGTTCGTATCCAATCATGTCAGTTATCTGGATCAACCCTGCATAATGCGGGCTCTGACTCCAAAATGGCGTTATCGAACGGCCACGGCAGCCTGGGCCGAGTTCTTCTTTGTGAATTTCTCCAGCTTTCCGCAAAAACTTTGGAAACGATTGGCCTACGAATACTGCACCTGGGCAATAAATATCTTTCCGCTGTCGCAGGTTAGCGGGTTCCGACAAACGCTCAGTTTCATGGGGCGTCTCGTTGATCGCGGTGTCAGTGTGCTTGTTTTTCCTGAAGGAGAACGCACGCAGGATGGCGCGCTGCTTCCATTCCGGCATGGATTGGGGATTATGGTCAATGAGTTGGATGTGCCGCTGGTACCGGTACGCATAAAGGGCCTTGAAATTATTCTGCCGCGTGGTGCCAAATGGCCTCGTCGCGGAAAGGTTACCGTTGTCATCGGGGCGCCTCTTAGATTTAGAGGAGAGTCTTCCGAGTCGGTTGTGCAGCGTGTGCAAGCAGCCATCATTTCCTTGTGAATGATATTCTGACGACATCAGAAACGGATTATTGACCAATGAATAATTTTATTGACATTAGGTTGAGATCTAATTATATTGAAAATCATTCTCAACAAGAAGGTGCAGATGATTCTGGAAAAGAAGAAGACATTCAACGATTTTGCCCTGAACAGAGGGCTACGTTCCACCCGTCAGCGTGATATAATACTGGACATCTTTCTTTCAACCCACCAGCATGTCAGTGTTGAGGAACTCTATCTTAAAATCAAGGCCGGCAATCAGGGTATCGGCAGTGCTACGGTATACCGAACCTTGAAGCTTTTTGTTGAGGCAGGGCTGGCGCGCGAAATTCAACTCCACGACGGCCAGACACGCTACGAGCACGTTGTCGTGGGCGAACATCATGACCATCTGGTCTGTACCGGTTGCAACTCAATTATTGAATTTGAGGATGAAACCATAGAGAAACTTCAAAATGAGATCGCAGTGCGACACGGTTTTTTGATCAGGAATCATAAGCTGGAAATATACGGACTCTGCGCAAGCTGTAGATAATGGTTTTCTGAGACCCTCTTGAGCGTGAGGGTTTTATTTTGAAGATGAATTGAAAATGAATATCAAAAACATATTGGGAAGTGCGTACATGTCAAGCTGCTGCAATAAAAATCCAGAATCACATTATTCCGGAAAAGTGAAAAAAGTGGCCCTGGTTGGAAATCCCAACGTCGGCAAGAGCGTTTTGTTTAACGCTCTGACCGGTGCATATGTGACCGTATCCAATTATCCAGGCACTTCGGTGGAGGTTTCTCGCGGACGTGCCACAATTTCCGGAGAACAGTGGGAGGTGATTGACACCCCCGGAATGTACGCGATTCACACTATTACCGAAGAGGAGCGGGTGGCCCGCGAGATATTGCTTCATGAGAGCCCGGATGTGGTGCTTCATGTTCTTGACGCCCGTAATCTTGAGCGGATGCTGGCCATGACCATTCAGCTGATTGAAGCGGGACTTCCGACCATTCTGGTAGTCAATATCCTGGATGAAGCCGAAAGGATGGGGCTGGCCATCGATCTCCAACTGCTTCAGCAGAAGTTGGGAATACCGGTAATCGGTGCAGCAACAGCCCGTAAGCGCGGAATAGAGGAAATTCGGAAAGAAATCACGGAATACCGCTGCCCCTGCACACAGCAGCGTTTCGAGTACAGCCGGCTGCTGGAACGCGATATCAATGAAGTCGCAGGTTTGATGATGGGGCAATACATCCTGTCCCGCCGTGCGCTGGCTCTGCTGCTGTTGCAGCAGGACGAAGAAATCGAAGAGCTGGTGCGGCAACGTGAGGGAGACGTATATGAATCAATCGGTGAAAAGGTGCGGGAAATAGCTTTTGAGCGCCGTGAATCGTTCCATCTGGATTTGTCACTGGAGCGCAGTGAAATGGGTCGCCGGATCGTGAACGGTGTATTCACCGCACCTGAAAAACGCGTGGTTACTATGGCCGAGCGCCTTGCCCGCCTGGCCGTGCAGCCGCTGACCGGTATTCCGATGCTGTTGATCGTGCTTTACTTCGGGCTCTACCAATTCGTCGGGGTTTTCGGAGCCGGTACCCTGGTGGACTTTCTGGAAAAACAGATTTTTGTAGAGATATTCAATCCCTGGATTTCGGAAACGGTCAAAACGATAATTCCCTGGGCTATGATTCAGGAACTGTTCGTTGGAGAATACGGAATTATTACCCTCGGCATCCGCTATGCGGTTGGAATTATTCTGCCGATAGTAGCTACTTTTTTTATATTCTTCTCTTTCCTAGAGGACACCGGTTATTTTCCGCGCCTGGCCCTGCTGGTTGACCGCATTTTCAAACATTTCGGTCTGACCGGTCGGGCGGTGATCCCGATGGTGCTCGGCTTCGGCTGTGACACCATGGCGACCATGGTGACCCGCACTCTGGAAACCACTCGCGAACGGATCATCGCAACCATCCTGCTATCTCTTACGATTCCTTGTTCAGCTCAGCTGGGCGTGATCATGTCGCTGCTGTCTAAATTTCCAGGTGCGCTGGCGGTATGGGGAGGCTGCCTGCTGCTGCTCTTTTTTGCGGTTGGGCTGCTTTCGTCCAGAATTCTACCGGGTGAGGCGCCAATGTTCTACATGGAGCTACCACCCATGCGTCTGCCGCAATTCGGCAACGTTGTGACAAAAACCTACACCCGTATGCAGTGGTATTTCATGGAAATCCTTCCGCTGTTCGTGCTTGCTTCGATACTGCTCTGGCTCGGTAAAATCACCGGCTTCTTCGAGAAGTTGATTTCAGCCATGACACCGGTCATGGCCTTCATAGGTCTGCCGAAAGAGACGGCTGTAGCTTTTATCTTCGGCTTCTTCCGCCGTGATTACGGCGCGGCCGGTTTGTATGAACTGCAGACCAAAGGTTTGATGGATGCCCGCCAGTTGACAGTGGCTGCCGTGACTCTGACCCTTTTCATTCCATGCGTAGCCCAGTTCCTGATCATGAAGAAAGAACGGGGCTGGAAGGTGGCTGGTGCAATCGGTGTCTTTGTCAGCCTGCTTGCTTTCGGCAGCGGCTTTGTATTGAACAAAGTGCTGTTGGTGACCGGGATTCTTTGAGAAACAACGGATAAGGGCAGGGATCAGTAATATAAAAAACCTGACCCTGGCCCCTTGACCCTGGGGTAAATATGATTTGCGGATTCTGCGGTTATGAATTTGAAGAAGAAAATGGGAAAAAGGGCTGTGGCGGCTGCTCCGGTGGTTGTCACAGTGTTCATTGCCCACGCTGCAATTATAAAAACCCTCTGGAAACTGGTGTTGTGAAAAAACTGAAATCGATCTTCGAAAAGAAACAGTCGGGAGGCAAGGTATGAAACTTTCTGAAAAGGCAGAAGAAATTCTTGAAGCGATGTGGATTGCAGTTGAAGAAGAGGGTCAGGCCTTTTTCGACCCGGATAAGATGGGATTCTCACCTGATGATCCCGCCTATCGTGAATTGACGAGCCATGCACTGATCGAGATTCGCCAGGGAATGCTCTATTTCCGGCCTGAAGGACGTGATGAGGGGAAAGTTACCATCCGCCGCCATCGTCTGGCGGAAAGATTGATGATGGATGTACTAAACATGCGGGGTGATGAAGGAGAATATAAGGCCTGTCAGTTTGAACACCTTCTTAATGAGGGTGCTGATGTCAAGGTCTGCACAATGCTCAATCACCCCTCTACCTGTCCTCACGGTAAACCGATTCCATCGGGGGAATGCTGTGCCAGGGCCCGTGCACAGGGTGATCTTGGAATCGTGCCGCTGACTGAGTTCAAATCGGGACAGGATGGCGAGATTGCATATATCCAGACCGATGACAATAAAAAAATGCAGAAACTGATGGCAATGGGGGTGCTGCCCGGCAACCGTATTGTGCTGGTGCAGGCTTTTCCA
>CAZUGI010000046.1:10366-21177 GCA_964619855.1 uncultured Geobacter sp. | reverse complement strand
CGAAAAACTGTACTAAGCTACAGATATAAAGCCGGAATGTCAAGAAATCGGGAGCCGCATGCGCTGGTCCGGCATATAATTCCAATTCCAGATCAAGGATGATATCAAGGCGGCGAGGATTGAGGTTGCGAGGCGTACAAGACCGTACGTTGAGCAACCGAAGACGAGCCAACGAAGATAGGGCCTTGATATGGAATTGGTACAAGCCCTGTGCATGAATTTACTGTCGGTGGAGAGTTGCCATAAGAACAAACAGTGGTACTCTTCTATAATGATGAACATCAAGATCTGGCAGGTGCTGTATGCTATCCCTTGTTTCATCCACGCACATTGACGACCGGGAGATAAACCAACCTGGCGAGATAGTCCGCTATGCCTGGTTTTTGGTAATATTATGGACACTGTTTATCGGAGCCTCCTGTTACTGGGATATTGCTTCAGCGCAAAAAACGGTCAACAGGATTGCACTTTCCGAGGCCAATATCGCCATTGAAAGGGATCTGCTGTACCGTCGCTGGGGCTCATCCCATGGCGGGGTGTACGTCCCGGCAACCGCACAGACACCTCCCAATATTTATCTGTCTCACGTCCCGGAGCGTGATATCAGCACACCTTCCGGAAAGCAGCTGACGCTTGTCAACCCGGCGTACATGATCCGCCAGTACTATGAGCTTGCAAAAGACAAAGCCCCGGAGCTTGGTCAGGGGCACCTCACCAGCCTGAAGCCGCTGCGACCGGAAAACAAACCCGATCCGTGGGAGGAAAAGGTTCTGAAGGCATTTGAGGCCGGCAGCAAGGAGTTCAGTGAAGTTACGCAATTGGGCGGCAAGCCCTTCATGCGCATGATGAAGCCCTTTGTGACCGAGAAATCATGCCTGAAATGTCACGCAATACAAGACTACAAGGAAGGCGATGTCAGAGGCGGGCTGAGTGTGTCGATCCCGCTTCAGCCGCTGCTGGATGCATCCAGCAGCCAGATCAGAGGCATCCTGATCTTTAACGGTGTCATCTGGCTGATCGGCCTGAGCGTCACCGGACTGGGGGCGCGCCAGCTTTCACGCTCTGCCCGTGTTCAGAAAAAGTTCGAAGAGGAGCTGCACCAGCAGGCTGTGCTGCTGGAGGAGGAGGTCGCCGAGAGACAGATGGCACAGGAATCTCTGCAGGAAAGCGAAGCACATATGAGGATTGTGGCCGATTATTCGTCCAACTGGGAATATTGGCGCATGGATGACAACAGCTTCCAGTACATCTCTCCCTCTGTCATCAAGCTCACCGGATATTCAATAGATGAATTCATGAACGACCGCGAACTTATTTACCGCATTATTCATCCCGACGATCTGGATCTGTTCCGGCATCATACTCACGAAATCGACACGAGCGGCCAGATACTGCCAATTGAAATGCGGATTACAACCAAAACCGGAGAGGTTCGCTGGATGGGGCACGTCTGCCAGCGGGTATTTAACAATGACGGCATACATTGGGGCTGGAGGGCCAGCAATCAGGACATTACGGCTCTCAAACAGCTGGAATATGAACTGTTCGAACAGACCCGGCAGCTTGAGGATGAGGTGGCCGAGCGCGAAACTGCCCAGGAGGAGCTGGAACAGCTGAATCATTCTCTGGAGGAGCGCATAAATACATCGGTATCCGAACTGCGGCTCAAGGACCAGACCTTGATCCAGCAGGGCCGATTGGCCGCCATGGGCGAGATGATCAATAACATTGCGCATCAGTGGCGACAGCCGCTCAACAACATCGGGCTGATCATCCAGAATGTGCAGTTCTCTTTTGACTCCGGCACGATCAGCAGCGAAGAGATGAAGGGTGAGATCAGCAAGGCCATGGATATCATCATGCATATGTCCCGTACGATTGATGATTTCCGCAACTTTTTCCGGGTGGACAAGGAAAAACAGGGCTTTTTCGTTAGCAAAGCGGTTGCCCGCGCACTTGAGTTCGTATCTGCCTCCCTAGAAAAGCGCGGCATAAAGGTCTGGACTGAAGCCGACGAGAATGTGACGGCCATCGGCCATCAGAACGAATATTCACAGGTTCTGTTAAATATAATTTCCAATTCCGCTGAAACATGTGTCGAAAGACATATACCGGAACCGAGTATATTCATCCGTGTAACCCGCGAAAATGAACGCTCGGTGGTGTATGTCCGCGACAACTGCGGCGGAATCCCGGACAATGTGATGCCGAAGATATTTGACCCTTACTTCACCACCCGCGCCCCCGACAAAGGCACCGGTATCGGCCTCTATATGTCCAAGGTTATTATCGAGCAGAATATGGCCGGCAGCCTGACGGCCCGCAATGTGGACGGCGGAGCTGAATTCAGGATAGAAGTATAAATCGCGGTTTATTCCTGCTTGCAATTATGGGCATGACTCTGCTATATTCTTCGGCCTTTACCACCTGAAAGATTACTGATTCCAATTTCAAATCAAAGAGGTCATCAAGGCATCGAGGGTTGAAGCGACGAAGACATACAAGTCAGTATGTTGAGGAGCCGCAGACGAGCCAGCAAAGGTGGGGCTTTGATCTGGAATTGATATGAAAGGATTTCCGCATAATGTTGAAAATGTTTGATTACCTGTTTGGAATGTTTTCCAATGACTTGGCCATCGACTTGGGTACCGCCAATACCCTGGTATACCTGAAAGGCAAGGGTATCGTTGTTCGCGAGCCTTCTGTAGTTGCCGTGCAGAAAATGCCAAATGGTCAGCAGAAAGTTCTCAAGGTCGGCATGGAGGCCAAGCAGATGCTGGGCCGGACTCCCGGTTCAATCACCGCTATCCGTCCGATGAAAGACGGTGTCATTGCTGATTTTGATATAACCGAGGAGATGCTTCGTTATTTCATCCACAAGGTTCATAACCGTAAAACCCTGGTTCGCCCACGTATCGTCATCTGCGTGCCTTCCGGTATCACTCAGGTCGAAAAACGGGCCGTCAAGGAATCAGCAGAATCTGCAGGTGCCCGCGAGGTCTATCTGATTGAGGAGCCTATGGCTGCTGCGATCGGGGCCGGCCTTCCGATCATTGAAGCTTCCGGCAACATGATCGTGGATATCGGCGGCGGCACCACCGAAGTGGCCGTCATCTCGCTGGCAGGCATCGTCTACGCCCAGTCCACCCGTATGGGGGGTGACAAGATGGACGAGGCCATCGTTCAGTATATTCGCAAAAAATACAATCTGCAGATCGGTGAGCGCTGGGCCGAGAAGATCAAAATAGAAATCGGCGAGGCCTATCCCGGTCCTGAGACCCTGCACATGGAAGTAAAAGGGCGTGACCTGGTTTCCGGAATTCCCAAGACGATCGAAGTCAGCTCGGATGAAATCCGCGAAGCCCTGAAGGAGGCGGTCAACTCTATCGTTGATACAGTCCGCATCTGTCTGGAAAAGACTCCACCCGAACTGGCGGCTGACATAGTCGATCAGGGCATCTTCCTGGCCGGTGGCGGCGCTCTGCTACGCAATCTTGACCTGTTGCTGCGCGAGATCACCAAGGTGCCGGTTCTGATCGCTGAAAATCCTCTGGACTGTGTTGTACTCGGCTCCGGAAAGGTTCTGGACGAACTGGACCTGCTGCGACGCGTATCAATCACATCGTAAGTTTTCACCGTTCACACAGGGGGGACACTTTGAGGTAACCGGGAAAGAAGATTATTCCCTGGCGTCAGGTGTCTCCTTTGTTCTGGTGATAGTTCGCACTCACTGCATCTACTATGAAATCTCCCACCGTTGACATAATCGTTCCGGTCTGGAACAGTCCCTTTGAAACCCGGGCCTGTCTGGCGGCTATCCTCAAATACTCTCCCGAAGCACGCCTGATTATCGTCGACAACGGCAGCAGCCGCGAAACCGAACTGATGCTGGAAGAATTCTCCGAGCCGCTTGCTGAGCGGGGTCTGTTTATTAAATCAGAGCGCAATATCGGTCTGGTCCCGGCCATTAATATGGGGCTTGCCCGTTCTGACAGCGACTTTGCTGTTATTGTGCGTCCGCATGTCATGGTGAATCGCGGCTGGCTTAAAGCCTTGCTGCATGTTGCTGAAACAAGCGGGGCCAGTATTGTGTCACCTCAATTCACCGGAATCGGAGCGCCGCCACTGCCGGCACTTGCCGCTGGCTGCACCCTCATGGAAAGCTGTACGGTCTCATTTTCCACCCTGTTAATGCGGGGAGAAATGAGGATAATAGCGGGCATGTTCGACGAGCGTCTTGACGGGGGCGAATGGTGTCTGGCAGAATACGTGCGGCGGGCGGCCTCCAGAGGCTATCGCACCTGCATAACGGCGAATGCAAGACTGGCGTGTGATGTTGAACCGGTATTCGGATCAGCGGGGCGGCGCCAGGAGATGTTTCAGAACAGTCGTTCGGCCTATCTGGCCGCCTGGGGTGTCAGTCGCCACTATGTGGTGTATTTCGGGAAAGAGGCCGAGGTTTCCGGCCTGAACGATGCCATTGAAATTATTCTGGAAGGTGCTCGCCAAAGACATCGCTTTACCCTGCTGCTGCATTGCCGCCAGTACTCGGATTTCCGACGCATGGGCTGGAATGGCCTGCATACTGGAATCGAGCTTTATGGCTTATCCCTGCTGTTTCCAAAACGTGACTTGAAACGTAAACTGGAGCGGCTTCAGGCTGACTCGCCCGACCTGCTGACTGTTCGCGGGAGTGACGGGGTGCCTTTCCCGCTGATTGAAACCGCAATTCCAATGCGCGAACTTATTGCTACCATAGCTGCCAGTTCCGGCTGTCTGACTATGCAACCCAGGGAGGTATCGGCATGATCGCTGAAATCACAAGTCAACTGCAGGCCAACCGCGATGTGATCGCCCGCATCGAAAAGGATCTGACTGCTCAGATCGCCGAAACGGCGATTTTCCTGATCGACTCCTTCAGGCGGGGCGGCAAGCTCTTGGTGATGGGCAATGGCGGATCAGCGGCCGACTCACAGCACTTTGCAGCCGAAATCGTCAGCAGATTTCGCATGGAGCGCCCCGGACTGCCCGCTATCGCGTTGTCGACCGATACATCGATTCTGACCGCCATCGGCAACGATTACGGTTTTGACGTGGTCTTCCGCCGCCAGGTTGAGGCGCTGGCAAATCCGGATGATATTGTGATCGGCATCTCCACCAGCGGCACCTCGACCAACGTAAAAATGGCGCTCGAACTGGCCCGTGAAAAAGGATGCCGCACAATAGCCCTGCTCGGCAGGGACGGCGGCAGCATAAAGAGCATTTGCGATCTTGCCCTGATTGTTCCCAGTGACGACACGCCCCGCGTCCAGGAGGGGCATATTACCATCATTCACATAATCTGCGATCTGGTGGAAAAAGGCATGTTTGGAAAAAACGCGTAATGACAAACCTGATTTCTGCAGAAGGGCTGAAAAAGCTGCATGATGAGTATGACCGGCTCTGGAAGGTCGAACGGCCCAAGGTCGTTCAGGGGGTGTCGGATGCAGCGGCGGAAGGGGACCGTTCCGAAAATGCCGAATACATCTATGGCAAGAAACGTCTGCGCGAGATAGACCGCAAGCTGAAGCATCTGGGTTCGCGCATCAAGCTGCTGCGGGTGGCAACCGCCCCGGCCGATCCCAAATCGGTTTCGTTCGGCTGCTGGGTAAGTTATGAGGATGACGCGGGGACTGAACGCTGCTATCAGCTGGTAGGCCCTGACGAGATAGAAGTCAGTGAAGGCAGAATCAGCATCGATTCCCCGGTCGGACAGGCACTGCTGCACAAGAAAATTGATGATGAAGTAATTGTCAAACGCCCTAACGGCGAGCTTACCATATACATCACCGGCATCAGCTCCAGAAAACCTTCATAATACCTGCATCAACGCGCCCGCCGGCATATTGCCACCGCCAGGCGCCTATCCGGAAAATCCTGATTCCGGCCTGTCTTTCTAATTCCTTGACAAAACCCTGAAGTATCCATAAGTTATCCATCCAAGAGGTGCCCAGGCAGCTTACGCTCAGACAACTGACATGAGCGGTGCAGGACATCAAAGCTATTCAGGAGATTCTATGAATTCACCATGGATTGGCGTACTGTTGAGACCTTCGGAAACCTTTTCCAGAATTATTCAGGATGACGAAGCCCCGCTGCTGGCTATTGTCCCTTTACTGGCCGGTATCAGCATGCTCTTTGCCTGGGGTTCTACGGTTCACACCGTCATGACCCTACCGACTCAGATCGGATTCGCCTTGCTGCTCGGTCCGCCGTCTGCGCTGCTTGCTTCCTGGTGGGGACGGCATTGCATAAAAGTTATCATAAAACTCCTGGGCGGGAGAATCGAAACTGGAGTGCTGATCAGCGTCATAGCGTGGTCGTGGCTTCCCATGCTCTACCTGTCGCTGCCCGTCGTGGCGCTTTCCCGTATCACTGAAAATGGAGCTGTACTGTGTACGCTTCAAGGAACCGCCATCTTGTGGCAGCTGCTGATAGTTGGTGCAGTCCTTCGCAGAAACCTCGAGTTCACCATGAAACGCACCGTTTCGCTTATGCTTCTGGCAGCTCTGCTCTATCTGATTACCGTAACTGCCTGTGGTTATGGACTGGGACTCCTTGCCGGCGACTGGTTCAAGACTGTGAGCATGATATGAAACTGAGACGATCCTACATTGTAAGGGCACTTTCGGTCGCATATCTGTTCATTTTTCTCGGCCTCGGATTGTATGATGTTCCATTGCGTCCGGATGTGGTCGAATTTTTAAAGGTTCCCGCCTCAAAAGTGCCTGAAAGCGAAAACGGCTATTTCGCGCATCTGGGATTTACAGCTCCTCCAGCCACAGACATCCACAGCTTCGGCCTGCAGAAATATAGTAAAATCATGGATGATGTCGCAAAAAAGCGGGCGCAAAACAAGCCGGTGACTTCTCCCAAAGATGACTACCCCGGGCAGATTTCCTTCAAAGGGAAAGAGTTCCCAAAGGAGAAACTTTACAGGTACGTGACTGAATCATCTGCAACACTGGATCTGGTGACCGGTGACAATACCGAACTTATTAGCCGATATCGCATTCTCCTGAATTACAGACAGTTTGAGGAACCGGGTGTTAACGGTCACTATCAGGACGTTCCGATCCCCTCGTTCTCGCCAATCCGCAACACTCAGACCCTGTACCTGCTACTTGCCCTGCGCAGTGCACAGCAGGGAAAAACCGATAATGCACTGACCGCTATTACAGATGACATGAATTATTGGCGTGCCATCCTCCGGCAAACCCATACACTGATAGGTAAAATGATCTCCATTGCCTGCATTCAGAGAGATTATCAGGTACTTTCGGAGTTGATTGGCCATCACGATCTGTCGGATTCACAGCGCGAAAGGATTCGGGCATCACTGCAGCCCTGGAAAAGTGAAGATGCCAATATTGGAGAATCAGCCAGGTATGAAGCCCTGTATTGGACAGAGTCCTTCTTTACTTCGTTGTCTGAAGACCGGGTATTCAACAGATTTCTCATAAAAAAGAATGCCACCGTCAACGCGATTGCCGGCTTTCAGATGGAAAACGCCAGGCTCGCAAAGCTGTCGCCGGAAGAGTTTTTTAGATCACTTGACAGCCAGAAAGCTCGCCAGAAAGAGCTGTCGCGACTACACCCCGATTTTCTTTACAATCCTCTCGGCGCCATACTTAACAGCATTGCCGTCCCCCAGTTGACAAACTATTTCTCCCGGTTTCATGATCTGGAGGCCAGGCGGCGTATGGTTCTCCTTCATCTCATTGCCAGAGAAAAGGGCATCGGACATGACAGCATGGCCGGTTTTCTGAAAGAATCGGGGAAGGAGCACGCAAACCCCTACAACGGCCAGCCAATGCAGTGGGATACGTCTAGAAAAGCTATCGTCATGAATTCAATCACGTCTGAAGGGGCCAAAGAGCTGCGCCGGGTGGAGTTGGAGATGTAGATGACAGATGAGCTCCCTGCAAACTCCTTAGCAGCTCAAGCTGCCCCTTAAGCGTATCAGACGGAATCAGTCCGGCCTGCTCCATCAAAGGAGCCACGGCGAAATCAGGAGCAATCCGCGGATAGGCGTTATCACTCAGATGGTGAATCAGTCGCATGCTTCGGAAAGCATCAAACCAGCCATGGAATGCGGCTCTCAATTTCACACTCTCGCGATTGTTGCTTTTAAGATTACCCCAGGACTTTGCGAAACCAGCCTGCTGCAGAAAATCATGCAGCAGCGGTGAGATAATGCGGGCCTTCCCCATCAACTCTTCCGGCTCTGATCCGGTATTTTCATCCACGTACTTCAGCCAATCCCCCACTATTGAAAAGACAACCGGATGATAGAAAAGCAGTCGCTGTTCACCTTCGGCCAGAATGTCACCAACCGTACGACCGGTTCCAAAGGGAACCCGCTGCGAAGAGCGCGGCGAGGGATGCACGGTTGTTCCGGATAATGCCGCGACTCCTGAAGTTTTATGAACCTGTTGCAGAAAATAGAAATCCTCGCCGGCGAGACGCCGATTCATTCCTCCCGCTGATACGTAGGCCGATGCCCGGCAGGCCATGGCGCTTCCAACAGTATGAAACGCATAGGGTGAGCCGGCCAGCTGCAGCCCCAGCACGTAGACCCGCAGGAAGAGTTCATAGCGGTCGATGGCGGCCTGCCCGGCTGGATCGGCGGCCGGGAGATGACAATAGGGGATGCTGGCACCGCCTGACGTGGAAACCGAGAAGTGTTCGAAAATGGCCGGGAGATAATCAGGCTGCACCAGAGTGTCTGCATCCAGACAGACCAACAGGGGATCGGCAGCGCAGTAATTCAGAAGAGGGAGCGCCAGATCAAGGCCGATCTTACGGGCCAGACCGACTCCCTGTTTGAGCGGCAATTCCCGGCCGCGCGAAGCGGCATCCACCCAATGCAGATTTTCGAGTCCGTACTGCCGCTTCCAGATTGGCAGCATTTCGAGGGTAGCTGTATTATCGTTTTTTTCAGAGTCAGGCGCATCAGAAGAGTGGTTGACCACTATCAGGATCAAAAATCGGGAAAGTAATTCGGGTGGATTATTGGAAAGCGACTGCAGCGTGTGAGGCAGATTGCTGCTTTCTGCCAGCGACGGAATGACGACTGCGCCCGCAAAAGCAGAGGGCAGAGTCTCGTTTATGTTCCAGGGGCTGGAAACAGACCGCCTGGCAAGGTAGGCCGCAACAGTCGGGGGCAGAAAGGGTTCAGGCATGGCTGAAAATATGTCTCACTCCGTGCCCCAGCGCTTGTAGAGATCATTTTCAATGCCCAACTGGTCAAGCAGCTTGCCTACGACAAAATCGACCAGGTCCAGTACACTTCCTGGCCGGCTGTAAAAGGCCGGCATGGCCGGAATGATGCGCGCTCCGGCGCGGGACAGCTTGAGCATGTTCTCCAGATGAATATCAGAAAGCGGAGTTTCACGTGGTACCAGCAGCAGCGGTCGCCGCTCCTTGAGCATGACATCGGCACTCCGCTCGATCAGATTACCAGAGATACCGGCGGCGATCCGCGCCAGTGTCCCCATACTGCAGGGGCAGACCACCATGGCATCCGGCGCGGAAGAACCGCTGGCGGAACCGCAGAGCAGATCATCGGGATGTACCATCTCAATACCGGAGTCTATTTCCAGATGGGTATACAGGCGCTGGATAGCCTTGTCCAGGTCACCGGAAAGATCCAGTCCGGTCTCCTCGCCGCAGACCAGACTGCCGCTGCAGCTGGCTGTGAAGGTGACCCGACAGCCGCTCATGCAGAGCTGTTCCACCAGCCTCAGGCCGTACATCGATCCGGATGCGCCGGTCAGGGCGACCATAATGTGTTTATCTGCCATGTATCACCTCGTAAACATTTCAACCGCCGTAAAGAGCAGTATTGCAAGACTGATGTAGCCGTTCATATTGAAAAAAGCAGCGTCCAGCCTGGCAAGATCGCCCTTCCTGAGCAGCCAGTGTTCATACAGCAGCATGGCGGAAGCCACCGCAACGCCCGACGCAAAAGCCCATCCAAGACTCATGATCACGACCAGTCCGGTCAACAGTGCAAGCATCATCAGATGAAACAGACGGGCGACCCAGAGCGAGCCGTCGACTCCCAGCAGTACCGGTATTGAATGCAGGCCGGCGCTGCGGTCAAATTCAAGATCCTGCAGTGCATAGAGTATGTCAAAACCGGCCACCCAGAACAGCACCGCTCCACCCAGCAGCAGAGCCGGTGTATTGAGCGTGCCGCGAATTGCGATCCAGGCGCCGATCGGAGCAGCCGCCAGACAGATTCCGAGGACGACATGCGCCAGCGAGGTGAAGCGCTTGCAGTATGAGTAGAGTATCAGAAAGAAAAGTGCGATCGGGGAAAGTGTAAGGCAGAGCGGATTTAGCATGGCCGCCGCAAACAGCATCAGGCCGGTTGAGGCAAGGATAAAGAAGAGCGTCATCCCTTTTCCGATAAGGCCGGCCGGGATGGCGCGTCCGGCAGTACGCGGATTGCGGGCGTCAATTTCAGCATCTATCAGACGGTTCATGGCCATGGCTGCCGTTCGGGCACCCACCATCGCCATCACAATCCAGAAGATCTGGCGGGCTGGGGGCATCCCTCCTGCAGCCAGAAGCGCTCCGGTCAGAGCAAACGGAAGTGCGAAGATCGTATGGGAGAATTTGATCATCTCCATAAAAACTCGTATTTTGGGAACTATCCCCGCCTCTGCCACTGACCGCTCCTGACCCCGCCAAAGGGGATGCATATGCTAACAGAAATTACCAAAACAGATTCCTGATTGCTGTGGAGACCCGCTCCAGCTCCT
>CAZUGI010000046.1:0-10356 GCA_964619855.1 uncultured Geobacter sp. | reverse complement strand
GAGCCTGGGGGAGGCGAGCAAAGGCAAACATGGCCGGGATAACTTTGTTAAGGTTAATGTTGGTACATTGTACGGACCTCACCCCCCAGGCCATAGGCATAGGAGGTGCGGATTTCATAGTTGTGGGGTGAAACCGTTACCAGTGTCCGGTCGTTTTCTCTCTCAACCTCGATTCTCAGCTGAGTATAATACTTGCGGCCGCCGGCCGGCTGGCCCAGGCCGGTATCAGTGGCAAAATGGTAGGGAGCGGTTATCAATACCGTCCCGGAACTGTCAACAGCCAGAATCCGATGCTGCCATCTCTCCTCAACCAGCATCCTGATTTTACTCAAGGCATCGGGAGTGGCCGCTTTTACAGTGAAAACCCGCGGCGCAATCGGCTCGGCCTCAGTCCGCATATGGTAACAGGCCGGCAGCAGCAATAGCAGACACAACAACATCAAGCGGCAGGATCTACCCAAGGCCGTACTCCCGCCAGCGCAGGTTAACCTTTCCGGCAACTTCTTCAGAAATTGTTGCGGGCTTGCGTGGCGAACGGCATCCGGTGGCGTCAACTGCGATGCGCTGTGCAGTCTTATCAGTGATGATATCTTGAGCATAGTCTACCAGATTTATACACGTCCAGGCCGCCTGCGGCAGGGTTTCGAGCTCCGCAGCAGCCGAGACAAAAATTAATATCCGGGCGGTCCTGAACCAGGGCAAGGCCCACAGCTGTCCGGAAATGTCACTTACCATGCCGGGTGACGCGTTTTCAAGGGAAATTATGGCACTTTGATGAAAGACCCATTCATGAGGGAAATGGATCTCCTTTACTGCCGGAACCAATTTGCGGATAAATGCCAGCAGCAGCCGCTCCCAGGCTTTTGCCATCCAGCAATCCTCCATCGGCGGAGGCCCGACGACAGTTGCCGGCACTACCGCGTCTGCGCGATGGCGAATGGCCGTAACCCGCAGCAGGGCGGCCGGTGCGGCCGGTGAATACAATCCGCTATGATTACCGAAAGGTCCCTCCGTTACCGATTCTCCGGGATGGACATAGCCTTCAATAACTATTTCGGCACCAATCGGAACCGAAAGCGGAACACTTTGGCAGGGCGCCGTCTGTAGAGGCGATTCCCGCAGGAAACCGGCAAAGGCTACTTCATCCAGAGCGCCCGGCAGAGGAAACATGGCGCAGAACAGTATCGCCGGATCACCTCCCAGTGCAACGGCCACCGGCATCGGCCGGCCGGCCAGCCGGTACAGCTCCGCATGCCGGGCCGCCCCGCTGCCGGATTTCCACTGGATGGCCATCTCGAGAGGCCCGCGTACCTGAATACGGTAAAGACCGCAGTTGGGGGTGCCCCCCCCCGGGTCGGCAGAGAATACCTGCGGCAGTGTGATGTAACGAGGGTGGCCGGAAGCCGAGCCGTCTTCAGGCCAGTTCTGCAGGAACGGGAAGCGGCTCAGGTCGGGCGGATTCATCGTCATCAGGCCGGGGTCGAGATTGGAAGAACTGTGGGGTGCATAACGGGTGAACTCCGGCAAAGCTGCCATCTGGCGATCAAGTTGCTCAAAACCGTCTTCCGGAATACGGTCAAGAAGCGCAGAAAGCCGCTCCGTCAAAAGATCCAGATTGTCAACTCCAAGCGCCAGACAGACCCGCCGCTCGGAACCGAACAGGTTGGTGGCAACTCTAAACCCGGCACCGGAGGGCTTTTCGAACAGAAGGGCCTTGCCGCCATCGGGCTGTTTGCAAACCCGATCGGTAATGGCGGCAATTTCCAGGATTGGATCGGTTTCCGGCAATACACTGGACAATTCATCCTGAGATCTAAGTAACGTTATGAATTCTGACAGGTTACGTATCAACTCGGCTCTTTCCTGGTGTCGCGATCACAACATCAGCCATTAAGAATCTTTGGTGTAACGTGAACGGTTATTTGGTGAAGTTTAGTATGGAGCCGTGCAGGTAGCAATGCAAATCTAAAGAAAGTTACCAGAGCGGAATAAATGCTTTGACGGTGTCTTGTACTGAGTGTTATTTTCCGATCAAAAGCAGATACCGTAGTCTGCTTGATGCGGCCTTGGAATGCTCCGAGATGTAACTTTTCTGCACGAGGTCAACTACTGTGCGCATAGCAATCATGTCAGATATTCACTCCAACCGGGAGGCATTTGAAGCCTGTCTCCGGGATGCCCGCAGCAGGGGCATTGACCGGATGGCATTTCTGGGCGATTTCGTTGGCTACGGCGCCGACCCGGCCTGGGTGGTTGATACAATAATGGGAATGGTTGGCGACGGAGCAATCGCAGTAATGGGCAACCACGACCATGCCGTATCCAGCCAGGAAGAAGATTTGAATTCAGACGCTGATATCGCAATATCCTGGACACGCGGGCAGCTGGGACCGGAGGCACGCAGGTTTCTTTCAAATCTTCCGATGAAATTTGAAGAAGATTCGCGTCTCTACGTACACGCCAACGCACAACCAAACCGGAGATGGCAGTATATTGACAGTCCGGAGGCAGCGGCCAAGGCCCTTGATTCATGCAATTCTCAGACGGTCTTCTGTGGTCACGTCCACGTACCTACCCTTTATGGAATTACCGCCACATCGAAAACAGTCTCCTTTCGGCCGGTCACCGGTGTCGCAATTCCATTGCCGAGGCACCGTCGCTGGCTGGCTGTGCTTGGGGCAGTCGGACAACCGCGGGACGGAAACCCCGCCGCCGCTTACGCGATACTTGACAACAAAAAGAACGATATTATTTATCTGCGCGTGCCGTATGACTTCGAAAAAACTGCTTCAAAAATTCGCGCAGCCGGGCTTCCTGAAAACCTGGCAGAGCGACTTGGGAAGGGACGCTGAGCCAGATGGGACGGACTAAGATAGCACCGGGTGTTACTGTAGACGGATTCCTGATTGGAGAGCGGATCCATAATGGCGGCATGGCCACCCTCTGGGAGGTCACGCACCCTGATATCGACTTTCCCATTCTTATGAAGGTTCCAAAGCTGGATCATGGGGCAGATCCGGCCGCAGTCGTCAGCTTCGAAATGGAACAGATGATCTCCGCACAGCTTACCGGGCCGCATGTTCCCAGGTTTGTAGCGAACGGTGATTTTGCAGTGCATCCGTATATCGTGATGGAGCGGATTCCCGGCACCTCCCTGTTGCCGTACCTTGAAAAACTTCCACTATCATATGCCGAAGTGGCGGATATCGGTGCCAGGATCGCCACAGCACTTGATGATCTCCATCGACAGCACGTTGTCCATCTGGACGTGAAGCCATCCAACATCATGATCCGGCCGACAGGCGAGGCGGTGCTGATCGACTTCGGCTTGTCGCACCACGATGAACTTCCCGACTATATGGCCGAGGAGTTTCGCCTCCCCTACGGGACCGCCCCCTACATGGCACCTGAACAGGTTCTGGGCTACCGCCGCGATCCCAGGAGCGACCAGTTTGCCCTGGGTGTCCTGATGTATTTTTTCACCATTAACACGCGACCCTTCGGGGATCCTCAGACGCTCTCGGGTCTGAAAAAACGGATCTGGCGCGACCCCACGCCGCCCCGCTATCTGCGGCGCGATTATCCACCCTGGCTGCAGGAGATAATTTTTCGCTGTCTGGAAGTCAATCCGGCCTGGCGCTATCCGACTGCCAACCAACTGGCCTTCGATCTGAGGAACCCTGATCATGTCAAGCTGACAGCACGTTCCGAGCGCCTGTTGAGAGATCATTTCCTCGTTGTTCTTAAACGCCGGTTCAGAGAGAACCTGACCCGCTCTGTCAAGGAACAGTCCGTTGCCAAATATGGTGCCGATGCACCCATAGTGGCCGTGGCAATCGACTTGGCTGACACTGCCGGTCCTCTGGCTGATGAACTCCGTGGTACCGTGGCCAGGATTCTGGCATCCCTGCCGGGGGCCCGACTTACGTGTCTTAACGTATTCAAGCTCGGCATAATTTCGCTCGACAATACTCTGGACGAACAAGGGCACAGTAAGCATGTCCAGAGCCTGATTGAACTCCGACACTGGGCTGAACCACTCAAACTGGAGGAAGGCAGGGTCAGTGTTCACGTCCTCGAGTCACCTCGTCCGGCAGAAGCCATACTCACTTATGCCCGCTCCAACAATGTGAATCACATAGTCATGGGTGCGCGAGCCGAATCGGCCAAGCGCAGCCTGCTCGGCAGCGTGTCCGGAGAAGTGGCCGCCCATGCACCCTGCACCGTGACAGTCGTTAGGTCAGGCCGGGCAGTTACTGGCAACAGCGACAACGTAATTCCAATTCCAGATCAAGGATGATATCAAGACGGCGAGGATTGAGGTTGCGAGGCGTACAAGGTAGTACGTTGAGCAGCCGAAGACGAGCCAACGAAGATAGGGCCTTGATATGGAATTGGTATAAGTGGGCTTGACAATCAGATTGACACTGACTGAATTGCAAACAAGCAGTTTGAAGAAATTCCCTGCAGAGATTTTGTGATCAAAGCTTATTACGTTGGGGCTATCCCCCGAATCGGTTGCGATAATACTCTGCACCCCGCCGGCGCAAAACTGCCAGACGGTAGAGCTCATCATACCTATGGGCCGCCGCTTCCCAGGTGAAGCGTTTTTTCATGCCGTTTTTGCGAAGCGCGGCCAGCCCTTTGGGATTGTTGAAAAAAGTCCAGGCTGCCCAGCCAACGGTATCAAACAGAGCCGTGGCGGTATGATGCCAGAATTTGAAACCGTCTCCGGACATGACCGCTTCGTTGAAGTTCTCCACGCTATCATCAAGACCTCCGGTCGCCCGCACAATCGGCGGCGTTCCATAAGCCAGCGAATACATCTGATTAAGTCCGCATGGTTCAAAAGCCGACGGCATCACGAAAAAGTCGGAACCCGCCTCGACCTTGTGGGCCAACTCCTCGTTATACCCGATATAGCAGGCAAACTTTTCCGGGTAGAGAGCGGCAATGTCACCAAAATAGAAGTGTGCCCATGGCTCACCGTTGCCGATCATCACAAACTGACAGTCCATTTCCAGAATACGGTGAATCGCCTCGGCCAGGATGTCGGTGCCCTTCTGTTTTACCATGCGCGAGACAACTCCGAACAGCGGCACATCATCGCGCTGCGGTAGCCCCATGGCCGCCTGAAGATCACGCTTGCAGGCCGCCTTCCCTTTTTTTACGGTTCTGGCGGTATATTTCGCTGCAATAAAAGGATCACTGGCCGGATTCCACTCCTCATAATCAACGCCATTCAGGATACCTGAAAGGTCAGAGGAACGATCACCCACCACCCCTTCCAGCCCCCAGCCAAAAGCGGCCGTCTGAATCTCGCGGGAATATTCCTCGCTGACCGTGTTGAGCAGGGTGGCATGATAAATCCCCCCCTTCAGCAGGTTGACCTGATCATCCTTTTCCAGTTCCAGATAGTTGAAATGCTTCCAGCCGATTCCGAGCACATCCATCAGACCGGGATAAAAGTTGCCCTGGTGCTGCATGTTATGGAGTGTCAGCAGAGATGCCGAATTGCCCACGTAACGGTCATGCAGATAGGAGGTATTCAGCAGTACCGGGATAACGCCGGTGTGCCAGTCGTGGGCATGAATGACGTCCGGT
This sequence comes from uncultured Geobacter sp., assembly GCA_964619855.1. Taxonomy (GTDB): domain Bacteria; phylum Desulfobacterota; class Desulfuromonadia; order Geobacterales; family Pseudopelobacteraceae; genus JACRCG01. Next base: position 4,752 of record CAZUGI010000046.1, on the reverse strand, counting down.
GACCAGTCCAGCATCTTGCAGAGCTCAAGTGATGCCTTCGAGAGAAAGACAAATCGATTGTCGTTGTCAAGATACCCTTCGCCCTCCTGCTGATAGAGACCGGAGCGGCCGTAATAGGCCTCGTGCTCGAGAAAATAGACCAGCACATCGCTTCCCGGCAGACGACCTTCCCAGACTCCGCAATACTGATAGCCGATAATCCCCATCGGCACCACCAGGGTTCCGGGCAGAAGCTTCAGGCCGTAGGCATCGACCTTGACGCTATAGTAGCGGGGCAGCACAACCCGAACATCATGCCCCATGCGGGCAAGATATTTCGGCAGGGCGCCAACGACATCGCCCAGCCCCCCCTCTTTGGCAAAGGGTGCGGCTTCGGAGGCTGAAAACAGGATAGAAAGCGGCTTAACCGGCTTATTTGTGTGAGATGCTGACATTATATGTAACCGTTCTCCATTTCGTGACTAGGTGTGATCCAGTTTTTCGCGATACTTTTCCAGGCAACCCATTGAACAGAAATAGTGCCGTTGTCCGTCGTGGTTACCGACAACAGCCTGCTCTTCCGAAACGTAGATCCCGCATACCGGATCGCGGTATGTCACTGTGTCGGCCATCTTGTTTCCGGCAGGTTTTACTTCGGGCTTTTTTGAGGATGTTACCGAGAGGATTATGCGGTAGCCGATATACAGCAGCAGACCCCATATCAGTAATTTGACCACTTAGGTGCTCCCCTCGCTATAATTTGACAACTTTTTCATCAGTTTTCAGCCTTGACAGCAGTTCCGCCATTGTCTGACCGCTGAGCGGATGCAGGACCTGCGCCGCAATCTCGCAGAGCGGTTGCAGAACAAAGCGGCGTTCCGCCAAACGCGGGTGAGGAACAACCAGATGTTCTTCGTTAATCACCTCGGCTCCGAACAGCAACAGATCAAGATCCATCCTGCGGGGCCCCTGATGAACGGTTCTGACTCTTTTGAAGGCTTCCGTCTCAATTCGCAGGAGAGACTCAAGCAGGGTGCGGGCGCTCAGCCGGGTAGAAAGCCTGAGTGCGGCATTATAAAAGATATCCTGATGTATATTCCCGACCGGTGAAGTTTCGTAGAACGATGAAAGTGCCGTCACTCTGCTTTCCGGCAACCGGCCGACTTCAGACACTGCCCGTAGCAGGTTGAGCTCCCGGTCTCCCATATTCGAACCGAGCGCTATGTAGGCATCCGTCTCCACGCGCCGATTAAAGCATAATGGATGCGGTGCGTCAACCGTAACACCTTGAGCAATCGCAACAAAAAAACACCCTGGCAACTAGGAGGGGAAGTCACCAGGGCAAATGAGAGTCCGTTGGGACTCTCGCAAAGTTTTAGCTTGCTTACAATGTATCAGGATCTGAATAAAAAGGCAAGCGGTAAACTGACTATAACCATTCAGTATTACTTATAAAAATACACTAACTTTACTTATTTGGTTGGCAAAATTTTGAGATATTCTCTGAGGAAGCGGGTCGCTTATTTAGGTGGATTATTGGCACTCACTGCAGGAATGAGAAAGGCCTTCCACAATGGTGGGGTAGCGTAATACAACATTAAGGCGTTCCATCATCCGGGAGTTGTCAACAATACGCGACTCGCTGACATATGAAAACATCAGCGGCGACATAACCCGGCGCGCCTCTTCCAGAGATACCTGTTTCTGGTGAGGCAGATTGAGGGCATCGGCACAGGCGTTGAAATAGGTCGTCATACTGGACGGATTGCCGTCACTCACGTTGAATACTTCGCCATTTTTGCCATCCCGCGCTGCAGCCATACAAATTGCCGCCAAATCATCCGCATGAATGCGGTTGCTTGGACCGCATTCCTCTTCGCGCAGCAGCGGTTGACCCTGACTGATCTGCATCAGTGGCAGGCGCCCAGGTCCGTAGATGCCGCTCACCCGCAAAATAACCACCGGCACCCCCTCTTCCGCTCCGTATTCAAGGAAAGCCGTTTCAGCATCCAGACGACGTTTACCCATGGCTGACGCCGGTTTGGTTTCAGACTCCTCCGTTACGACACCTCCACTCGTTTCGCTGTACACAGAGGTGGCGCTCATGTAGATGATTCTGGCCGGTTTGTCGGCGGCGGAGCTGGAGATCTGATCGATAAAGTTTCTGGCCCGGCTGTCGGTTACTCCGCCTCCCGGCGGCGGTACCAGATAGAACAGAATGCTTCCGCCCGGCTTGAGAGCCGAAACAACTCCCGGATCATCAAGGGTTGCAACGACTGTGGAAAAACCGGCGGAATCGAGTCTGGCGCCATGCTCCGGCGACCTGACCATACAGGTAACCTCGGCACCGGATTCCCGGTACAGCCGGGCTATCCGTTCACCGATATAGCCGCAGCCTGCGATGAATATCTTCAACATGCTCTGCTCACGTTTCTACGACAGAAAAGATTTCACAACCGGAGCCATGGATCCATCGGCAGCCACGATAGCCGCCTTGCGTTCGGCAACAGTCATGAACTGCTTCAGATATTTTTTGGCCTTCTTCCGGTCGCCTGCCACGATTTCTGACATTTTGCAGAGTATGCCGATCGGCACTCCGTTACGGTAACCCTGCACAAGTTTTTCTATCTCGTCGCAGCGCTGCTTTTCAGTCCAGGTCTTGAAGAGTGCCGCGCCCAGGTCATTATTACTGTTAAACATATTTCCCCCGCCGTCGGTTGGATGAAAAAACCCCGCAGAATGGTCTGCGGGGTCAGATTCTATCATTCCTAATACTTGGAAACTATTTTTTCTCGTACGTCAGCGCCGCAAGTTTCTGGTAGTACTCGAAACGGCTGGCGGTCCAGGCGGTTGCTTTCTTCATCAGAACAGCCGCAGCCTCTGGGTTGGATTTCTGCAGCACCTTGTAGCGGTTCTCACCGTAGGCATAATCCTCGAACGAGGTTGTCGGGGATTTGCTGTCCAGCTGCAGCGGGTTCTTGCCTTCGACCGCCAGAGCGGGATTATAGCGGTACAGTGGCCAGTAGCCGCAGGATACCGCCTTCTTGTTCTCGTCCACACCCTTGGTCATGTCGATACCGTGAGCAATGCAGTGCGAGTAGGCGATGATGATAGAGGGGCCGTCGTAGGCCTCGGCTTCGATGAAAGCCTTGACCACCTGGGCCGGGTTGGACAGTGCAACGTTAGCGACATAGACATTGCCGTAAGCCATGGCCATCATACCCAGGTCCTTCTTGGCCATCGGCTTGCCGCCGGCAGCGAACTGTGCCACCGCGCCGGTCGGCGTTGCCTTGGAGGCCTGACCGCCGGTGTTGGAGTAAACTTCCGTATCCAGAACCAGCAGGTTGACGTTCTTGCCGGAGGCGATAACGTGGTCAAGACCACCGTATCCGATGTCATAGGCCCAGCCGTCGCCACCGACACACCAAACCGATTTTTTGACAAGGAAATCAACCAGCGGAATCAACTGGACGGCAGCCTTTTCCTTGCAGCCTTTAAGGGCTTTTTTAAGTGCCGCCACGCGCTCGCGCTGTTTCTCGATGCCGGTCTGATCGGACTGATCGGCGGCCAGCATCTCTTTCATCAGCGGGACGGCCGGTTTGCAGGATTTGCAGTTGCAGCTGGTGAGCTCCGTCAGCAGTTCGCGGGCCGACTCGGTGAATTTGTCCACCGCCAGACGCATACCGTAACCAAACTCGGCATTGTCCTCGAACAGCGAGTTTGACCAGGCCGGTCCGCGCCCATCGGCACGCTTGGCCCAGGGGGTGGTCGGCAGGTTGCCGCCGTAGATCGAGGTGCAGCCGGTAGCATTGGCAATCATGGCCCGGTCGCCGAACAGCTGCGACAGCAGCTTCAGATACGGGGTCTCGCCGCAGCCGGCACATGCGCCGGAGAATTCGAAGATCGGCCGCACCAGCTGGCTGCCACGCAGGGTATCGAGTTTGAGTTTGCTCGGATCCATGTCCGGCAGAGAAAGGAAGAAGTCCCAATTGACAGCTTCAGTAGCCCGCAAGGGCGGCTGGAACTTCATGTTGATGGCCTTATGGTTCGGATCTTCCTTGCTCTTGGCCGGGCAGTTATAGACACAGGCACCGCAGCCGGTGCAATCTTCAGGGGCTACCTGCAGCGTGTATTTCATTCCCTTGAACTCGGGCAGTTTGCAGTCGGTCGATTTGAAAGTCTTGGGAGCACCCTTCAGCAATTTGCCATCGTAGGCCTTCATCCGGATGACAGCGTGCGGGCAGACAAAAGAGCAGATGCCGCACTGGATGCATACCGCTTCGTCCCAGACCGGGATGTCTACGGCAATGTTACGCTTCTCGTACTGCGAAGTGGCGGTCGGGAAGGTGCCGTCGGCCGGCATCAGTGATACCGGCAGGTTGTCGCCGAAACCGGCAATAATCGGACCGGTAACTTCCTGAACAAACTTGGGGGCGGTTTTGGCTACGGCCGGCGGCATTTTGAGCTTGCTGGTGGCCTTGGCCGGAACCTTGACTTCGTAAATATTCTTGAGAGCTTCGTCTACAGCAGCGTTGTTCATGGCAACGACTTTATCACCTGATTTGCCATAGCTCTTCTTGATGGCGTCTTTTATCTCGGCAATTGCCTGAGACAGCGGGATAATGTTGGAGATTTTGAAGAAGGCGGTCTGCATGATGACATTGATGCGCGCGCCCAGGCCCAGTTCTTCGCCAAGCTTGATGGCGTTGATGACATAAAACTTAAGCTTCTTGTCGATGATCTGCTGCTGGACCTCTTTGGGCATCTTGTCCC
>CAZUGI010000045.1:0-21473 GCA_964619855.1 uncultured Geobacter sp. | reverse complement strand
ATGACCACTGCCGCCGTCACGAACAGGGCGTAGACGACCAGGAAGCGCGAAAGTTTATTCATGTGCCGGGCCTCCGGCACGCCGCAGCAGTTCGGCAAACGCCACCAGCATCACCATGGCTAGCACAAATACAGCCATCCCGGCGAATTCATGAAAAAATCCTTCAGCAGCCTTGGCGCCCCACCATTGAGCCAGGATTCCGGTCACAATCACCCGCAGGGCATTGGTTGCCACCGCGATCGGAACAGCAGAGAAGATGACGATCCAGCGGCGCAGGTTGGATGTTTTCATGAAAAACGAGTATGCCGCTGCAATTGCCAGCAGCGAGATAAGAGAGCGAATGCCGCTGCAGGCATCGGCTACTTCCAGTGTTGTGGTCGTAAACATGATGATATTGCCTTCACGCATCACCACCACTCCGACTATTTTCAGGAAAGCGACCGATATCTTGGTTACGAACAGCTTGAGCGGGAAGGCAACCATATCGTAAATGATATATGGAATCGGAACCATGAATATCAGATAACCCAGCGGCAGCGACATCCCCTTCAGGACCTCCCGGCCGAACCAGAACAGGGTCATGCCGGCCAGAAGAATTATGAGGGATGAGCGCATGGTGAAATATTCTGTTCCGAGCCAGGCCACCAGAAGCTGTAACACGCCCCAGACGACCACAATCAGACCCAATCCATCGGGCTTGACCTGACGATTCCTCAGGTCGGGCCAGCGCTGCCAGAGAAAGTACCCGGCTATGATCGGAACCAGAAAACCATGAGAATAGTTCTCATCGTTGTACCAGTCTCGAACCATTCCGGGCACGATCCTGTAGTACATGCCAACCAGCAGCGGGATTACAAGCAGCAGCTGCAGTCGATGGGACTTCAGTGATTCATGGAATGTCATGGCTGGCATACCTTGTCAGAACCGGGATCAATGGCATTATTTTTCAGCGGGAGTATTCTGGACCGCTGTCGGTTCCTTTGAAGCAGGCATTTCCGTTGCCGGAGCCGGTGTGCTTTTTTCGGGTGGAGGCGGTTGAGCTGCAGTTTTTTTGTTTTCTGAGAGTTGACCGGTCAATGATTTTATTTCAGCGAGCTGTTTTTCTATCTGAGCTGAAAGGCGGGAATTTTCAGCTTTCAGGCCGTCAAGCCTGAGTTGCAGATCGGCCTGGTCGCCCTTTGATTTTTCAGCCTTGTTACGCTCGGCCATGAGCAGTTCAACCTGCATGGTCAGAGTTGATTTTTCTGACTTCAATGCTTCAAGTTCTTTAGAAACCGCCTGGCATTTGGCCGCATCCGCTTTGAGTTTATCCAGTTCGGCCTTGCGCTCCTCAAATACTTTTATCTTGCCCTTGATGCCTGCCAGCTGCTTGTCGATTGCCTCAAGTTCAGCACCGGCCCTGGTTCTCTCCAGTCGTGATGCAGCAGTTGCAACCGCATTTTCGGAGATTCCCAGATAATTTTTGATTTCCTCTTCCGCCTCGGGTTTTACATCGCCGAATCCAAGATTGATTCCTAGTACCTGGCGCCCTTTTCCAAGTATCTCAGAGGCCTTTTTCAAAGCTGTGCGGGCCTGTTCCAAAGCTGCAGAAGCCTCACGATTTTCACCGACCTTGCTTGCCAGGGTGTCAACAGCAGCGCGGGAAGCGTCAAGCTGAGTCTGCAGTTTGCTCTTTTCGGCTGCAAAGGCAAATGTTCCCGAAATAAGAAGTGTTGTAACCATAATGGCTGCACATTTTTTCATATCAGTTTGCCTCCCCTTGACGATAGCGCTCCAATTGGGTTTCCAGCTTCTTTAATTCGGCACGGTTCAGAGCCAGTTTCTCGATGATTTCCTTTTCTTCAGCCTTGGCTTCGGCTGCGTTCAGCTGCGCTTCGGCCAGTTCGATCTTCAGAAGAGTCTCCTTCTCTTTGCCGGCGGCTGCAGTGACTTTGGCCGCAGAGATGCTGGCCTTGACAGCCTCGATGCCGTCTTTGGCAAACTCGCCCGCAGCTGATCCTGCCGCCTTGGCGGCACGCTGTTCAAGTTGCTTGAGCTGATCTTCCGTCGAACGGGAAACAGTTTCTGCCAGGGCAGAACAGGAAAACATCAGAATCAGCCCGAATGTGAAAAATGCACATTGTCTCATAGAGCCTCCTTACTATAAAATTTTGCTGATATTAACACTGAATGAAAAAAAAACAATCTGATTCACTTCAATTCATACTGGCGGATTCGTCAGGCGAAAAATACGTCTTCTATAAGATTGGTTATTTCAACTCCCAGACCGTTAATTCAGCCACCGAATGCTGGAATTTTCTGCGCGTTTCACGAATCACTATAGGGACATCCCTTGGTTCGCCGAGCATACGGAAGTGAGATTCCAGCACCTGCTTCAGACCATCCAGCGTCCAGACCGGTTCCCCGGCATTCCGATAACCGCCCAGCCACTCCTCTTTTTTTGTAAACTCCTCCAACCAGGTGTATGGAGAAGCCAATACTAGCAGGCCGCCGGGCTTGATCCGCTCATGGATGGTTGAAAGGAATCGCCTGGGCGAGTAAAGACGGTCAATCAGGTTGGCGGCCAGCACCAGATCGTAGCCGGTGAACTTCTCCGGCAGGTTGCAGGCATCGGCCTGATAGAACTGCACCCGCTCCCGGACATCCTCCAAACCCAACTCCTGCAGACCAATCTCATGGAAGGAGAGCACTTCACCCTCCTCCGGGAAGGCATAGCGCAGGTAGCCCTCCTCCTGCATCCGGGCCGCCAGACGGAAGAAACGGGTCGAGAAATCCAGTCCGGTGACTTTTTCAAAACCGCCTCTGACGAGTTCGAAGGAGGAGCGGCCGACGGCGCATCCCAGATCAAGAGCATGTTCGAGCCTGCGCCCATGCATCTGCTCCAGGCAGATTTCTGCCACTGCCGCTTGAAAATTCGGCACACCAAAATAACCCGGGCCGTAGTGGGCATGGCAGTACTGCGCCGCCAGGGCATCGCTTTCGTAGCGGTCATCATGGATTACTATCTCGGCCGCACTCTCCACGTAACGGAATCCGGCATGCTGGAAGAAGTGGCGCCGGAAGGCGTAGCGTGAATCACGGGTCGCTTCATTGCCGGTGGAGATCCAGGAGCCACCCTTGATCAGGTTATGGCGGGTATCGAAGGTGGGGGTGGAGAAGTCGTCGTACCAGGGGTGGATCTCAAAACCGTGGAAGGGGTAGATCGGGGTCTCGGTCCATTGCCAGACGTTGCCGAGCAGGTCGAAGAAATCGCCGGTTTTGAACCTGTCGACCGGACAGGGTGAACAGCACTGTTCAAGATTGATATTGCCGGGTGCCTGCTCCCAGTAGGGTTGATCCGGGATGTTACAGACATCCCGCAGGCGGTTCCATTCATCCTCGGTCGGCAGGCGGATCGGAAGTCCGCTTTGTGCGGTTTTCCAGTTGCAGAAGGCCTTGGCTTCCAGATAATTGACCTCCACCGGCCAATTCCAGGGGAGCGGGATTTCGGCCGCCATAGTTCTCAATTTCCAGTCATGGCCGGCTTTGAGCCAGAACAGGGGATGTTCGGCCCGCTTGAATTCTCTCCAACTCCACCCTTCCTCGCACCACCACTGGCGATCACGATACCCGCCCGCCTCGACGAAGGCCAGAAACTCGCGGTTGGAGGTCAGATAGCGGGCGGCCCGGAAATCGGTCACTTCTGCCTCGTGGCTGCCGTATTCGTTGTCCCAGCCGTAGAGCGGGTGCGCTTTCGTTTTGCCGAGCCTGACCATGCCGCCGGGAACAGTCAGGAGCTGATTTGCCGGCGGCTCACCGCAATCCTGGCAGATCTCCCAGAATTGCAGTTGCTGCACCTGGTCGATCGGCAGCTGACGAATCAGAACGGAGGATGTTTCCAGATGGATGCGCTCGTGCTCGATTCCCATCATGATTGCCCACCAGGGGGATTCCCAGGTGATGGGCAGAGTGATCGGCAGAGTGCGGATCAGTGTATCCACAACTTCGCGGGCCTGATCCCGATATTCCTTGACCTGCTGAGGGGTGGGCCAGTCATAGTGCCGCTCGTCCAGGTCGTCCCAGGACATCTCGTCCACCCCTACAGCGAACATGGATTCAAAGCGCGGATTGATACGCTGATCAATGACCCGGGCAATAGTCAGCTTGTTGATGAAAAAGGTGGCGGTATGCCCGAAGTAGAAAATCAGCGGGTGACGCAGGCGGTCGGCCCGCATATAGAAGCTTTTGTCGTATCTGAGAGTTTCGTACAGTTTCTCGTCGATGTCATAGGTGGCGTGAAAATAGGCCAGTATCTCGGCCCGCTTCTGTTCCGGATCACCTTGATCAAGTATGATTGTCGCGGTTTTTTTCAAGTCCATCAAGCACCTCCATTATACCAATTCCATATCAAGGCCCTATCTTCGTTGGCTCGTCTTCGGCTGCTCAACGTACGATCTTGTACACCTCGCAACCTCAATCCTCGCCGCCTTGATATCATCCTAGATCTGGAATTGGAATTACAAACACCCATTGTATTGGATGAATCGCCGTCCAAGTGAACTATACCCGATATTGTCAGTCCAAACAACCGGGGAGCTTTTTTTCTGGACGTTGCTGACATTATTTCATAATCTCCAAAACGAACGGAATCTTTTCCGCTAAGGAGCAAACAATGGTGGCTTCACCGCAAACACCTCATCAATGGAAATTCTTTCGGGCCGGCGGCTTTGATCAGGTCCTTCTGGAAAACGGAGATGATCTATTGGCGCTGCCTGAGCTGGACAAAAAACTCTGGGCCGCCTTGAGCTGTCCGGTCAAAGGGGTTGAGTTTGATCAGCGTACATTGCAGCTGATTGACTCGGACGGCGATGGCCACATCCGTGGGCCGGAGATGCTGGCGGCGCTTGAATGGGCCGGAGCATGCCTGAAGGATCGGCAGATTCTGCTTACTGGAAAGCAGGGAGTGCCGCTGTCTGCAATAGACAGTACCACTGAAGAGGGGCGGCTTGTGCTGGATGCCGCCCGGACGATTCTTGCCAATCTGGGCAAGGCGGACTGCGACCGCATTACGGTTGAGGATGCCACCGACAATGTGGACGTCATGGTAAAGACCCGTTTCAACGGAGATGGCATAATCACTGAGATGACAGCGGATGATGATTTGCTGAAGGGGTGGATCGCAGATATTGTTCGCTGTATCGGAAGCGAAAGCGACCGGAGCGGCGAGCCCGGAATCACCCGTGAACTTATTGAACGCTTTGACGCAGAAACTTCATCCTGGCTGGCCTGGAACGATGAACCGCTGGCCGGGGTAATCAAGCGTCTGCCGGATCAGGGGCTTGAGGAAAACATTCAGCTCTGGCATACGGTAAAGCCCAAGGTCGAGGATTTCTTTCTGCGCTGCAGCATGGCTTCCTTCGACAGTCGTGCCGCTTTCGTCATGAACAGCAGCGACGAGTGTCTGTCTGCGTTGGCTCCACGTGATCTGTCGGATGCGCGCGCAGAGATTGCACTGCTGCCGCTCTCAGCGGTTACAGCCCAGGCGGTGCTTGATCTGGAGCGGGGTATAAACCCCGCCTGGTGCGGGGTGATCGCCCGCTTCCGCTCTGCTATTATTCAACCGCTGCTGGGTGATACTGCAACGCTGTCATCTACTCAGTGGAATGAATTGAAGCAGGCCGTTCAGCTCTATGAGACCTGGTGGGGCGGCAAAGTGGAAACGGCTGTGACCGGACTGGGAGTCGAGCGCCTGCGGCAATGGCTTGCCGATCAGCCACAGGCAGCCCTCCTGGCGCTGGTTGAACAGGATTTGGCTCTGCAGCCGGCGTTCGAAGCAATCGGCCAGGTTGAGCGCCTGACACGATACTGTCGCGATTTATTTTCCCTTGCCAATAACTTTGTATCTTTCCGGGATTTTTATACGGCTCGCGGCCAGGCAATTTTTCAGGTAGGAACTCTTTATCTTGACGCCCGCAGTTTCGAACTCTGCATCTCGGTCGCGGATATCGCCAAACACGCCTCGCTGGCCAATCTCAGCAGGTTGTATCTGGTTTACTGTGACTGCGTCAGAAATGGTGGGACGGACAGGATGACGATCGCGGCCGCCATTACCGATGGTGACTGCGATCAGTTGCTGGTGGGGCGCAACGGAGTTTTTTACGACCGACAGGGGCAGGATTGGGATGCCACAATTGTGCGTATCATCGAACATCCGATCAGCATTCGACAGGCCTTCTGGGCACCTTACAAGCGCATCGGGAAAATGATCGGAGAGGCTGTCCAGAAGGTTGCTGCTGCACGTTCAAAGGCGGCCGAGGATAAAGCGACGGTCGGAATCATACATGCCGGCCTGAAAAAGGACGATCCAAAACCGCCTCAGCCGGCCTTTGATGTCGGCAAGTTTGCCGGAATATTTGCCGCGATCGGGCTGGCGCTGGGAGCCATAGTCACCGGCATCGCCTCAATGTTCACCGGTTTTCTGAAGCTGGCCTGGTGGCAGATGCCGCTGGTGATAGTCGGGATTATACTGGTCATATCCATACCATCGGTCGTCCTGGCCTGGCTCAAGCTGCGCCAACGCAACCTGGGGCGACTGCTGGATGCCAATGGCTGGGCAGTCAACACCCGCGCCAGAATCAACATCCTGTTCGGTGCATCCCTGACCGGGTTGGCCCGCCTGCCGCAGGGTGCGGTTCGCACATTGTCCGATCCGTTCGAAGAGAAGAAAAGTTCCTGGAAAATATGGCTGTTTGCCTTGCTGCTGCTTGTTGCGCTTCTGTCTGTCTGGAAGGTGGGGCTTGTCCCGTTCAAATAGTTTCTTAACAGCCGGACCATATTTTTCTGGACGAACTGCAAACTCTCCCGTATTTTGTCCCGCTGCAGCAGTACCCGACCCGCAACAGGCGGGACCTAAAATGCGTATGAAAGGCAATACACATGGCACAGGCACAAAAAGGCAACACAATTACTATCAACTACACCGGAACTCTGGCAGATGGCACGGTCTTCGACTCGACTCTGGAAGGGATGGAATGTGACGAAGACGAATGCGTTGATGACGACTGCAGCGAAGAGGGTTGCGGCTGCGGGCATGAAAGCGGCCCGATGACGTTTGTGCTGGGGGAGGCGATTATGTTCCCCCAGATCGATGAGGCGATAGTAGGTATGTCGCCCGGTGAAAAGAAGAAAATACTTATTCCGGCGGCCGAAGCTTTTGGCGAGTATGACAAGGAGAAGGTTTTTACGGTTCCGCGTGCAGAACTGCCGGAAGACCTTGTTCCGGAAGTCGGCGATGAACTGGTACTGTCAAACGAGGAGGACGAGGAGCTTGGTGTTACCGTTCTGGAAGCGACTGAGGGGGAAGTCACCTTCGATGCCAATCATCCTCTGGCCGGTGAGGATCTGACGTTTGAAGTTGAGCTGCTAAGTATCCAGTAGAAATGCCGCCTTGACATTACCTGCGGACTGCTGTTATGGTAAGTCATTAAAATTGTTGCACCGGATAGCACGTCATCGTAGGCCCCGGAAATTCTCCGGGGCTTTTTTCGTGATGCAACACCAGAAAGAAGGAGTAGCATGGAGTGTCAATCGTTTAATTTTCACCCCGCAATCGCAGCAAGCATAAAGGAAGCGGGTTACGTCACGCCTACCCCGATTCAGCAGCAGGCCATTCCGGTGGTCATGACGGGACGAGACGTAATGGGATTGGCCCAGACCGGGACCGGCAAGACTGCTGCCTTTGCACTGCCGATCCTGCATCGTCTGATGGAAGGGCCGCGCGGTCGCGTGAGGGCTCTGGTAGTGGCCCCCACCCGCGAACTGGCAGAGCAGATTCATGAATCGTTCGTGGCTCTGGGGCGTCAGACCAGGCTTAAGAGCGTTACCGTGTACGGCGGAGTCAATGTCAATCCTCAGATACAGGCACTCAGGAACGGCGTCGAGATTGTAGTTGCATGTCCAGGCCGCCTGCTGGATCACATCGGACAAGGCACCATCGATCTGTCGCACCTAGAAGTGCTGGTGCTGGATGAGGCCGATCAGATGTTCGACATGGGTTTTCTGCCAGATATCAAGCGGATTATCAAACAGATCCCGTCCAAACGGCAAACCCTGCTTTTTTCTGCAACCATGCCGGCCGATATAAAAAGACTGGCTGAGGATGTCCTGACAGATCCATTTACCGTACAGGTCGGCAACACGGCGCCGCCGGTCACGGTTTCACACGCACTCTATCCGGTTGAACAGCATCTCAAAACGGCGCTGCTGCTTGAGCTGCTACAGCATACCGATACTGAGTCGGTACTGGTCTTCACCCGCACCAAGCACCGCGCCAAACGTCTTGGCGAACAGCTGGAGAAGGCCGGCTACAAAGCGGCCTCCCTGCAGGGCAACCTATCCCAGAATCGCCGTCAGGCGGCTCTGGATGGTTTTCGGGATGGTACTTACCAGATCCTGGTGGCGACCGATATCGCCGCCCGCGGCATTGATGTCTCGCTTATATCCCATGTCGTCAATTACGATATTCCGGACACCCCCGAGGCCTATGTTCACCGTATAGGCCGTACCGGCCGCGCTGCCAAGAGCGGTGACGCCTTCACTATGGTAACCGGCGAGGATGCGCAGATGGTTCGTACAATCGAGAAAAAGCTGGGAGCTGCTCTGGAGCGCCGCACGATGGCCGGTTTTGACTATTCTGTTCCGGCCCCTAAAAAAGATGCCGAGTTTGCCAGGCCGCCGCGTGAGCCGCGTCCAGCCCGCAAGCCGGCTGATGCGAAAAAGGGTGCTGCAGCATCAATCAACCCCTTCAAAGTCGATCATCCCGGCAGCAAACCTGGCGGCAGACCGCAACAGGGGCGGCCGGGAGCGATAGCCGGGAGCGCAGCCAAGACGGTTTTTAACAGTTCAAGGCGGGGCAAATAGGCAAAGTCCAAATTGACATTTGTTGATAGCGCGAATAAAAAAAGGCGGCCTGATGGCCGCCTTTTCTGCTTTCCAGGCTATCAGCAGTTTTAAGCCAGATCAAAATTGTTCTGGTAAGCCATCAATGTATTGATCATCAGTGCTGCAACAGTCATTCGCCCCACACCTCCGGGAACCGGAGTTATCCAGGAACATTTTTTACTGACGTTTTCAAAATCCACATCACCAACGATGCTTCCATTTTCCAGGCGGTTGATGCCGACATCGATCATAACCACACCATCTTTGACCATGTCTTCGGTTACAAATCCGGGAATTCCGACCGCTACAACAATGATATCAGCCCGCCTGGTTTCATCTAGCAGCAGCTCCCGCGGCGTTTCAATATGCGTCAGAGTGACGGTGGCGTTGCCGATTTCGAAATCATTGGAGAGCATGATGGAAATCGGTTTGCCGACGATATTCGAGCGACCGATAACAACGCAATGCCTGGCTTTGACCGGAATTTCGTAAAACTGCAGAAGTTTGCAGATTCCGTAGGCGGTGGCAGGCCTGAAAGCTTTCTGTCCCAGAGTCATGCGTCCGAAATTGGTGGGATGAAAACCGTCAATGTCTTTTTGCGGATCAATGGCGTTGATGATGTTCTGGGGGTGGATATGCTTCGGCACCGGTAGCTGTACTATCAAGCCATCTGTTGCTGGATCGGCGTTGATTTCGTCAATTTTTGCCAGCAGCTCGGACTCAGAAATGCTTTCAGGAAAACGGAGCAGAGCACTTTCAAATCCAGCACTTTCGCAGGATTTGATTTTCGATTTTACATATGATTCGCTGGGAGCGTGCTCCCCTACCAGAATCACGGTCATATGAGGTTTGCGCAGGCCTGAGTCCACATATCCGGCCACCTTTTTGGATATGTCCGCCACAAGACTCTCAGCGCATTTTTTGCCGTCCAGCAACTTCATAATAGTCGTTCCTTGATTTTTCAGCTGCGTTTGGTCACTTCAATCAAATGGTAGCCGAATTGAGTCTGTACCGGCCCGAGCACTTTTCCCACTTCACCGGTAAAAACGACGGTATCAAACTCTTTCACCATTTGCCCCGGTCCGAATTCTCCCAGGTTTCCGCCTTCTCTGCCGGAAGGGCATTTGGAATTTTCTCGGGCGCAGACTGCAAAGTCTTCCCCGGCCTCAATCCTGGTTTTAAGCGCTTCGCAGGCCTCCTTGGTTGCTACCAGAATGTGGCGGGCAGTAGCTCTTGCCATGATGATCTCCTTGTCTGTAATGATCGGCGGGTCTCGTTTGCCGATGTTTTTGTTTCTACTTTCTGACACTATTGCCGGCATTAGTCAATACGTCAATCCCATCTTTGGTGTTGATGGCGTCATCCGTCTACTCCATCTCCAGCGGCGGCTCGGCCAGCGCAGCAAGCTGTTCGCGCAGCTCCAGAATATGCTCTCCCCAGTAGCGTGTGGTATTGAACCAGAAAAAAGTGTGAGGAAATACCGGGTCCTGCCAGCGCCGGGCCAGCCAGGCGCTGTAGTGCAGCATGCGCAGGGTGCGTAATGGTTCAATATAGCGCAATTCGCGAATATCAAAGTCACAAAACTCCCGGTAGCCCTCCATGAGCGAGTCCAGTTGCGCAAGCTGCCGTGGCCGGTCACCGGAAAACATCATCCAGATGTCCTGGACGGCCGGTGCCATGCGGGCATCATCAAAGTCCACAAAATGCGGGGCATTATCGCGCCAGAGAATGTTGCCGGCGTGACAGTCTCCATGTGTCCGGATGGACTTGATTGAGCAGGCTTCACCCATAACTGCATCGATGGCCTCCAGCAGCTGTTCTGTCACGGCCCGGTAACTCAGACGGTACTCTTCCGGGATAAAGCTCTCGTCGATCAGGCGGACACTTTCATAACCGAAGTTGCGGCTGTCAAGGGCCGGGCGATGTTCAAAGGGCTTCACCGCACCGACGCCGTGGATGCGCCCCAGCAGTCGACCAAGAATCTTCAGGTTGTCGAGATTGTCGAACTCCGGTGCATGGCCCCCCTGACGGGGATAAAGAGCAAAATGGTAGCCCTGATGCGTGAAGAGACTTTCGTCAGCGGAATTTTTCAGCGGCGCCACCACCGGCAGTTCCTGCCCTGCCAGCTCAAAACAGAATTCGTGCTCTTCCAGTATCTGTTGTCTGCTCCAGCGTTCGGGGCGGTAGAATTTTGCGATCAGGGGCGGGCCTTCTTCAATGCCGACCTGGTAGACCCGGTTTTCGTAGCTGTTCAGGGCAAAGATGCGCCGGTCGCAGAAAAATCCCTGTTTTTCGACCGCATCCATTATGAAGCCGGGAGTAAGGTTCTGAAACGGGTGCGGGTTGTCGGCGGGAGATTCGGACCGGTTTGATGTCATCAGTTACTTTTCCGTTCTTCGATCAGGTTCCGAATTGAAAAGCGCCGTATCAGGGTAGTGTGTATAAACTCCGGGTCCAGATTGAGGCTGCCTTGACAACAATTCGGTGGATTATAGCCCTGTATTTTGGTAAACCGTTGGTAGCATATCATCGTCAGCATATGTTTGCATTCACCATTTTGCACTGCGGGATTTTGAAAAAAAATCGGCATGACTGTCTGCGAGGGTTTTCCACATAATGAAATGTCCGTTTTGTAAAGAAGAGATTCATGACGAAGCGCTCAAATGCCGCTACTGCGGCTCCATGCTCACTTCAGAGGTCGTCCAGGTCGCTGAAAACAGGTCAGGCCCAGATTTTGTAACCGCAGATGAAATCAGAGCTTTTGCCGGTAATAATGCCGAGTACTACATATATCAGGCCTCAAAATTCAATAAGTCCGGTACGGAAAAGTTCTGTCCGACCTGGAACTGGTCTGCCTTCGGATTTACGTTTATGTGGATGCTGTACCGGAAAATGTACTTTCAGGCGGTGATAACTTTTGTCGTATTCTGTATGCCCGGAATAAATATCCTTCTTCATATAGCAATCGGGGTTCTGGCTAACTACCTTTATTATATACATCTGAAAGAAAAAATAACCTCTGTGCGAACAATCCATTCTGGTGGTGATTTCCATTCTGCGCTACGGTTGTCGGGCGGAACACATAGCTGGGTAATCTGGGCTGGAGTTGTTTTTACCATAATTATGGGGATAGCCTTCTACTTCCTGTTTGCGGCAATCTCGACTCATATTGAAAACCCCGGAAGATTGACGATCTGATCCGACTTCATTACTTTGGAACATAAATTCTGAACTGATACTTGAGGTGAGCGATGGGACTTTTTACCGGAACATCCAAAAATTCTGACTCGACTGAAACCAGGAAATTTCATGCAGAGTACGGGCAGCTGTTGGTGGATGGCGAAATCATTGAAGCGGGTTTCGTCGTTCTTCGTGATACGTTCCTGTTTACAAATAAGAGATTGATTCTGGTCGATATACAGGGCATCTCCGGCCGGCAGATAGAGTATGTTTCAATACCCTATGGCACGATCAGGAAATTCAGTGTTCAGACCGGCGGGAGTTTCGATCTTAACGCGGAATTGAAGCTCTGGATCGGTAATGACTCAATTCCGCAGGAGAAAAAGTTCAACAAGGATGTGAATGTCTACGAGGTGCAGAAAATTCTGGCAAGCCATGTTTTGAAGTAGCTTTATTTGATGCGGCAAGTCGATTTCTATTTATGACAGGCCGGATCTGCCGGTCTCTATTCTCACACCGCTTCTCCCGCCCGTTTCCAGCGGCGGTGAACCCAATACCAGTCAAATGGATAGCGCGTAATGAAGTTTGCGATTGCGCTGGAATATTTCTGCACGTCGGCGGTCATCCCTTCTTCCGAATTGTCCCCGCTGAATGAAATTTCAGGGTATATATCAATCACGTGTCGGTCTTCCTCCCGGTGAATAAAGGCTGGCAGCACCGTTGCGCCGGACTTGCGCGCTAGCAGCACCGGAGCTTTAGAGGCCCAGGCTTTACGTCCGAGGAAATCTATCAACGCACCTTCTTCCGGATACACGGCCTGATCCATAAGGAGGCCGATGATCCCGTTTTTGCGCATGACTGACAGCATCCTTCTAAAGGCATTGTCTTTGTAGATTATCAGGTTATCGTAGTTGAGGCGCATCTTCTCGACCATTTTGTTGAGCCAGGGATTGTTCTGACGCCTGGCGACCACCGACATGGGCGAATTGAAGTGCCTGGCCAGCGCCAAAGCGGCCAGTTCCCAGTTTCCGCAATGGCCGGTGAGCACAACCACCCCCTTCCCGCGGGTGATTGCCGCCTCCAGATGCTCATGCCCGCGGACCTCAATCTGGTCGATGATATGTGCACCGCGGCCATGGTAAAGGCGGCAGGTTTCTACCAGCGACATACCCAGATGGGAAAACATCACCTTTACAATCTCTTCAGGTGTACTAAGGGCCGGATTCCAGTCAGCTGTTTTCATCATGAATGGGAGGGAAAGGCGGATATTCTCAAGGGCGATCTGGCGCCGTTTGGGGATCAGGTATGCGCCGGCTCTTCCTGCCAATCTGCCGACCGGCCGGACAAGCGGTTCGGGGATGATGGCAAACAGCAGGGTAAACAGGTAAAAAGCCGCTGCCTGAATGGACCAGATTACGTACTTCATAAGAGGGAACGTATCTCCTTGAATTTACCCTTCATCTCTCAAAAGAACCTCGCTGTTCCAGGGATCAAAAGGAATCAGTTTCCTGGTTGGTAGATGAGGCCGGGCGAAGATGTTTCCGGTCTCATTCAGCATGGATGCTGTGTATGAAAAAGTACTGTTAGAAATCGCTGTGGCATCACACCTGCTTAAAATGTAAAAATCCACATAAAATCCGGCACAAAAAACTTCGGGAGTCAGAGTCGGATCCAGATCGGTATATGTGAGCGGATTATAGGCGGCAAAGTCGGCCAGTACATTCTCTGTTTCATCGCTGGCGATAAAAAGCACCGGTTCCTCAAGGGTATCCCAGAATCCTCGCAACCATTCCAGATACCAGTCTGTTGGCGCTATATAGAGGTAGTGATGGTTTACGTATGCATAATCACCGCGTCTGATGTGGATGCCCACGATGGTTTTTCCGCGAGAGCGCAGGGTTGCATATAGCAGGGAAAGCCTGTTTTCAATGGCAGGAACCGGTTGGAACAGAGATCTGAAATAGGCCTTATCCAGTGCGTAAAAACTGGTATGAAACTGAAAGAATCCCCTTACATCGAGATCATAATTGCTGACATCTAGTTTTTCAATGGTTGCCTTAACACTGGAGTCAGAATCAAAGTATATTTCGGGTAGTTCTCTGGACAGTGGCGGGTCAGTGTGGCCAAAGAGATAGGTGCCGAGCCATGGAGGGGTTTCAAGTCGGAGATTATGCTTGCGGGCATAAATTTTTATAAATGCATATTGAAATATCTGATTGCCGAGCCCGTGGCTTCCGAGCGAAGACATCGTAATCAGCTGTCTAGATTCCATGCCTGTCATAAATAACTGCCCATTGCGTGTCTGGCTCATGAATCGCTGCAGTAAAAGTACCTGTCAGAAAGAGCGATTACACAGAGGTTACGCAGGAAACAAAACGGGGAGTACGGCATAAGCTGTACCCCCCCTATAAGTGGCGTCCCCGAGACGATTCGAACGTCCGACCCCTTCCTTAGGAGTTTTCATTTGAGTTTATCGGGGACTTACGGACTAGTACTAAAACCTTTGATATACCTATCATATCTTCATTTCTGCTGTCCATGATTATTCTATCAGTTCCCACCCAAAACCCGCTTTTTCTGAACACGATTACACAGGAATTACACGGAGATTGTGCCTCCCTGTCGGTACCATCGGCGATGTGTGCCTATTGTAGGCCGTCTCACATTTATCCAACAAAAACAAAATAGCCTTTAATTCTAATCATTCTCCATTTGACTCTCTGTTAAGCTCTGATAGGATGCATCCGGCCGTCATGCAGGCCAATATCCGAAAATCATAGTGGCCCGGATCTGACAGCCAGATGAGCTGATGTATAAAACCTCTGTAACGCCCAATAAGGAGGCTGTTTGTCCGCCATGCCAACAATACTGCAGTTATTCCGTCGTTTCTTGCCGGACATTATTTTCCCCCTGCTTGTAACAGCAATTGCCATGGTTGTCCGAATACACCTCTTGCGGCAATATGCCGCTCCCTTGATGATTCATGAACAGGATGCCGTCGGCTATATGAATTTGGCCACTTCCCTGCTCCGTTTTTCTCTTGATGGACTTATGTCGCGACCGCCTGGTTATCCGGCAGTAATCGCCTTCTGCTCCCTCTTTACAAATAACTTGGAATATGCCGCCCGTATTGCATCCATTCTCATGGATGCCCTGATATGCATCCCGCTTTACGTTCTGGCGCGGGCCGTTCTTTCATCCTTGACAGCCGCACTGGCATCCAGTATGTGGGCTTTTTTCTCTTTCGCACTCTATTTCTGCATTTCCCCGCTCAGCCAGTCAACCTGGCTTTTCTTCACAATTTGCAGTATCTGCGCACTGACGTACGCGCTCCGCCTGCCTGAACAACGCAATGTGCTGATGGCGGTTGCAGCTGTTGGAAGCGCGCTTTCCTATCTGACTCGCCCCGAGGGAATACTGATTTTTGCTTTCGGTCTTCCCTTGTTTGCAGTAATTTTGCTATTCCAGAAGCACCGACTAAAGTCAGTTCTAAAACCGATCATTTTATTCACCTCAATCTTTGTACTTCTCTCGTCACCATTTATCATCTACCTCAAGTATCATACTGGTTCATGGGACATAACCTCTAAAACGTCCAATGTCCTAAAATCGGAAGACGGTCTAATGACTCTCGATGCCAAAGGAAACACACTTAAAGTTAAAAACGGTTTGGGAGCCTGGGCTGATCACTATAACTCCTTGCCGCAATTCATTCAAACCGCCCGGGATAATTTCTGTCAGTTCGCTGAGCTATTTTATTCAATTTTCCCGGTATGGATGCACATTACAGTTCTTATAGGGTTTATACTTCTGGCTGTTTTTCACTGCCGTGAAACGCTTCTATTGTCAATCCTCCTACTTCTGACGCTCCCTAACTATATTGTCTATGTCACAAAAACCCTCTCCTATCTTTACTCTGTTTTCCCGTTTTATTTCATCGCCTTCATGGCATTTTTTGAATTCACACCTAAGGCAGTCACTCTGTTTTCTCGGTTTACAATGGTCGATAAACTGAGATATGCCTCCTTTTTACTGGCTGCTGTTGTGACATGCCTTGCATCGTTTTCATCAGTCAATGAGGTGAAGGGTGTCCTGGGCTCTCCTGAACGCCAGTATGAAGCACTTATAACCAGGGAGATTTTTATCAATGCAAGTACTTTTATAAGAAATGCTGCTCAAAAAAACGATACTGTAATGACTCGATGGGGTTTGATATCTTATTACAGCGGAGTGCCTGTGGTGACACTCCCCAAGGGAGATGTCAACAGCGTGCTTGAGTATGGAAGAAAGCACCATGTGCGATGGCTTCTGATAGATACGCCCTCAATTTACTCGCGGCGCCAAGAGTTGGAAGTCTTGCTCAATCCGACCCATGCTGCGCAATTACTTGACAAGTATGGCCTAATACCCGTTCATAGCGGCGGAATTAATGGAATTGGTGGATATGTCCTGTATCTTTATATGTGAAAGTATCGTTTGCAAAGTGGGTTCTGTCTGATAATTTTTACAACAAAATCCTTCAGGCAGATTTTATGGAGTAGCAGAATCCGGGAAACCCTCATCTACTTTCACATCCACATCAGAAAAGGCACCTGCAAATATAATTGCAGGTGCCTTTTTTATTGGCGTCCCCGAGACGATTCGAACGTCCGACCCCTTCCTTAGGAGTAAAAGCAAGATACCATTTCAGGGCATTTCTTCATGTGTCACAATAAATCAAATATATCTCTATAAATCGTTTACTTACATGAATATACTTGATATACTAATCTCACGATATTTCACTGCTGTACAACATAAATCAAGTGCAAAAGTACAACTAAAGTACAACTAAAGCAGGGGGGGCTATGAAAGTAAAATTTGATGACCCTACTATCAGAAATCTAAAGCCTCTTGTCAAGACCTATGACTGCATGGCAGACAATGAGCGCGGCTTTGGAATCCGCGTACATACGTCTGGCACAATGACATTCTTCTACCAATACAAAATAGACGGGCAAAGACGGTTTATGTCTTTAGGTAGTTATCCGTCGATCACTCTTAAAAGAGCACGTGATCTATATCAAGCTGAACTATCAAAAGTAAAAGCTTTGCGTCGCGGTAGTGCTGATGGTGTTGACCCTGTTGCGGAGAAAAAACGTAAAAAAGAGCAGCGTATTGCTGATGATGCAGCTCGTGACAAAGAGCTCTCAGTGGAGAAATTGGTTCTTGAGTATATTGAACGCCACGCTAAAAAATTTAAAAAATCATGGCGGGACGACTATAGGCTGTTGAATAAAGAAATTGTTGCCTTGTGGGGGCAGCGTAAAGCTGTTGACATAACAAAGCGCGACATTACTCGATTGCTTGAAAACATAATTGACCGTGGCACTCCGGCAATGAGTAATCAAGTATTGAAAACAGTTCGCAAGGTGTTCAATTTTGCTGTTGAAAGAGACATTTTAAAACATACACCGTGTTTCGGCGTTAAAGCACTTGCTCCTACTATAAGCCGCGAACGTGTTCTATGCGATACAGAAATAAAAATATTGTGGGATTGCCTAGACAATGAAGTCATGACAAATGAGATCAGTAGGGCACTGAAACTAATATTGCTAACAGCACAAAGGCCGGGGGAAGTAGTCGGTATGCACAGTAATGAAATTGATGGTAATTGGTGGACTATTCCAGCAGAACGTTCAAAGAATGGAAAAGCCCATCGAGTTTACCTGTCCAATGTGGCTCTAGGCATAATTGCTGAGGCAAAATCAGAAGCAAGGGAAGCAAGGCAAAAAGCTGAAATAAGAAATGCGCGCAAAGTAAAACGTAACGCCATATTGATGCCGGAAGATCAGGAATATACCGGTTACATATTCCCATGCCCTCGCAGATATAAGAGCGTGAAGAAGGGTGGGGACAAAGTGCCAGAAGAATCTATTGAGCGTCATGCTCTTAGTTCGGCATTAAAACGTAACGTATCAGAGGACGGCTTGACCACATTTGGTATATCAGCCTTTACTCCTCATGATTTGCGACGGACTGCTGCAACATTCATGGCTTCTATGGGTTACATGGATGAAATCATTGATGCGGTCTTGAACCACGTTAAACAAGGCGTCATAAGAACATATAACCGTCACAACTACGACAAGGAAAAGCAGATGGCTCTTGAAGCGTGGGAGAGAAAATTAAATAGTATAATTTCGAAAACTGAGAACAATGTGATACCAATAACGCGCAAAATTGCATAGTTTTGCAGGATACTATCGTTCCTGACAAGTCTGCAAACTTTGAACCGGCTTCCAGCATAATGTTTTTAAAGATTAAAGCATCGGAGGATGTCATGCAAAATTTTCTCTCAATTTATGAGCTTGGTCGTTTCGGGATAAATCAGTCAAAAGCTGAGGATTTACTGGAGTTGGGCCACCTAAAATCTTGGCTTATTATAAATGGTGAAGCAGTAAAGTTTAACAAACTCCGCGACATACCTGCACAACACGAGCAGGGGCTATTGCTGAATGTCAAAGTTGATGAAGAAGAGATTAAGCAGCTTCCAAAAGTTATAGCTTATCTAGAATCAAAAAAACCAGCAGTAGTGGCTATTGATGAAAATCCAGCAGCGCCTTACCTTGACCCGAGACACAAGTATTATTCAAAGGAGCTTGCAATAGCTGTAAAAACTTGGCTTGCTTTGTATGCTGTCGATGGAAAGTACTCAGCTATTAAAAGCCATAAAGATCAGATCAGGACAGTGCTTGCCGGCCATGGTCTTTCAAGCAATATGCTTGAACAAATTACTACGGTTGTGAACCCAAACAAAAAAGGTGGCGCAACTGCGACTCCGGAGACAGAATAAAAAAACATACCTACCATCTAAAGCCATTTAAACAGGGCTTTTCTATAACTTACCCACCCCCTTCCCCTACAACCGTTAGGTCTGTTTTGATAATCACAAACTGGTTACCCTGAAATCACACGAAAGCCGGTGGCCACCAGCAAAGAAATTTCAGGAGGTAAACAAAATGATCGACAGAATCATAAGACCCGCAGAAGCAGTCACTATAACAGGACGCTCACTTGCTTCGATTTGGAGAGATGAACAAGCCGGAACCTTTCCCCGTAAAATTCGCATAGGTTCAAACAGTGTTGCTTACAGGCTTTCTGAACTTCAGGCTTGGATTGATTCACGCGAAACAATTACCACAGAAAATGCCAAGCAGGTCGCGCCCGGAGCAAAACGAGGTCGCAAACCACGAATTGCAGATCGTGAGGTGTGACCATGGATAAGAATTGCAATTTCGTACACATGAAGACAGTCGTTGAAAGAAGCAATCTCTTTGATAAATCACCAGATATTAAAACAGCGATGAACTCAATCTGGCATCACGTCTACAAAAAGACAGACGATCCAGAATACGCTGATCTGATAACTCGTGGTTTCGTTATTATTCACCCTCTCAATAAGGAGAACCGTAGCATAATGCTCACCGATCGCCTTGAAGAACGACGCAATCATGCACGGATAAACGAAATCCGCGAATGGCGGGAAATTCGTAAATTGGTTGGGAATGACCCAGTTGATGCATTAAAGCATCGCTTAAAAGACGCAAAGCAGAAGTACGAAGCAGCGGATCGTGCAGTAATTTGCAGTTTGAGTCCGGATATGGCGGCTCTACGGGAAGAAGCTCTGCTAAAATGGCAGGCTGAAGAAGATGCCATCTATGAAGAACGTACATACCTAAAGTGGGGCGGTGCTGATAAGTATGAGGCTGCAATGCGTGATAAGTACAATGCATCAATGAAAGAATATGATCAAACAAATGCGCCACCCTGCCTTGCATATCTTATGAAAACCGGCTTTCCTCAAGGCTCGATGAACAACGCACTGGTTTCGCTCGGTGTCTATGCAAAGAAAAAATTCCCAGATTATTGGGAAGATGAACTGGAAAACTATAATAACCTGTATCTTGGTCCTGGAACCCCCCAGGAGGTGAGGAATGTCATAAGGAGCCTGACGAAAAAGGATTATTTTTATAAGTGCTCCGACCAGCCGCTTGCCGAGGTCTGCGATAAGATTGAATGCGCAAAAAGAAAGTACGGTATAGGCCATACAGATACTGCAGAAAAACAAGAAGCATCAAATCCACTCATCAACTTCGTGCTGTCACTTGATGAATTGATTGCTCTCAACATTCCAGAACGTGAAAACCTCGTTGCTCCATTTCTCCCGGCACAGTCACTTGCAATGATCTTTGCCCCGCGTGGACTTGGAAAATCGTGGTTCTGTATGGAACTGGCACTTTCATTAGCAGATGGTCGGCGTTTTTTGTCCTGGGATGTACCTACAGCAAGGCGCGCTCTCTATGTAGACGGTGAAATGCCAACGAAGACGCTGAAAGATCGCTTTATGGCACTAAGCAAGGGTATACCGGCCAATCTTGCAATATTACCGTCCGAGGTTCTATGGACAGAAGATAGTCCGATAAACCTGAACAATCGAAGTGACCAAGCCAGAATAATATCGCTGTTGGAAACAATGACCGAATACGGTCGAATGCCAGAACTGATCATATTCGACAATCTAAGTAGCCTTTCAGCAGGTGGTGATGAAAACTCCAATAGCGAACTGGATAGTCTGTTACGGTTCCTGATCAGCCTGAGGCACAAGGGCTATGCCATCCTATTAGTACACCATTCCGGCAAGTCTGGGGATCAACGTGGGGCATCACGACGTGAGGATTTGCTCGACACCAGCATCAAACTTTCGGCTGCAAAGAGCGATGATGGAGCAACACAGGGCGCAAAATTTACGATTGAATTCGTCAAGACAAGGGGAGAGAGACCTGATCCAGACAAATTAACGGTCGAGCTTATAACTGGGCAGCATGGTGGGCTTGAATGGGTACAGGAGCGCCAACAAACAGCGCCAGCCTATATGGCAGCGTTGTCTATAATCCGTGACTGTAAACCAAACACGCAAAAGGCTATTGCTCAAGCACTGAGTGTCTCGGAAGCAAGGGTAACAGCAATGTTACAGCAAGCGCGGAAGGCAGGGTTCCTTGAAGATGGTCGGCTTGTTTTGACAGCAAAAGGGATTGTGGTGCTTGCAAAATATTACCCTGAAACTCCATTTTGAGGCCTGTTAAGTGCCTCGTTAATTCTACTGAAATTAACCTGTTAAGTGGCTGGGTTGACTAGAGCTAATAAATGCAATAATCACTAGTGGTTATGAAATATTAACAGGTTAATTTACATGATAAATTGGAATATTAACCCCCAAAAACCCTTAAGGTTTTGGGGGTTAATTCCTGAGCCTTAACGACAGCTTTTATAATAATCTTGACCTTTCCCCCTAAAACTGAACCATTGCAAACTTAGTGATTTCGGTCTAGAAC
>CAZUGI010000044.1:0-21792 GCA_964619855.1 uncultured Geobacter sp. | reverse complement strand
TCTTCCATTACTACAATTCCGGGGCCTTTTGCCAGAATGAAGCCGTCCCTGTCCTTGTCAAACGGGCGTGAAGCCTTTTCGGGGCTGTCGTTATGGCTGTCTGACAATGCTTTCATGGCAGCAAAACCACCGATACCCAACGGGGTGACGGTCGATTCGGTACCGCCGGCGATCATCGCGTCCGCATCACCCCTGGCAATGATATGAAAAGCGTCGCCGATTGAGTGAGTACCGGTGGCACAGGCTGAAACAGAGGACAGATTCGGGCCTTTGGCACCGTACTTGATTGAAATGTGTCCGGGGGCCAGATTTATGATCAGCATCGGGATGAAGAAAGGAGATATCTTTTTGGGACCTCCCTCTCTCAGCAAATCATGATAGCGCTCGATTGATGGCAAACCGCCCAGACCGGCCCCGACCAGCACCCCTACCCGTTCCGCATTCTCATCATTGATAACCAGGCCGGAATCTTCCATGGCATACTGTGCTGCCGCCAGAGAATACTGTATAAAGAGATCCATTTTCTTGATCTCTTTCTTATCAATAAACTCCTCCGCATTAAAATCCGCGACTTCACCGGCAATTTTAACCGGCATATCAGTAGCATCAAATCGGGTGATCGGCCTGATCCCGGACTTTCCGGAAGTGAGCGCACTCCAGTTCCTGTCATTACCGCATCCGAGTGGCGAAACCACTCCAACGCCCGTAATTACAACTCTTCTCATGATTAGTTACTCCATGTTTTGATAAACTGAGACGACATTAGAAAAGAAGAGAGGGGCTGTAACCCCTCTCTCTCTGGAAATTGATCTGTTAGCTGTGCTCGGTGATATACTCGATCGCATCGTTCACAGTCTGAATTTTTTCAGCATCTTCATCCGGAATTTCAATATCAAATTCCTCTTCAAGAGCCATGACCAGTTCAACCGTATCAAGCGAGTCAGCACCAAGGTCATCCATAAAAGAAGCTTCCGGAACTACCTGAGCCGCCTCAACACCTAACTGTTCGGCAACAATTTCTTTTACTCTTTTTGCAATATCAGACATCTCTCACCTCCATGTGATTTAAACCCTTTTCAGGTTTCGTGTGTAAATCGTAGTTGCTAATTAAGCATGAAATCTTCAAAAGTCAATCGATATTTTTCTTATATGCAGGCTGTTACATATACATGCCGCCGTTGACAGACAACACATGACCGGTGATATAACTGGATGCTTCTGAAGCCAGAAAAACTACCGCATTAGAAATATCATCCGCACTGCCCAGGCGCTCCAAAGGAATCTGGGCGGTCAATTCTGCTCTTACCTTATCGGATAATGCATCGGTCATTGCTGTTGCAATAAATCCGGGAGCCACAGCATTAACGGTTATATTACGCTTCGCCATTTCCCGGGCATTTGATTTGGTCAGACCGATCAGACCGGCCTTGCTGGCGCAGTAATTCGCCTGCCCGGCATTACCCATCTGACCTACAACAGAAGCAATGTTTATGATACGACCATAGCGCTGCTTGCTCATAACCTTGAATGCTGCCTTGGTGCAGAGAAAGGCGCCTTTCAGATTTACATTAAGAACGGCATCCCAATCTTCGTCCTTCATGCGCATCAGCAGACCATCTCTTGTAATTCCGGCATTATTGACAAGTATGTCAACCCGCCCGAATGTTTCTGTTGCCGCTTCGATCATGCGCTCAACATCCTCCGGAACGGTTACATTGCCGACCACTGCCAGCGCTTTGCCACCAGCCGCCTTCAACTCCTCAACTATTGCATCAGTTGCAGCCTGGTCCATATCTACAGCTACAATTGTGGCACCCTGAGCGGCCAGCGCCAGGGAAATACTTCTGCCTATTCCACGTGAAGCACCTGTGATAACTGCAATTTTTTCTTTAGGCATTGTAAGCTCCTCTCTAAAATACAAGTTTAATTGTTTTTATCTGCAAAAGTTGCTTTAAGTTCAGCTTCGGTAACAAGCTTTCCTTCTACAAAGGCCTTGGCATTGAATATCCAGATACCCCGCTTGCATCCGGTAGCCTCGACTTCAAAACGAAGCTGATCGCCCGGCATTACCGGTTTTCGGAATCTGGCGTTGTCAATACCGACAAAGTAGGTAACTTTGGAGCGTACACTTTCATCGGAAGAATAGGCCAGTATGCCTGCAACCTGAGCCATGGTCTCAATGATCAGTACACCCGGCATGACGGGATGGCCCGGAAAATGTCCCTGAAAAAAAGGCTCGTTGGTAGTCACATTTTTTATAGCAACGATGCTCTTTCCGATTTCCATTTCAAGAATCCTGTCAACAAGCAGGAACGGGTAGCGATGAGGCAGTATTTTCATAATTTCGTTTATATTCATCATGGTTACATCCCCTTGGAATCTTTAATATTATGTTTAACCGGCCAAAGTTTTAAGCGTTGCCAGATCTTCAACGTTGGCTGTTGCGACTTCTTTGGTGATGCGCTTAACCAGACCGGATAAAACCTTTCCTGGGCCAATCTCAATAAATCTGGTTACTTCCAAGGCAGCCATGGCACTGACCGACTGTTCCCAGAGAACCGGAGCACAAACCTGCGAGACAAGCAGGTCACGCACTCTGCCCTTATCCGAATTTGCAGCAGCCTCTACATTGCTTACGACCGGAGCAAGCATATCACCATAACTAATCACGTCCAGAACCGCAGCCAAACGCTCGGCGGCCGGCTTCATCAGGGCGCAATGGAATGGTGCACTTACCGGAAGCAGCATGGACTTTTTAAAACCGCGCTCTTTGGCAAGCTCTATGGCCCTCGCGACAGCACTTACACTACCCGCAATCACAATCTGCCCTGGAGAATTGAAGTTAGCCGGTGAAACCACGTCACCCTGGGCCGCATCCCGGCATATTTCTTCCAACGCATCCTTTTCTACACTCAGCATAGCGGCCATGCTTCCAGTTCCGACCGGCACCGCCTCCTGCATGAACGTACCCCTGGCTCGCACGGTTTTAACAGCATCTGCAAAATTGATGGCACCGGAACAGACAAGAGCCGAATATTCACCCAAAGAGTGCCCGGCCAGATAATCAGGCTTCAAGCCGGTTTCCTGCTCTACAACCCGAAGCACCGCAATACTTGCCGTAAGAATTGCCGGCTGGGTGTTTGCGGTCAGTTTCAGATCTTCATCGCTGCCGGAAAAACAGATCGCGGAAAGTTTTAAGCCCAATGCATCGTCAGCCTCTTCAAAGATATGACGGGCTACCGGAAAGTTGTCCGACAGCTCTTTGCCCATGCCTGGATACTGCGAGCCTTGGCCAGGAAATATAAACGCAATTTTGGACATATATCAGCCTTTCTATACAGTATTACTTTATATCTATCTGCCACCTAAGCAGCGCAGAGCCGTAAGTAAAACCACCGCCAAAAGCGTCAAGCAGAATTGAATCGCCCCTGCCAAGTTTCCCCTGGCGGTTGGCTTCATCTAGTGCAATAGGAATCGATGCGGCTGAAGTATTGCCGTAGTTATGAAGATTGATAAAAACTTTTTCGGCAGGAAGACCAAGGCGCTTGGCCGTTGCGCTGACAATTCGCATGTTGGCCTGATGCGGGATAAACAGGGAAAGATCGGCAGCGTCCATATTATTGGCTTCAAGTGCGGCCAAAGCAGCTTCTTCCATGGCTCTGACCGCGTGTTTGAAAACCTCGTTTCCCTGCATATTAATGAAGAACAAACCTGGATCCAGAGAGCGGTCAGTGGCGGGATTGCGGCTGCCGCTGCCGGGCTGGTAAAGCAGATCCCAGCAGGAACCGTTGCTGAAAATGTGCGTAGAAAGAACGCCGGTAACCTCTGCAGAGGCCTGAACTACGGCGGCACCGGCACCGTCACCGAAAAGTATGCAGGTGTTTCTGTCGCTCCAGTCCACTACACGCGACAGAACCTCGGCTCCTATCACCAGGGCCTTTTTTATCCTGCCGGATTGAATGAAGCTGTCAGTAATTGAGAGTCCATAAATAAATCCTGAGCAGGCAGCTGAAACATCAAATGCAACAGCCTTACAGGCTCCCAGTTCGTTTTGAATAACGCAGGCTGTAGAGGGAAAAGGAAAATCGGGGGTAACCGTTCCGACAATTATAAGATCAAGCTCATCGGGAGTAACGCCTGCCATCATCAGCGCCCGGCGCCCGGCTTCTGCGGCGAAGGTCGATGTGTATTCGCCGGCAACAGCAATCCGCCGTTCTTTAATGCCGGTTCTGGAGGTAATCCACTCATCACTGGTGTCCACCATCTTTTCCAGGTCGGCATTGGTTAGAATTTTTGCCGGCAGAGCAGATCCTGTTCCTGTAATAACGGCATTCACGCTAAAATCTCCATTAACAGCGAGTTAGTCTGCAGAAACCGATTTGAGAGCATCCCGTTGAATAGAGACGGCGTAGTTTTCAGAAAGTTTTTCGACAACATGCTCGGTAACGCCGCTTCTGGCGTACTCATGAGCAAAACGGATGGCATTTTTCATGGCCTTGACATTGGAGCCGCCGTGACAGATCATTCCTACCCCGTTTATCCCGAGCAGCGGAGCACCGCCATATTCAGCATAATCAACAATCTTCTTGAAACGGTTAAAGGCTCCCCTGACAAAAAGATAGCCCAGCTTGGAAATCCAGCTCTTGACAATTTCCCCCTTCAGCATTCTGCCAGCCGCATCGGCCAGGCCTTCTGAAAGCTTAAGGACAACATTGCCGACAAAACCGTCACAGACCACCACTTCAACTGTTCCCTTGAAAATATCCCGCCCTTCAATGTAGCCGGAATAATTCAGTGAGGTGTTCTTCAAAATCGCGTGAGTTTCACGGGTAAGTTCATTGCCCTTGGAATCTTCTTCGCCATTTGAAAGCAGGCCCACTGTGGGATTAGCGACACCCATCACGTAACGGGCATACACTTCTCCCATTATCGCAAACTGCGCAAGATGAACCGGCTTGCAGTCGACATTGCCGCCAACATCAAGAACAAGAGTATTACCTTTGAGGGTTGGAAAGATCGACGCGATAGCGGGACGGTCTATACCGCTGATACGCTTTAGTACAAACATTCCGACCGCCATGGTCGCACCTGAATTACCGGCACTGACAGCGGCACAGGCTTTGTTGTCACGGACCAGCTCAAAAGCGATGCGTACGGAAGAATTTTTCTTTTTCCGGACAGCATCCGAGGCAGAGTCATGCATTCCAACGACTTCGCTGGCGTGAACGATATCTATATCAAGGCCTTTGGTGGCGTGCTTTGCCAATTCGGCTTCCAATCGTTCCCGGTCGCCAACCAGCGTTACCGGAATACCAAATTCCCGACAGGCAGCCACGGCGCCTTCAACCTCAATTATGGGGGCATTGTCGCCGCCCATTGCGTCAACAGCAACTCTCATCTGTAGCGGTACTGACACAGTGGTTGAATTACTGTGCTTTGGAAAGGTCTATGACTTCTTTACCCTTATAGGTTCCGCAGGTCGGACAGGCGCGATGCGGCAGTTTTGGGGCTTTGCACTGGGGGCAGGTTGACAGAGACTGGGGGGTCAGAAAGTCATGTGCCCTTCTCATGTTTTTGCGGGATTTGGATGTTTTCTTCTTGGGTACTGCCATGATAATTCTCCTTTTTCTGGTGGTTCGTAGAAAAACTCCACTCTTTATGTATTAGAAACTTTAAAATCCTTAAGTGCACTGAATTTAAGGTTGATAGTTTCATTACTGCATGAACACCCGAACCGGTTCAGGTCTACGCCACATACGTGGCACAAGCCTTTACAGGAACTGCTGCAGAGAGGCTTAAGAGGAATCTCCATAGCCACCTGTTCCTCTATCTCGTGGGTCAAATCAATTTCATCGCCGCTGTATGATGATGAGATAAGGTCTTTCTCGCCCAGTTCAATTTCATCTTCATCAATAAAATCACCAAGATCTTTGCGAAGAAAAATGGTGAAGTTGCTGTCAACCAGCGAATCATAATCAACCAGACATCTGGAACAGGAAAATGAAACCGGAGCCGTCACTCTACCGTCTACCCGCAGATGGTCAAATTCGCGCTGAACAGATAACTCACCCTGAATCGAGCCGGTAAAACTGCAATACCGATCCGTCTGCATTCCTAAAAGTATCGGAAACACATCCACCGGCTCTTCAAAAGTCAGCATCAGCGGCTTGTCCAGAATGTGGTCAACAGCGAATTTCACGTTCGGCACCAGCCTGTCGGCAATATCAAATTTAAGCAAGCCAGTATAGTTAATGTGCTGTATTTGTCAAGAAATTTACTGTGGTCGCTTGTTGACTCTGCCATAACGCTCCACCTGGCTTCGAACTGAAGCTGTTAATTCTTCAGGTACGTCATCCCATGCAAATCGCCATTCCCAATTGCCAAAAGCAGTGCCGGGAACATTCATGCGGCTTTCATTGCCCTTATTAAGTAAATCCTGGAAAGGAAATATCACCGTGTCGGCAACAGACATGAGAGCCGTGCGTATCACGCCCTGGAAAACGTCAGCGGCTTTTGTTCCAAGATATTCCTGAACCCTGCGGAGCTGACTGTCCGAAAGCGATCCCAACCATCCGGCGGTCGTGTCATTATCATGAGTACCGGTATATACAACTCCGTTTTTCAGGTGGTTATGAGGAAGATACGGGTTTGATGGTCCGGAATCAAAAGCAAACTGAAGTATTTTCATCCCTGGAAAGCTGTAACGGTCACGTAACGCTTCCACTTCAGAAGTTATGACTCCGAGATCCTCTGCAATTATAGGTAGTGATCCGAGACAGGAAAACACAACGTCAAAAAGGTCGGATCCTGGCCCTCTAACCCATTGCCCTTTCTGCGCCGTCCGGTGAGATGCCGGGACGTGCCAGGCAGCTTCAAAACCACGAAAATGATCGATGCGAACAACGTCGTAAATTTCAAACATAGCGCGGAATCGCTCCACCCACCAGGAGTATCCGTCAGACCGCATCGCATCCCAGTTATAAAGAGGATTACCCCATAACTGACCGTTCTTGCTGAAATAATCTGGCGGAACTCCGGCCACGTCAATCGGCCTGCCTCGCGAATCCAGCTGGAAATGCTCGCGCCTGCTCCAGACGTCGGCTGAATCATAGGCCACAAAGATTGGAATATCGCCGATTATATCAATTCCTCGGGCACCGGCATACTGCCTCAATGCTTTCCACTGCCTGAAAAAATGCCATTGCATATACTTCTGCACACCGATCTCCGGACCGAATTCCACAGATGCCTTCTCGTACATTGCCGGGGTCAATATAGCGGTCTCTTTGGGCCATTTATCCCAGCTTTTACCTTTGTGATGGTGTTTAATGGCCATAAACAGAGCATAGTCGTGCAGCCAGGGGGTCGTATCGCAAAAATGCCAGAAATCCTGCTTGTGAGATGCATTCTCATCCTTCAGGAACAGGGAACCGGCCTG
This sequence comes from uncultured Geobacter sp., assembly GCA_964619855.1. Taxonomy (GTDB): domain Bacteria; phylum Desulfobacterota; class Desulfuromonadia; order Geobacterales; family Pseudopelobacteraceae; genus JACRCG01. Next base: position 14,354 of record CAZUGI010000044.1, on the reverse strand, counting down.
ATGAAGCAGCTTCAGCTTCAACTCACCGACAACACTGAAGTCTACGGCGTTTTGATTAGAAGTAGGTTTACAAAATTCATTGTCCAGATCACTCATATCAACTATCTGTTCAAGATCGATCATCAAAGGGTTGCCGGCAAAAGCAGAAAATGCGGAATATGGAGAGTTTCCACAGGCAGGGGGGGTAAGCGGGAGCACCTGCCAGTATGTCATTCCCATGGCGGCAAGCAGGTCAACAAAACGTCGGGCATCCCTCCCTAATGAACCTATACCGCCCGGTCCAGGCAATGATGTCGGATGAAGCAGGACTCCGCAAGCACGTTTATTCAGCATTCAGGCCTCCACAAATTCATACTTCCTGACGAATTAAACATAGATCACAAAGTTATTGCAAATGAAATCAGAGCCTAACATTGTTAAGTTATTGACTATACAGACGCATAAGGTATAGTTTTTCAAATTTCCACCGGTACACTGGACTCAATGAACGATCAAATTGAAGACATAAAGCCCTCCACAATCGACCCTAAGGCTCTTGCCAGCCTGATTACCGAACTAAATATTGCACGCCGCAACTGTCGTGCCTACCCGAAGGGACATCCGGTTGTTGAAGCCTCCCTGCGTAAAGTTCTTGTTGTGTACGATAGACTCCTGAAGGAGCAGAGGGAAATCGTATTGGGCGTCACCGGGGATGCCCTGATGTCGGAGGGGGCCTTCCTCGAAAAATCAAATATAGTATTCAAGGATTTTGCCCGTGTACTTTTTGAGCGCGGCATCGGTGCATTTGTATTCAGTAGTGGATTAACAATCGAAGAACTTTCCAATCTCACGATCATTCTGGGCTTGAAGCGTGAAGAAATTCTGCGTCATGGCGGCATCGAAGCCGTTTGGGCCAAGTCCGGAATAAAATCCCTGTCCATAAGACCAATTCGTTATGACATGTTCGATGCAACTGACGAGGATTCAATCAGCAAAGACCATCCATCTCCCTCCCCGGACGGGTTGTGGGAGCGGTTTGCAAAGAGAATCACACTTGGAGGAAACGAAAACACCTCCGAAAACGTTGTGGAAAGAGACCTGGACCCGGAAGTGCTGGCCTCAATGCTGAATCAGCAGTTTGATAAAGGTCTGACAGACGAAACTGTCTACAGTGCCGCCATTACTGATTTTATGAGAAGCGGTGATGGCAGAGATGCAGCCGCACCCCGACCTGATATGCCGTATGAAAAACTGGCGGCCTTTGTTAGCAACCTGAACCCTGAGTTGCGCAGACAGTTTTTGAACAACTCATTTAAAATCAGCAGTATTACCAGTCATACAACTGCCGAAGGGATTGTCAACAGTCTTTCAGCAGAGGCGGTCATAGAAACTCTGGAAGACATCAACCAGAGCCGACTGAGCGTCCCGCCGGTCATTATGGGGTTGCTCCAGCGGCTTGCCCGCCACAGCGCCCCCGGGCTTCATGACGCTGATTACGGCATCTCCGGGGTTGACGAACTTACAAGCAAGATGAAATCCATTTTCAGAGAGCATGCCTCCGAAGAATTTACGCCGGACGATTATCAGCAGAGACTTAACTACTTTATTGCGACTGATCAGATTCAAAAACAGGAAACGGAGGATGTAGCCGGGTTGCTGGAGACCCTTGATAATCGAAATATTGAAAACCGTGTCGGTGAGATCCTGATAAACCTGGTGCGTGATGGGGGCGAAACCCCGGAAGAGCGCGAGATGTTGCTGCAAAACCTCAGCGATATGTTCGAATTTAATCTTGAAACCGGTAATTACGTGCAGCTTTTGAAAATGCTCGACCAGGTCACTGACGGCACTTTTCCGCCGGAGATACAGTATCGCCTGAAAGACGAATATGCCCGCCGTGAATTTCTGGATGAAATTTTAAATGGTCTTACTGTCTGGGGTAAACCCAGATACGGAGATATCCGGCAGCTCATTCATAAAATCGGCGGTCCTTTTATTGAAACGGTTCTGGATCGACTGGCCGAGGAAAAGAATATGTCGGTACGGCGTTTTTTCATAGACTGCCTGATTTCGATGGGACCTGTGACCCGCGTGCCTATAGCCAACCGCCTTTATGACACCCGCTGGTATTTCCTGCGCAATTTACTAATCATCCTGAGCGCCCAGAATGATCCTTCGGTTGTCACGCTTATCAGGCCGCTGCTTAATCAAGCAGACTCCCGCTTGAGGCATGAGGTATTGAAAATCCTTATTCAGTTCAACGATATACAGGCTGAAAAGCAGATACTGCATGATCTAGACAGTCAGGAGCGTGAGAAGCTTATGGCTGCAATCCAGTTGTGCGAGAGGTGCCAATCTCCTCATATTTCAAAAAAACTGATAGGGCTTCTTACCCACGGCAGCCTTAACCAGTCTGAATACGAAATCAAAAGTGCCATAGTCCGTTCACTGGCAGAGATCGGCCGAGTTGAAGCGCTCCCTGAATTGGCAAAAATCCTCGGATCACGGAGCCTTTTACATTCCAAACTTCTTGCAAACCTGAAGATGGATATTCTGAATTCTTTGGTACATTATCCGCTGAACGCAGCTAAACCGGTGCTTGAGCATCTTTCTTCCGGCAGCAGTGAGATTTCAAACAAGGCTCGCGAAATCTTGAGGAGCATTTCAGGGAAACCTTCATGAGCACAGACATTCAAAACATTCAGGACTTTATCCGACATCTTCTGTCTGCCACAGCCAATGCATCACTATACGGCATGGGGCATCCACAGGTGTCACGCCTTGCATCTCAGGCCTTTGATAACATATGCAGCACATTGGAGAGCAGGCCCGGTTTCACCTTGATGCTTGTGGAAAATGAGCTTGTAATTGATGGGCAACCACAGGATCTCAGCCTTTTCATGGGTCGTTTCACCCATATTATGAAGTCCCGGGGAGTCGGCACGATGAGGGTGCTGCCCGGAATAACCAAAACTCAAATTAACTCTCTTATAGCCGGTCTTGCCAGACAGCAGAATGAAGATAGTGGCGTAATGACATCCTCGGAACATCTCCGACTGGGTCAGGTGGAGGTGCGCCTTAGTGAAGGCGAAAACCCGCAGGCTGGTATTCCCGGATTTTCAGTTCAGCGGATAAAAGTGCCGGATATGCCCAGAGAGGAACTGGCCCGCTTTATGGAGTTGTACGATTCCATCAAGCAACAGAAGAAACTGAAGGTTAATGGTATGATGGAGGTCGTTTCAGGATTCGTCGAGGTATTCCGTCAGGAAGGCAAACCACTCCTGATCATGGCGGCCCTGCGGGATACCGATGAATATACATTCACCCACTCCACCAATGTCTGCATTCTGAACCTGGCCCAGGCTATGGCTCTGGGTATTGAAGGACAATTGCTGAATGACATCGGCGTGGCTGCAATGCTGCACGATATCGGCAAGCTTTTCATCCCGGAGGAAATCCTCACAAAAAAAGACAAGCTCACGCCCGAAGAATTTGAAATAATGAAGCAGCATCCGGTCAAAGGAGCCCGTCACCTTTTAGAAACAGCAGGTGTTCCCCGTCTTGCCGCCATCACCGCCTATGAACATCACTTGAAGTTCAACCTGACAGGTTACCCGAAAGTTAAAGGTGACTGGCCGCAAAACCTCTGCAGTCACATGACCATGATTTCCGATTTTTTTGATGCACTGCGAACCAGACGTTCCTACCGTGAACCGGTTGAACTTCAGAAAATTTCCACCATGATGCAGGATATGATGGGTACCGATCTGCATCCGGCACTGACAAAGAATTTCCTGAATATTATTTCCGGACTGATCGACCCACCCACCCCTGAAACTTAATCCTGCCGCCATCTTGACTTCCGATAGCATCGTGCTTAACTCTTTAATGTATGAGTAGTTAAATACGCTGTAACTGAGGCAAGACCATGGACTTCAACAAACTAACTCAAAAATCTCAGGAAGCCTTTGCAGAAGCGCAAAACAAAGCGGTCACTTACGGACACGTTGAAGTGGACGGCGAACATCTGCTCTGGGCGCTGCTTGATCAGCCCGATGGTCTGGTGCCACGCCTTTTGCAGCGGATGGATCTCCGGCCGGAGATGCTCAAAAAAGAGATTGAGTCCGAACTGGACCGGAAACCACGCGTATCGGGACCAGGTGCCGAGGCGAATAAGATTTATGTTTCGCAGCGTCTTAATCGAGTCCTTGTTACTGCAGAGAATGAAGCAAAGCGGCTCAAGGATGAATATGTTTCGGTTGAACACCTGCTGATGGCTCTGTTGGCTGAAGGGGAAAAGGTACCTTCAGGGCGCATTCTCAAGCAGGCCGGCATCGACCGTGAACGTTTTCTGAAAACCCTGACCGATGTTCGCGGCAGCCAGCGGGTACAGAGTGCCAATCCGGAAGCAACTTACGAGGCTCTTGAAAAGTACGGTCGTGATCTGGTTAAAATGGCAAGAAATGACAAGCTGGATCCGGTCATAGGTCGGGACGAGGAGGTCCGGCGTGTAATCCGGGTGTTATCACGGAAAACAAAGAACAATCCGGTCCTCATAGGAGAGCCCGGAGTTGGTAAAACGGCCATTGTTGAAGGGCTGGCCCAGCGTATCGTGCGCGGTGATGTGCCGGAAGGGTTGAAAGATAAAACCGTATTCGCCCTCGATATGGGCGCTCTGGTGGCGGGGGCCAAGTATCGCGGAGAATTTGAAGAACGCCTGAAAGCGGTCCTTAATGAAGTTAAAGAGGGCGCCGGGCGAATAATTCTCTTCATCGATGAATTACATACCATAGTCGGTGCCGGCAAGACCGAAGGTTCCATGGATGCCGGCAACATGCTTAAACCGATGCTGGCCCGTGGTGAACTGCACTGTATCGGTGCAACCACCCTGGATGAATATCGTCTGCATATAGAGAAGGATGCCGCGCTGGAGCGCCGTTTCCAGCCTGTACTGGTGGAGCAGCCCACCGTCGAGGATACTGTTTCCATTCTGCGCGGACTGCGGGAGCGCTTCGAGGTGCACCACGGCGTCAAGATTCAGGACAACGCTCTTGTCGCTGCTGCCACACTGTCCAACCGTTATATCACTGAGCGTTTCCTGCCAGACAAGGCCATCGATCTGGTGGATGAGGCCTGTGCCATGCTCAGAACCGAGATTGATTCCCTGCCATCCGAACTTGATACTATCAGTCGGCGCGTCATGCAGCTCGAGATTGAAGAGGTGGCTCTCAAGCAAGAGAAAGACAAGGCCAGCAAGGAAAGACTGGAAGCTCTGCGGAGGGATCTGGCTGACGACCGCAACAAGGCTGCCGCCATGCGGGCTCAGTATGATTCCGAAAAATGCGCCATCCAGCGTGTTCAGGGCTTGCGTGAGCAGCTCGAAAAAACCCGGCGTGATATTGAGCAGGCTGAGCGCGCAAGTAATCTGGAACTGGCTTCCAAATTGAAATACTCCGAATTGCCGGGACTTGAAACCGCACTGAAAAACGAAGAATCATCCCTGAATGAAAAACAGGGTGGCCAGAAACTGCTGAGAGAAGAAGTCACTGAAGACGAAATTGCCGAGATCGTAGCCCATTGGACCGGAATTCCGGTAACCAGACTTGTAGAGGGAGAACGGGAGAAGCTTCTGCGGCTTGAGGATATCCTGCATCAAAGGGTTATCGGTCAGGATGAGGCGGTGCAGCTGGTTGCGGACGCCGTGTTGCGGGCCCGTGCCGGAATCAAGGATCCGAAGCGCCCGATCGGCTCGTTCATCTTTCTGGGACCGACCGGTGTCGGAAAAACTGAACTGGCCCGGACTCTGGCAGAAGCGCTGTTCGATTCGGAAGACAATATGGTGCGGATCGACATGTCAGAATACATGGAAAAATTCTCAGTTTCAAGGCTGGTCGGAGCACCGCCGGGCTACGTCGGTTATGAAGAAGGCGGACAGCTGTCTGAAGCGGTGCGCCGCAAACCATATTGCGTGCTGCTCTTTGACGAAATCGAGAAAGCTCACCCGGACGTATTCAACATATTGCTGCAGATTCTGGACGATGGACGGATAACCGACAGCCATGGTCGTACCGTCAGTTTCAAGAACACCGTCATTATAATGACTTCCAACATCGGCGCACCCTACCTTCTTGATGGAATAACCCAGGACGGGGATATCAGAGACGAGGCCCGTCAGGCAGTTATGAATGAACTGAAAGCCGGCTTCCGTCCCGAATTTTTAAACCGGGTTGATGACATCGTCCTCTTCAAGCCGTTACACCTGAACGAAGTTGCAAAGATTGCCGGACTTCTGGCAGAACAGTTAAAGCATAGATTGAAAGAGCAGTGTATAACTCTAGAAATTTCTGATGATGCATTAAACCATATAGCTAAAGCCGGCTACGATCCGGTCTATGGAGCCAGGCCACTTAAACGCTATCTGCAGAGGGAACTGGAGACTCGGGTTGCACGTGCAATTATCGCCGGCAATGTGCCTGAAGGAAGTCTATTGCAGGTACGCGTTGAGAATGGTATTATCACAATCAGATAAAGAGATCGTGTCAGGATAGGAGTAACCGCCATGGCTGATATTACAGGAATTGCCTCCAGCGCCATCAGCGCCTACGGTCTTAAACAGTCCGTTACAGCTTCTAATGTTTCCAAGCTGAATATCACCGAATCGACTGCATCTTCTGTGGTCATGCAGAGCGTTGATGGTGGGGGTGTTTCTGCATCTGTCCGGCAGGGCTCAGATACCGTTGACATTTCGAAAGAAGCCGCCGAAATGGTTTCGACCTCAGGAGCTTACAAGGCAAATCTGAAAGTGTTATCCACTTCAGACGAGATGAAAAAGGAACTTTTGAAAATCAAAGCGTAAGCTGTGTGTAATTACATATTCACTCAAAAGCCCGTCGCAAGCCGGGCTTTTTTGTTTCATACAGATACTTTATCTTTGGGCATCAGCATGATATAACCTAACCGCACTGAATTTATAGGCAATATAAAAGAGGTTATAATGATGTACTCTACAAATTATGATGTACTGATTATAGGGGGTGGCCCCGCGGGTCTCTCAACCGCCTACCTGTGCCACAAACATGGACTCTCCTATCTTGTCCTTGAATCCGGCAAAGCTATTTTTCAGGGCATTGCAAATACATATCCCGAGGGTAAGCTGGTTTATGCCTCCAAACCAAAGGACGCTCCCGAACCGTTTATGGTTGAAGAACTCCGGCCACCCGACAAACCGGTTACGGTTGAGAGCTATCTGCAATATGTCCAGCATTTCGTTCAGCACGAAAACCTGCACGTTCAGACCGAAGTCGATTTTGAAGACATAAAAGATGAGCGCGACGGCTTGACGGTTGTCACCTCAAAGGGAAATTTCAAGGGCAAAAAGGTCGTACTTTCATTCGGAAGCAACATTCCCAGAGAACTTTCCGTGTATGGCGACGCCAAAATGGTGGCAAAGAATGTTGAAGACGCCAGCAAATATGTCGGCATCAAGACTCTGGTTATCGGGGGTGGCAATACCGCGGCCGACGTGATCATCAACATCCTGAAGGCCAAGCGGGAAGTCAACGACACTCATCCGGTTTACTGGGCTCACAAGGCCGAAACTTTTGACGTTAATAAAGAAACCGCTCAAAGGCTGGGGGAAGAGATTCTGCTGGGCGGGAATATCAGACTATTGCCGGGAGCGATGCCACGTATCGGTGAAGTCGATGATGAAGGCGTGGACCGGCTGGTGATACGTATCAACGAATTTAAACAGACCGATGGAATTGACCTGTACCATGCCATGAGTTTTCCGATGCACAACGTCATCGCCTGCATCGGCTCCCAGGGCCCTGTACCAATATTCGACAAACTTGGAATTCAGACGATCGCCTGTACAGCCGGAGTTTGCAAGATAGCCAAGGAGGGTGAACGTCTGGTACTGCTCTCGGCTGAATTTGAATCAACCCGTAAAGGGGTTTACGTTATCGGTGGTGCAATTTCACCCTCGTACATGAAAATCAGCACCGGTTCGATATCGGAGGAAAAACACCCTAACCTGATCTATACCGCCATCAACGATGCCTATTATGTCGTTGAGGCCATCCGGAACAAGCTGGCAAAATAATCATAATCATTTAAAAATGTCTGATTCCCTGATTGCGTTCTGAGCCATCAGGGCTTCCCTTTCCAACTCAGGCAGCAGCGCCAGAACGGATTCAAGTGAATTCTCTTTGGCTGCCGTCTCAACGCGCATGGCTGCATTTCTGAGGCCGGGAGTGCTGATGTTTGCAGCCAGGCCTTTCAAGGTGTGAGCCTGTCGGCGAATGGAAGCCAGGTCTTTACCCTTACAGAGTTCGTTTAATAAAATAACCTGTTGCGGTATCTCTTCAAGTGATTCGCCAAGAATAACCCGTACAAAGTCCCTGTCACAATCCAGCCGCACAATCAAATCGGCTTCATCAAAACAATTGCCGTTGTTTTCTGATGTACCCAGCTTAGTATCCGAATCGGTTGTATCTGCTGAAGAACCACTTCCAAGCCAACTACTCAGAACATGGGCCAATTCCTCTTTTTTTGCAGGCTTGGAGAGGTAGTCGTTCATGCCGGCTTCCAGGCACTTTTCTCGGTCCCCCTCCATAGCATTGGCGGTCATGGCAATAATTGGTACATCATGATTCAAAACTTTGGAGCGGGAATCCCGGATCATAGCCGTCGCTTCATAGCCATCCAGTTCAGGCATCAAGCAATCCATTAATACAAGATCATAAGAGATCAGCTCCAGAGCCCTGACCGCTTCGAGTCCATTGGCTACCACATCCGACTTGTAGCCCAGCTTGTTAAGCATGCTTTGGGCAACCTTCTGGTTGATGGGATTGTCTTCCGCCAGAAGAATGCGGGCGCTTCGCTGGACGGTTTCTGCAACAGTGTGACGCGTAACAATACCTGTTGCAGCTGCATCACCTGCAGCGGCTCGACCAAGAACCAGCTCCAGACATCCGTAGAGTTCGGACTGGCGCACAGGCTTGTGCAGATACCCGGCAAACCCGATCTGTTTGAGAGCAGCTACATCTCCGCGCTGACCGAGCGAGGTGATCATGATCGTAATGGTAGATTTCAGAAGAGGATCGGCCTTGATCCTATAACCCAGCTCAACACCATCCATGCCGGGCATCTGTTGGTCCAGAAGGGCTATACGGAAGGGATCATGGTGCGCGACAGCCTCATGCATTATCATCAAAGCGGTTTCAGCATCACTGGCAGTTTCATAACGGCATCCCCAATGACTCAGAAGGGTAATCATCAGCATCCGGTTGGTCGCGTTGTCGTCAACCACCAGAATTCTGGCACCGGAAACATCCGAATGAGGAATGAAAACAGGCTCCTTCATTTCGGTCAGTTTTTCAAAGCGCGCAGTAAACCAGAAAGTGGAGCCTTTATCTTCTATACTTTCAACTCCTATTTCACCACCCATAAGCTCGGTAAGCTGTTTGCTGATAGCTAATCCCAAGCCCGTGCCACCGTATTTGCGGGTTGTGGAACCATCTACCTGAGTAAATGGATTAAAAACCGCAGCAAGCCTGGACTCCGGTATCCCGATGCCGGTATCCCTGACCGAAAAACGGATAACGGCCGATTCCCGGTCGTCACTCTCAAGATCCGCGCTGATGACTACTTCTCCCTCATGGGTAAACTTGATTGAATTACCGGCCAGGTTTGTTACGATCTGCCGCAACCTGCCCGGATCACCTCTAAGCAGCGACGGCACGGTCGGGTCTATCCGGCAGACCAGCTCCAGTCCCTTTTCCGCCGCCCTTATCGACAGCATTTCAGCGGTATCTTCCAGAGCTACCCGCAGATCAAAATCGAATGTATCCAGATCCAGCCTGCGGGCCTCTATCTTCGAAAAATCCAGTATGTCGTTGATCAGTCCCAGAAGGTTCTCACCACTTTTTCTCACGATCTCGGCATATTCTCGTTGTTCATCACTGAGATCGGTATCCAGCAGCAACCCGGTCATTCCGATTACACCGTTCATAGGGGTTCGGATTTCATGACTCATAGTTGCCAGAAAATCGCTCTTGGCTCTGGTGGCCTCTTCAGCGGCAACAAGCGCAGCGCCAAGCTCGGCATTTTTCTGTTCCATCAGGGCGGAGAAGTCGCTCAGCTTTGCCTCGGCCTCAGTAAGCTGGAGAGTGCCGCTTCGCATCAGCAGATAAGAAAAGCCGTATGCGCATGCCAGCACAAATGCCAGGAAAGAGGTGATTATTACCACTCCCTGTAAAATCTGCTCACGATAGTGGGTGACGTTCGTATATACTTCCAGACTTCCCAGTATCAGTTTATCTTTACTAAAGATCGGCACGTAAGTTTCAACAACATCCACATTCAATAACTTCTCACCTGCCATGGCAGTCATCTTGTCCTTGGTTACCAGCTTGGAATCGATGTTTCCGGAAAGCGAGTTTTTGAGGCGCTGGTTGTTATCTTCCAGTTTACCGATTATGCCTGGATCGGTACTGTAGAGGATGCGCCCGGATGTATCAAAAATTTTGACCTTGAGGACACTGAAAGGTGCTAATAAAAGCCTGATTTTACTGTCAAAGACAGCCAATTCCGGACCACGCAGGCCAAGCACGGCAGATTTTCCTGGCGTGGCATCAATCATCAGATCCTTATACTGATTGATCAGTACCTTGCTGATCTCTGCAGAATCATCTCTGGCGCCATGGATGACCTGCGCAGAAAGTATCCGGTAAAAACCGTACCCGCTCAGGGTCACTACAAAAATAATTGACACAACAGCCGCTTTGACCAGCAGCATCAGCAACTTGTCCGGACTTCTCCCGGCATTGATATTGAATAGTTCATTGAAATTCATCTGCAGATTCCCTTATTTGAATTTTCAAACAAATGATCTTAAATCGGGTTCTGCCGCGAAGTTACTTCTATACCCGGATACAGCTTTTGGGCACATTCAGTGCAAATACTGTGTGTGAAAACCAGGTCGGTATGTTTACTGAGATAGTCCGATATCTGGTTCCAGTAGCCTTCATCGTCGCGAATTTTCTTGCAGGAGGCACAGATTGGGATCAGGCCGTGCAGGGTTTTAATGTTTGCAACCGCCTCACGAAGCTCCTTTATAAGCTGTTCATTTGATTCCTGGATAGAAGTGCGTAGCTCAATTTCTGCCGTAAGCTTCATGTTTAAAACTTCGAGTTCAGTATTTCTTTTGGCTAGCATTTTTCGTTGCTGACTGAAAAGCAGATGATTCTTGATCCTAAGCCTGACCAGATCCGGATTAAATGGCTTGATTATATAATCGCTGGCACCCATCTCAAGCCCCTGGGATTCACACTCCGACTCTCCCAGAACAGTGATGAACAGTACCGGGGTATCCTTATGGACCGGAGAAATCCTGAGAGCTTTGAAAACTCCATAACCATCAAGATCAGGCATCAGCACATCAAGCAGAATAAGATCAGGAGTAATGTGGGAGACGACCTCCAGGGCCTCTTTTCCTCCCTGCGCAACAACAATATTGTACTCATTCTCCAGAAGGAAACTCAGTATTCTGACACTCATCGGCTCGTCGTCAACGATCAGAATAGTAGCTTTGTCGGTTGAATTTTCCATTATTGACTCCAAAATTGCGTGATCAATTTTCAGATGTTAATTGACGACTTCGGGTTTCCAGTCTAAAGCAGGCTTATACTGAATTCTGATATTGGACTATACCGCTATTTTTTCAATATACAACCACCGCTGCATAACCGACCACCTGACGGTTATCACCGGTAACATCTCCGCTGTTCCCGTAAGCTACCAGTTCCGACCTCGTAGCCCCTAATTCACGGGCGGCCTCCAGCATAACTACCGATGGAATAACTCCGCACATCGTTATCTTGCGGTTACGGCAGACTTCTAACAATCCTCTTGAGTCAAATGCTGCCACCCGCTCCAGGGCAGCCTCATCCTTAAGATTAGCAGACTCGGCCGATTCGTAGTGAGTCATATCAGAGCTGGCAACAATCAACACATCCCCGCCGAATTCACGTATCGCAGCAGCAATCCCTGCTGCAATCTGCTGCAGAGCCGGATAATCGCCATGCCCAAGACAAATAGCCGAAATCGAAACATCCGGCCGCAGATATTGTAAAAAAGGGGCTTGGACTTCCAGGGAATGTTCATGCTGATGAGCAATGGCGTCGATCTGGAGATATTTCACATGCTGCAGAAGAAGGGCATTGAGGCGTGAATTAACCGGAACGGCCCCCAGCGGAGTCAGCCATTCGCCGTCCGGGTAAAGAGCGGCTGGCGCACCGGTTCCATGATGGTTGGGCCCGATTATCAAAACTGTTGACGGTATGGCGATGCGGGAGAATACTTTACCAGATATAGAACCGGAATACACATAACCGGCGTGGGGAGAAATGATTCCTTTTACCTGTTGTACGGGAGATGAATTTGGGGGGATAAGGCGGGATAATTCGGCACGTAAATGCCGCTCATTGCCCGGATAGAACTGACCTGCCACGGCTGGTTGTCGCTGCATGGGAACCTCCTATTCAAAAGGCAAATCACCATCCACCGGCCTGGGTGAATCCTGCTCAAGCGGCAGTTCTTCCTGACGCTCATACTGTGGCGATTCGTCCAGAGCCTGAATCTCGCGAAGTGTCGGAAGGCTTTTTAGATCCTTAAGTCCGAAGGTCTCAAGGAATTCTTTTGAAGTGCCATAAATAAGAGGGCGGCCGGGAATATCCTTTTTACCTAGAATCCTGACCAGCTTCTTTTCCAACAGCGACTTCAAAACACCGCCGCAATCAACTCCGCGCAGATGTTCAACTTCGGCTCTTGTAATCGGCTGCCGGTAGGCGATAATCGCCAGGGTTTCCAGGGAAGATTGGGAAAACTTGGAAGTCTTGGTTTTGATGTGGCGGATAATGTAGGACTGAAACGTAGGTCTGGATCTGAACTGCCACCCGCCTGCCACTTCAACCAGATCGAAGCCCCCTGCCCTGTTGCGGTGATATTCGAGCAATTCCGACAATGCTGCACGAACATCATCCCGGTCAAACTCATGCAGAAGTTCGCAGATCCGGTCAGTCGACAGTGAAGATTCCGAGGTAAAGACAAGGCTTTCAATTATGGCAAACAGCTCTGATGACATATCCGCTATGCTCCGTCCGATTCAGGAGCAACAGCCGGTACAAACCATATCGAACCATGCTCACTGCCCTGAAAAATACGGACCAGTTTTAGTCGACATAACTCAAGCAGTGCCAAAAAAGTCACAATCACCCTTTCACGGGTAAACTCGTCGCGCACCAGCTCTTCAAACTGAACTGTCTCGCGCTCCTGAAGCAGTGCCAGTATTTCATTGATGCTGTCAGCGACGCTGAAGGTTTCAGCCGCATCAACATCATGAAAATGTTCAGCCGGAATTCGAACCAGCAGAGCTCTGAAGGCGTCCACCAGTTCAAAAAGAGATACCTCCAGAGGGCCGTCCTCATTGCGGGCGGCCGCCAAATCCGGATCTGCCGCCAGCCTGGTGAATACCTCGCGGCCCAGAAGCGCCCTGGCCCCTATAACCATACCGGCTTCCTTGTACTGCTGATATTCAAGAAGCCGCCTCACCAGCTCGGCACGCGGATCCAGTTCAATCTCTTCTGCCTCTTCCTGCTCATCCAGCGGCAGCAGCTGACGGGATTTTATGTGCAGAAGCGTAGCTGCCATAACAAGGAAATCACCGGCCACCTCCAGGTTGAGATACTTCATCAACTTGATGTATTCAAGGTATTGCCTGGTTATGTCTGCAATTGGAATATCGTAGATGTCCAGCTCATGCTTCTTGATCAGGTGCAAAAGCAGGTCCATGGGTCCCTCGAATTTATCGAGGTGGACACTGTACTGCTCATGAAAACCATCCAGAAGAGGAGGATGTTCTTCACGAAGATGATGCGTCTCACCGGTCAGCATATCAGAATTTCAGAGCCGTTCTGACTTCTGCCATAACTCCGTCGGAGACTTCTGTTGCCCTCTGACTCCCCTGACGGAGAAGATCATCAACAAAGCCGGGGTTGGCAGCCAGCTCTTCGCGCCGAGCGCGAAATGGCGCCAGACGCTCATTTATGCAGCCGGACAGGATCTTTTTGCAATCAACACAGCCTATCTGGGCTCCCTTACAGGCCGTTACAATCTCAGACAGCTTCTCCTCCGGAACATACAGACGATGGAGATTGAAAGCCACGCAGTGTTCCGGATCACCGGGATCAGCCCGACGAACCCGATCAGTATCAGTCACCATCGACATGACTTTTTTCGAGGTTTCCTCAGCGCTATCAGAAAGATAGATGGAATTGCCGGTTCTACAATTATGGGTGATGGAACTGTTGTAA
>CAZUGI010000043.1:0-22152 GCA_964619855.1 uncultured Geobacter sp. | reverse complement strand
GGATCCTGACATCATCATGATCGGTGAGCTCCGCGACAAGGAAACGGCAGAGAATGCCGTACAGGCTGCCCTGACCGGTCATCTGGTGCTGTCCACCCTGCACACCAACGACTCCGTTGCCGCCATCATCCGCCTGATTGATCTGGGAGTCCCTCCATTTTTAATCTCGGCAACGGTGATAGGTGTTATTGCCCAGCGACTGGTCCGCAAAATATGTCCTCACTGCAAACAGATGCGCGAGTTGACCGGTGCCGAGCGGGAATATCTGCAGATCGGAAAGAAATCCCATCTGGTCTGGGAGGGGCAGGGGTGCAAGGAGTGTCGCGGCACAGGTTATAAAGGCCGCACCGGCATCTTTGAGGTGCTGGATATGAATGAGCGACTAAAGGCCATACTGGCCGGTTCGGTGGAACTGGCTGACCTTGTGGCCGCCGCCCAGGAAAACGGACTGGAGAGCCTGCGGCAGGTTGCTATCCGCAAGATGCTGGAAGGTGCAACGACCTATGAAGAGGTTATAGCGATGACCGGGTAGGGGATTGGGATCATAGATATTAAAACCAAAAAAACCGCCCGGATTTCCAGGCGGTTTTTTCGTGCTCTGATTTTTGCGAAATTCCTATTTCTTTGTCTTGGTCGCCTCACTCTTCTTCAACAGGTAATTTGCTGTATAGATATAGTCATCCAGATAATCATGTTTGCCATCTCCGTTCAGATCGCGCTTCGGTGACGTTGCGCCACTATCCTTCAGGAATGCTGCAAAATCGGCTTCTACCGGTGTAACTTTAGCAAAGGCAGGTGTCAGGGTAAGAGGGAACTCAATAGTCTCGCTGTCAGTAAGTATCGTAAGGCCTGCCTCTATTATGCCTATCTGTGGTAGAGCTTCAATTATCCATGCAGAAGAAGAGTCTTCTTTGTTGAGTGAAACCAGTTTTGCGCCGTTCAGTGCAAAATTCGGAGATTTGTCACCAGACACTTCCACTTTTACTAAGATTTTAACTGGAGTTTTGCCATCACTTATGGCGATGGCCGGCTCTTGGCGAATATTTGGTGAGATCTCCTTATTGAAGAGCCCTGTAAAACTGACCGGTGTTTTTTCACCCTTATATGCCCGGAAGCTTTCAAGTATTCCTGCATAGGAAGTCACCTTGATCTTCTCCTGCTTTTGGGGTTCTGATGCTGGTTGTTCTACGGCAGTCTGTCCAGCCTGATTGGTTGCTGTAGGTTCAGCGGGCGCTGGTGGTTGTGGCTGTGGCTGTGCGGCGACCTCTGCCGGTTTGGATTCAGCTGGTTTTGTATCGCTCTTGGGCGGAACATCGGATGGCATCGTTACAGTGCCTAAAATAGAAGGCATTGAAGAAGTCGTTGTAGATGTGGTTGTCGTGGTTCTTGGTTGGCTGAACGGTACACCCGGTGTCGATATAAACCCGGAGTCGGTGCTGCTGGAGCCGGTGGCAACACTGTACTGAACCGGAAGATTGGCTCCCTTACTGTCGATCATGTTGGCGATGATTGAAGAGAATCCACCGCTGCCATTCTTGGTGGCAAAGTTGATAGTCACTACCGGACCGCTACCTGAAATTGATGTCGTAGTGATTATGGCAATTTTAATTGAACCGGGGTTGGCTGTGTTGGCCGCCATCAAAGCGCCGGTGATCAGGCTCCCTTCGGTAACCGTCGGCGTTGCCAGTGAAGAGGCGTCATAGGCCAGGGTCAGCTCGATTCCACCGACATTACTCAGCCCGGTACCCTGAACGGTAAAGGAGTTGCCTACCGGCGGATTGACTGTTAGTGAAGCTCCTATGGCAAGCGAGGCAGTGAAGAGAATCAACAGCGCAGAAGCAATTTGAGTATTTATTTTTGTTGCCATGATATTTCCCTCATTAATTTTTAAATTGAATTAATCTATGCTTAAGCATAGTCCAGGCGAATGACAAATACAATACAGATAGAGTATTTATGATTAATGGATTACCCAATCACTCTTCCGTAGTAATTCGGGATCCGAACCTTTCGTCAACTGAACAATATAACATCCCTTCGAAGCATAGCGTTGCCCCGGACCGAAGCTGAGTCGACCAAAAACAGGTGATGCCTGATCCGCCAGCATACTCATTACATCGAAAAAGTTGTCGCTGTAGTAGCTCCCTCCCATGTCCATCAGCGACATTGTTACCAGCTGGGTGATGGTATTCGACAAACTTGATATTCGATCAGTGCTTCTAAGATTTGGAATGTTTGCCAGTTTTACACTCAATACGGTGTCGTCAGGAACTATAGTGCTGCCCATGGAAGTCTTGATAGTCTTAAGTGCAAATGCAAATGGGAAGGTAATATAGGTAAAATCCTTGGCACTTTCAGGTATTGCACGGAAGCTATCCCCAAGATACCGGGAAGAAACTATCGCGATATCAGGCCGTTCCTTGATGTCTGCCAGTATTTCCAAAGCCGGAAGTGCTTCGGGACCATCCCAGATGATAATCGCCGCAGGCTTGTTTTTTCTCAGCAGCTGATTTAGTAGTTTACTGGTCAATTGTTCTCCGGCATTGAGTCTGACAGTTATCGATGATGTACGTCCGACCTCCAGCCAGGTTTGATCAAAGCCGCTTGAAAGCGCCCTCCCTTTATCTGAATTCCGAACAATTTGTAGAATCAGACTTTTCATTGACAGGCCGTCTCTGGAATTCAAATATCGAGCTGTAGCTGCACCCTCTTGAAAATAACCCTTGGATGGGTAAAGAGTATACCAGTCCTTTTCTGAGATAACTGGAAAATCAGTGAATGGCAACAGACACGGCAGTTGTTTGTCTTCGCTAAACTTGTGCATTGGAGACCAATCGCCATTGGATATTCCACCTAGCAGAGCAAATACCGGCTCCTTGCGATAATAATCTTCCAATTGGGCTCGCCATGTTTCTGGCGGACCTTTCAAAATCCAACGCGACAGTTTCAGGTTGCGGGTGGCCAGTTCCTTGGAAAAGAGCATGTTTTCAGCCATCTGTCTAGACTTGGTTCCCTGCCTGGTCTTATATGCGCTTGACTGATTGTTTTTAATGTTTATGTACTGTTCAAGCGGCCCAAGCATCGCATTGCTGTCTTCTGGTGGAACATCTTCAGTAATAATAGTTGCAAAGTTGAGTGTTGTGCTGGTGACTCCCGGTGAAAACTGAACCGAAAGGGTTTTAAGGTACGAGATTAGGATCGCCATGTCCTCATCTTCCAGCAGATAGCGTGGCATAACTTCGTTCAAAGGTTTACCAGAGGGAGTAATTCCACTGCGAATTACTTCAGCCAAAGTAGTGTCAGTGTATGCCGGACGGCGAGGGGCGGGTGGGAAGTACTTTTGTTCAATGTTCTTAAAAAACTCCTGAAACGGCTTGAAAAGTTTGGCGCCATTTGTTGGGAGAGTATAAACACCTCCTTCGAGGCACCCCAGTCCACTCCGTTGATGGCAACTCTCACAGGAGAAGGAAGTGCCGTGAACAGGGAGATCACCCTTTACTACTGCTCGCATGGGCTCTCCGGATGTCAGGATGCCCTCACGATACATACGCTCACCGATCCGCTGAAATTCTTGGGATGTTACGGTCGCGGAGTCCAGCTTTCCTGTTGCCAGTGCAACTCTGTTTTGAGTAAAAAGAAACATGACACAGAAGATTAGCGATATCAGATATCTTCCATATCCGCTCTGACGCAAAAAAATCATCTCGTTCCGACTCTTTGGAATTCGCTCAAGAACTCTGAACTGCTCATCAGTCCGAATATTCGAACCCATTTGTCAGCATTCGGAGTATGAATTAAAGTCAGCGGGTAATGGGACATCTTGTTGGGAATATAGGCATTGAAAGCGTGCATAACTTTGTCAATGTCGGCCCGAGATCCGGTCAGAAAATCCCAGCCCGATTTTGCGCGGTACCGCTTTAAATAGTCTTTCATAACTTTTGGGGTATCGTTCTCAGGGTCTATAGAAACGGATACCAGATGGACTTTCTCGGAATCAGTGCCAAGTTTCAGTTGAAGGTTGGTAAACCCGGCCGAAAGAACCGGACAGATTGTTGTGCAAGTTCCGAAGATAAAAGAAACAATGACAGTTTTGTTGGTTTGCAATAAATCTTTGAAGCGGACCTTTGCCCCGTCCTGGTTTACAAGGACAACATCCGGTATTGTGTAACTCTCCGAAGTCCGTTTGTAGCTGGTGCTTACAGCGTGAACATCGGCGGAGACACAGAGAAATAAAAGCAAGATAACAACCCAACAAACATAATTTCGCTTCATAGTCGTCTATCTGACCTCTCTCTAATCTAGGTCTTTATTATACACGAGGCTATAGAAAAGTCGAAAAAAAGTAGCGGCGCAAATATGCGCCGCTATATAGATGATAAAAAAACAAAGATCCGATTATTGTATGATCAAGTTGGGCGCTGGTGCTGGTATAGCTGCTAACAGCGTGTCATAGGCAATAAAATTACTTGTTAAAAAACTGCCGGCTGATGGCACGTTGTTAGACAGATAACTTACACTCATGGTTAGAAATTCACCGACACCGATTCCAGCTGGGTTATTAGAGTTGAAGGTGAATTCCAGCTTTCCTGCGGTTGCACCATTGGCTGGGGTGTAAATGGTAACGGTTGATCCACCATCGGCCAAAGCCACTCCAGAAGCCGTGAAAATGTTTGTTCCGGTAATTGTGTATTTACCGGTAATTGCGTCGGCAGTAAACCCTGAAGTGCTAACTGTTACACCTACAGGAAGTGTTATTGTCCCGCTTGCTCCGGCAAATGTGCCGGCTGGCAGGGCGGCCCACTGGGTTACAAGTTTGAAGGTGGTAGGTGTTACTACAGGTGCCGGTGCTGCCGGTGTAGCCGCCGCTGCTGCACCACCACCACCTCCTCCTCCACATGCTGAAAGCATGGCAATGAACGATAACAGAGCCATTTTAATCAAAAATTTATGTAATGCCACGGTGAACCTCCTGATGAGTGTACTATATATTTGTTAAATTCCATCTTCGCTAAAACCTGTCTTACCATGGATACATTCCAACAGCCCGCCTCAGTATTGCCAACACATCGCCGGTTTCCACACCATTTCCACCTAGTGGCAGGAAGTTTACGTCCAATGGGGCCACATCTGCGAGTGCTCTTTGTGCTGGAGTCAGGGTAGTAATTCCTGAAAGGAATTGCATTACCAGCAGAGCATCTGCAATGGAGACTACACCGTCACCGTTCACGTCACCCATTAACTGGTATATATCGTAGCTGATGCTTTTGCTGTAAGGTGGAGATGAAGTAAAGTCAGGACTGTTACTGCAGCCTCCACAAGTGCTTACATCTACGGATATAGTGTAAGTCCCAACTGTGGTTGTGTCCGGCAGTATATAAGTATTGTTTGTACTGTAGTTCTGAACAACAGCGCCATCTAGGTAGAATTTATACATTGGTACTACCGTAGCAGGTGCACCAGTAGCGTTGGCCGTGAACTGAACGACAGTTCCCATCAAATGTGGTGATGGAGCGCTAGGTGTCAATGTTACCGATGTGGCTTTGGCCCAGGCTGGAATGACAACAGAGTTGGATGTCACCGACGCTGAGTTGCCAACGGCGTTAAAAGCGTAAACTTCGTACGTATAGGTTTTACCTTGTTCGACTGTGTCAGTATATATCGGTGGAAAGTCAGGAAGGTATGATACTATTGCCAAGTCCACCATTCCGGTGCCGTCGTTTCTTCTTATTTTAAAATTACTTGGGGGGGACGTGCTACCGTCAGTCCACTGCAAGACCACTTGGTTTATTTTAGTTATAGGGGTATTTACGGCCACAAAACCTGCTTTGCCAGGTACTGTTTGGGGAGCAATGTAGGCAACCAGGCCTGCTGGTGCCGGTGGGACAGTTGAAGAGTAATTAAAAACTATAGGTCTCATGAAGTCGTTTTCTTCATGTCCTAGGATGTGGCAGTGCCACACATACTCGTAACCGAAGCTATAACCTAAAGGGTCAGCAGGAAACTTGGCGTTTCCGCCGTTAGGGATGTTTCTTAGAGTACCAGCTACTGCGTTCGTAGCCGTTGCACCAGGCAAACCCAAGTTACCGACATCAGTGACATTCAACATCGCTGAGGCCAGCAAAGTTGGATCTATTGCACGCTTACTGATTGGTAGCGGGAAAGGAAGAGTCTGTGCCTTTGGACGGAGGGCAATAATTATATCTTCCAGGGGATTCATCCGTACAACTTCTTTCCAGCCAAGCTCGTTTTCATCAGGTGCTCTGATGGCGCCGTCCCAGCCAACCCTATTAACGACCTGAACATCGAACATGTGGAAATGTACGGGGTGAGTATCAACACCGTTATGTGTAATCTTCCATATCTGGGGCTGACCATCAGTGATTATTTCGGTGGTTGGTTCCGCATATCCCATTGGGATGGTTGTCTGGGTGAGTTGTGTGGTGAATGGAAGCTCGACCCCCAGAGTAGCGTTCATACGTCCGTATGGATCCCACAATTCTTGAATAGCCTTGTTCTGAAACGGAATGGTTACTGGTATGACACTAGCGACACCATCTTTATCAAGTGGATTGAACGTGAAGGCGAAGTCCTGAATGCGGGCATATAGCTCTGTAGCCCCGTAACTCTTAGACGTAGAAGGAAGAGTTGATTCCGGCACCAAATGGGCGTGATGAGAGGCGTCAAAAGCTTTTGGCAATACTGCTTTTAGATTTGCGAGTAAAGCAGGATTTGGAGCTGGTGTCCCGGCTACCCTGAACTGCATGACAGTCCTGGTATTCGGGCCATATCCGGCTCTGGTGGGTAATGCGCCGCCGCCTGGAGACTGATCCGGATTGTTGGTATAATAATCCTGTCTTGGGTCTCCGGCAGGAACAGGCGCAGGAGAATCATTGTAAAGAATGATATTCTTACCCAGATATTTAGGATCCGAAAAGTCGATGATGACGTCTGCACGCTCTGCGGCACCCATAAAGAGATTCTTCTCCTGTACGTTCAGCACAACAATGTCTCTGCGATTGTAGTTGTAATTCACCGGCTGATTAGGATGAACGACAGGATAGGGCAGGATGCCGCTTTCGCTGCCGATCTGAATGATGTTCGGACCCCTTGTATCCGGGTCTGGTACACCACCTTCTCTGCCGTCTGTAGGCCATACCGCCTCAGTGGGGAAAGGTCCTGCCGGATAGGCCGGATTTGGTGACGCAGTGACCATTTTAACTTCTTTGCCACCAGGTACAGCAGGATCAGCTACAAAAAGGCTCAAGTTTATTGATCTATCGTTACTGGCATTAAGAATTCGGAAACGATAGGGCTTCGGCTCAACAGTCAGATACGGGTAGGCCGTTCCGTTAACCAGCATGGTGTCATGAAAGCCTTCCGGAGTTGTTGAAGGCTCCGGTAATGTCGTTTTGTCTGCTGCCAGAGGCACCGGAGGCCAGAACCAGGGGCCGTAATCCCAACGGCCAAAAGGATTGGCTCCTGTAGGTGGCGGGGCCTGATTTGGTTCGTAAACGTGGGGGAACCAAAGGTCTCCGTAAACTCCCCAATTATTGTTCACTCCTTGAGAGTTTTTGGTCCAGAGTGCGTCCTGGGTGTCAATGTTCTTGGGAACGAAGGTTTTGTCTTGGATGATGAGAGGAATCCCATATCTATAAACTCCGCCTCCTTGATCAGGCAGGATCTTTTTCGGCGCAATCCCAGCGGCAGCAAAAACGCCAGAATTGTCAGTATTTCCATCGATAAGGTCATCTTCGACTGCATCGTACAATAGGTAGCCCGCCGCTTCACCAGCATATACATTGAGGCGGGTTATACCGTATGAATGGTCATGGTAGAACATCAAACGACCACTTTGCTGATTGGTCCAGTAAAAAGTCATCTCTCCGTCCCCAGCCGGCATACCTGGAACGTCTTGTGTGCTGACTCCTTTCTTAAATGGAGTAGTCTCGCCAGAAGGGGTAGTCCATTGGTGAGGAGTTCCATCACTTATCCAGGGAGAGTTGCCGCCATGGAGGTGAAGTGTGGCGCGGTTCTGAGGGTATTTTTCACATATCTCCGTGAGTGGATCACAATCAATCCAGCCACCGGCTCCATTGCTTTTCTTCGGCCCCATGCCGGCGCCCATCAGTGTGGTATCGACCGGGATGAAAAGATTCCCAGCACCATTTATCCCTAGATTATTTACAAACTTTACTCGAACGGGTTTCCCATTAGTTCCAACCCCTGCCGGTGCAGTTGGATCATAACGTTTTGCAATTATCAGCGGTCCCAGATATTGATTGGAGTTGTCGCTGCCGTTGATCTGATAATAGCCTCTAAGTTTTGTCGCTTTCGGAAGGTCAGAATGCATTTTCTGAGTATAATCACGCAGACCAATCTCATAATAATCTGAACCAGGATAGGTGGCTGTATCTGGCGTTGCGACAGGTATGTACTGGTTGAGGTTGTTCTTATTTGCTACTCCAAGGCCGGGCAGCGAATCTACGAATTTGCGCATAGCCGTCCCTGAAGCACCGCCAGAGGGGCTGTTAGCATAGAAAGTCCCCCCCCCAGGACCAGCCCCTGCCTGAATAGAGCCCAGACAAAGGAATGCTGCGAACAAAGCTGCGGTTAATGGTTTCGTAAAGTTATACTTTCTCATTCAGCACCTCTCATACTGCTCATATTTATTTTCTGAAATTTCAACTGAGATTTCTTTTGAATAAAACAAGCATCAATTCTGTCCTATTGCGAGCAGTTCAATATCGAATATTAAAGCATCATTGGGACCGACTTTAGACGCTAAACCACGCTCGCTGTAAGCCAACTGAGGTGGTATGAAAAAAATCCACCTTGAGCCCTGGCTCATCAATTTGAGCCCTTCTCTCAGTCCGGCAATAAGACCATCAGCAATTTTCAAACTCCCTGTCTTTCCAGATTCCCGGTTGCTGTCAAAAACGTAGCCATCAATAAGCGTACCATGGAAGTTGTACTTGACTATGTCTCCCTCCGTGGGTCTTTTCCCGTCCACATGCTTTATTATTTTGTATTGAAGGCCACTGGGCAGAGTTACTACCCCTTCTTTATTCCTATTCTCATTCATGAAGACATCGGCACTTTTTCTGTTTTCCATGCCGGCAATCTTACGAATTGTAGCTTGTTTACGTCGCAATTCACTCTGAAAGTCTGTCATGAGTCTGTTAAGTTCTTTGTCTGTCAACTGGACATTACCTGAAATTCCGTCTTTCATACCCCTGATCACCATTTCAAGGTCTACATCGATCCCCTGGTTTTTAAAATTTCGCACTACCTCAATTCCAATGCCGTAATTGATTTTATCCATAGGCGATTTAAATGTTTGTGGCTCAGTTGCACACACTACTTGGCATATTCCAATGAAGCACATGATTGTAATAAGGCAGTATTTCATGATCAATTCTACCGTATTATTTCCCGTTAAATTCGCTAATAAGCTGATTCCTGGATTTTTTAGCAGCGACTTTATCCGATTCTTGTGGTCGACGGTTTCCTGTGTGAGATATGCCTATGCTAATTTCAGTAATCGCATTGGAAATATTCTCTGCTGATAACTTTGCAGCTTTAGTAAATGTATTCTGTGGTTCCTGTGATGTTGTTAACAGAATATTTGTGCTTGTTTGTGGCTCGGATTCCTTTGACACATTATATTCTACAGGAATAGTTGTACTTGAAGGTTCACCAACACAGATTACTTCAACGGCACTAGCATTCTCTTTGAAGCTACATTCAAGTGCAGCACTTGAAGTGAATGGCAACATAACAAGCACCAATATTATTAAACAGGATATAAGGTTTATATGAGTTAGAGCCATTTCCTCAAAAGTCCTATTATCCTCACGTTCATGTTCAATCAGATGTAACTTCCTCAGTAACGACAGAATCAGAGAAGGGTTGATCGGCTTCTCAAAGTAATGGGAAACACCCAGTTCAAGTGCGGCCTTTTTCAATTCGTTACTACCATAACCAGTCACTAGAATCACCTTTGCTTCCGGTTGCTCTTTTCGCACCACAGACACAAAATAAACGCCATCCATATTGTTAGATCCCGCAAAACGAACATCCGATATAATCGCAAAATAATCATTTGCTTTCAACAGAGACCGAGCCGATTCTGTATCCTCGCAAATATCAAAATCAAAACTTTCGCTTTCAAGCAACTTTCGATACGCAAAGCATATTGCCGGCTCATCATCAACGATCAGAACTCTATGATGTCCCTTCTTGCCGAAGTTGCCTGACTGAAAATCATGTTTGGTTTTATCTGGCATAATGTAAGCCGTTATCAATAATCATGCCGAAGTTGTGTGGTTAAATTTATTGCAATTACAGGGCTTTACGCCTGCCTGTGAATTCAGCCTGATATCAATACAGAGAAAATGTCTCAGGATGAGACTAAAAAATGAGAATGTTTGTGCGATTAAACTGTGATTATAGCCCGATATTATGAGTTTGAAGTAAGTGAATACATCTGTCAGTGTTAGTACATCTGTCAGGACAGAAAAAAAGGCCGGATTTTGTCCGGCCTTTAGGCAACGAATCGTATGGGATTTATGGGATAACCATGAACGGTCGCATCATCTCGTTCTCTTCGTGGGCCAGAATATGGCAATGCCACATATAGGTCCCAATTGTATCAAACTTGGCCCGGATTCTAACGTAGCCGACCCGTAAACCATCAGCAGAAGCCGGTGGCACACGGACAGTTTCTTTCCAGCCGAGTTCGTCATCGTTGAGCGTGTAGGAGCTGCCGCTACCTGGTGCTACTACAGACCCAGTGTCATCCTCATTGGCTTTCAATCCAGCTATGCCTCCTGCTACAGATGGCAGTAATAGTGTGGTAGCTTTAGTGTAGTCACTGTTCAGAATGGTCCCTTTTTCAATCACTTCAAAATGCACTAGATGAAGATGCATCGGGTGCATATCTGCTGTTGAATTAATAACCACCCAGTCTTGAATTACGTTAACTTTACGTTTTTCTCCAGCTGACACTGGATCCGCAAACTCACGGCCATTTATCAGCAGCTTAAGTCGTTGTGCAACAGTTCCAGTCAGCGAATCAAGAACATAGCGGTTTGTTTCCATCAATTCCTGAAGATCGTAAAAAACTGTGGCGCTGGTTGCTGCCCATGTAACCGGGGTTGTTCCGTCTGCTTCAAAACCATTCGGGCGTACCGGGGCTCTCAGTACGTTTGGTGCTGCACTGGTATCAGCACCGGCAAGTGCTTTGGTTACCTTGAATTGCATTATACGTCCAGTGGTTGTGTCAGCAACAGGATTTCCGCCAGGATAGGGGGCCGCTGCGTTATTACGTAAGGTTATGGTCTTGCCTGCCAGAGACGGATCAGAGAAGTCAATTATCACATCAACCCTTTCGCCAGTGGCCATGAGGATGGTATTACTGGAGTTGTAACCCATAGTGGTAACTGCTGCAGGCAGCAGGCCACCTTCGTTGCCAATCACTTTGATTGCATTGGCCGGGATAGCGCCGCCCCCGCTGATTTCAAGCCACATGCTGTAAAATCTGGAGTCAGAGCCGTTCAACATCCGGAATCTATACTTGCGGGGTTCAACCTGCAAAAACGGCCAGATCTTGCCGTTTACTACGATAGTGTTACCAAAAAACTCCGGTTTGGAGGAAAACGCCGCATTGCCGTTGACTGTAACCTGGTCGCCGTTACCGTCCAGAAGGGCGTTGGAGTTATAGAAGAGCGATCCGTCTTCATTGAAAGATTTATCCTGGATTACCAGTGGTATTTCATAGGCTCCTCCAGGCAGGTTGAGGCCATCTTCCACGCTGTCTCGCAGCAGGTAATTGGCAGCCAGACCGGCATATACGTTGAGGCGCGTAATCCCCATGGCATGATCGTGGAACCACAGGTGTGCGGCAAGCTGGTCGTTTGGATAGTCATATGTGAAGGTGTTGCCATTAGGCCTGCCGGGAAACCCAGT
Source organism: uncultured Geobacter sp. (assembly GCA_964619855.1). Classification (GTDB taxonomy): domain Bacteria; phylum Desulfobacterota; class Desulfuromonadia; order Geobacterales; family Pseudopelobacteraceae; genus JACRCG01. Next base: position 10,185 of record CAZUGI010000043.1, on the reverse strand, counting down.
TACAGCATTGGCTGCCAGGCCAGTTGCGGCGGCGGGATCATTGGTTACCCAGGCAAGAGGATGACCGTCAGAGGTATCCGCCACATGTCCACCATGCAGGTGAGTGACAATGCGGATTTCTGATTCTCCCATGTTGGCGCCATCGAGAGATTTGTCGACTGTCAGCAGGTGCTTGGTTAATAGGGTACCCATGCTGTTTTTCAGGTTGTTGACGTATTTTACCTTCACCTGTTTGCCGGTTTCACCGGGGAGTGTAGAGCGTGCAACAATGGATGCTCCCAGATAGCCGGCACTGACACCGTTTATCGTATATCCCCAGACGGTGGTCCGCGTACCCAGGCCGGTAGCCGGGTTGATGATTTCGCTGCCGTCCGATTTTCTCAGGCCAAAGTCGTAATTGACTGTCTGTTCGGCACTGACAACGTAATATTCCCTGCCGGGGAAGGTGGCAGTATCGGGTGTTGCAGCTGGTATTATCGGTAAAGGGTTTGCAAACTGCTGCAGTGCCAGCGGGTTCAGTATCGCCGTGTTCGATGCCCCCTGCACGATAACGGTGCTGGTGGTGTTGGTGTTACTGCCGGTGCCGCTGCTGCTGCATCCGACAAGAATTGACAACGCGAGCAGATTGATCATTCTGAGGAATTGCTTTCGGTCAATTTTCATGATTTCTCCCTGTCTGTATACATGCTTATTTTCACCACTTTCGCAACAGACGCAATTATGTAATTTTGACAATTTATCAAAAAATGTGCCAAGCCAGACAAGCTGTCATGGATAGGTAAAACAGGAAGTTACATAAAAAGACTACGGTACGGATACCCGGAATTTGAGAAATTGTCTCAAAATGAGACAGAAGGAGAGATGGTCAGGGGGGATTCAGCTGATCTGTTTCAGTTTGCGATAGAGTGTGGCGCGTGAGAGATTCAGCTGTTTTGCTGCTTTTTCGACGTTGCCGCCTGACTGCTCTAGTGCGTTTTGGATATGTGCCTCTTCGACTTGCTGTATGGTGAGATTGTTTGCAGCGGTCTGTTTAGGGCGTTTCTGTGTCAGGTTTTCGAAGTGGATCCGTCTCAGTATTCCGCCTTGCGGTGTGAGCAGCAGTGCACGTTCAAGCACATTTCTCAACTCACGGACGTTGCCAGGCCAAGCATAATCCTGCAGTATCTTCAGGACATCATCAGAAAGAACCGAACCGTTGGAGCCAAGAGTGCGCAGCAGGTGGTCCGCCAGAGCCGGTATATCAGTCATACGATCCCTGAGTGGAGGAATGGAGATGGTCATCATGTTGATGCGAAACATGAGGTCTTCGCGAAACAGCCCCACGCTAACCAATGCCTCCAGTTTGTGGTGAGTGGCGCAGATCAGGCGGAAATTGCTTTTTAACAGCTTTATGTCTCCAAGCCTCCGGTAGTTTTTGTCTTCCAGCACCTTAAGGAATTGCGCTTGTACATCTATGCTCATATCGCCTATTTCATCCAGGAAAAGAGTGCCGCGGTCGGCAACATCCAATAGCCCTTTGCGATCCTGATCTGCAGATGTAAAGGCTCCTCTGGAATTTCCGAAAATTTCGCGCGCGAGCATTTCACCGCGGAGACCCGAACAGTTGAGTTCAACGCATTCGTTTGATGCCCGCGATCCCCTCCCGTGAATCCAGCGGGCCAGCATCCCCTTTCCTGTTCCGGTTTCTCCTGTTATAAGCACAGGTATGTCACTCTCCGAGGCGGCTTGTGCCAGGGTTAGCATCTCCTGCATAGCCTTGGTTGTTCCGAAAAAAACTTCGGACTTTTTTTCAAGATGTTTACGTGATAAATGCTGCCGCTTAATAAAGCCTACCTCGAGATTTTTCTTCATGAATTCAGCCAGCGCGCCATTATTAACCGGCTTGGTCAGGAAGTTGTCAGCTCCGCGCCGCATGGCCTCAACAGCAATCGGAATATCTCCCTCGCCGGTTATGACTATGATCGGAATGCAGGGATCAGTCTTTCTGGCCGTTTCAATGAAATCTAAACCGTTACCATCCGGAAGATTTACGTCGAGAATAATCAAATCAAAACGGCGGGAGTTCATTTTTGCAGAGGCTTCCAGCAGGCTGGCCGCTTCCGTTATTTCATATCCATCTTTTGAAAAATAACGGACGAAGCCGAAACGGGCTGCAGCATTGTCCTCAATCAGCAGTATACCCGGTTTCATTTTGAGACACCCTCCAGATAGAGCGGAATACGGACTTCAACGGTGCACCCCGGTGGCGGATTGTTATTCCAGATTTTAACGGTTCCCCCCATACTCTCTGTAAAGTGTCTCACAATAGCCAGGCCAAGACCGGTTCCACCTTTGCGGTCAGTGTAAAACGGCTCAAAAACTCGTGAGAGTTTGTCTTCCGGGACTCCGCTCCCCTGATCGGTTATATGCACCACTGCCATATTGTCCGGCGGCATGCTGTTATTTTGTACCAGCCTGATGGTTACGCTTCCGCCATCTTTTGCGTGATAGCCGGCATTTTCGAGCAGATTGAAAATGATCTGTTGAAGTTTGGGCCCATCGGCCATTACCTTGAAATAAACGTCGTCACTGTCGGATGTCAGGATGCCTCGCCTGTTCTTTGACATGCCGCTTGATTTCCAGAGATCAAGAGTTTCCCGACAGATTTCGTACAGCGTAATGGGCTGCAGGTTCGTTGACGGTATGCTCCTGCCGAGATCAAGAAGGTCATTCATGAGGTGAACCAGGCGGTTGACCTGAGTTCTTATGTGTTGAATAAATGGCTCGTATTCAGGATTGCTTTCAATTTCCTTTTCCCTGAAAAGAGCCTCTGTAATTGAAAGTATTGCGTTTAGCGGGTTTCTTACCTCATGGGCAACTCCGCCTGCAATCTGGCCGATTACTTCCATTCTCTTTGTCTTAAGCAGTTGTCGTTCAAGGCGCTCCCGTTCAAGAATTTCCCTTTGCAATGAGGCGTTAGCATTAGAAAGTTCAGCGGTTCTTTCAATGACCCGCTGTTCAAGAAGAGTACGGGAATCGTGCAGAGCTTTTTCGGCCTGTCTGCGCTCCATTTCTCCGGCCGCCCGAATCGCAACAAGTTTGAGAATCGCCTCAGCCAATGCAGGATTTTCCAGTTTTTTGCGCCCGATGAGTGCAATCAGGCCGATAGTTTTGCCTTCTGCATTGCAGAGGATGGTTCCGACGTAGCTTTCGGCAATCATATTCTGAAGCACTGCGTCTTGCGGAAACAGATTTCTTACACCTTCCGGATAACAGCATACCGATTTTCCGACTACGTCACCACAGGGAGTTTCTTTAAGAGTGTACTCAACATTGTCCTCAAATGTTCCATCGAAGTAGATGGCAACGGTTTGCGCCGTCAAGCAATCATCCGATAAGCGGTCAATACAGACATAATCAACTTCCAGACTTTCAGCCAGGAATCGCGCCAGAGCTTCGAAAAAATCCTCCCCAAGTGCCGCCCAGCCGTAGTTAGCCAAAAATAATTGAGTATCTTCGAATAGCTTGCGCTCGGTTATGTCACGAACGGTTCCGATTACGCCAATGACCTCGTTCTGCGAGTTTCTTAGCGGCGAGGTCACATCCGAAGCCCAACCCTTGCGACCATTCGCGCTGTTAAAGAAAGGAAAGTCGATTGGCTCAGGTGTTTCACCTGTCAACGCTTTTTCAAGCGAATCCATTACACCCGCTTCTTGAAGAAACGGGAACAGTTCAAGAGGGTGGCAACCCAGCGCCCGGCTCGATGGGACACCGGTCAACTGCTCCATGAAGGGGTTCCAGACCAGGTACTTCAGGTCTTGACCGTAGACAATGATGCCTTCATGAGTGCTGTCAAGGATTTGAAGGCATATCTGGTCTGCAAGTAGATAGCTTGGGATGCCGGACACTGTTTTTACTGATGAACAAAGCGATAAACGATCGGATGCAGGGTTGGGCTCGTTTAATTGATTATTATCATTGTTCATTGCTGATACCCGCTAGAGAATATGTAGTGTTGGATAATTGATAACATTCTTTAGAAAAGTCGTCCAGCATAATGGGCTAAAATGTTGCTTGTGATGTTTGTTCTGGACCTAGATCTCATTGTCAACATTAATGCGATCATCAGGTTGACAATGGAAGTGGTGGTGTGGTATCGAGGATGCGGAGGATTGCTATGACTATTCGGAATTTTGTTCAGAAGCTGTCTGATGACGTACTTTCCGGTTGTACCATTGTAGCGGACGATGCTCTAAAATTATCTGAGCTGGATGGGGCGGATCTCTATCTTCTGTTTGCCGAAGCCTCCCGTATCAGGGAACATTACAAGGGCAAAGCAGCCTCGCTCTGTTCCATCATCAATGCCAAATCAGGACGCTGTCCTGAAAACTGCGCCTTCTGTGCCCAGTCTGCTTCACACACGACCAATGTCCAGGTTTATCCGCTTGTAGATGAAGAAGAATTGGTGCGCTGTGCCCATAGTGCTGAAAAGAATGGTGCCCGTTGCTATGGCATCATTACCAGCGGTACCGGTATAAAGCCGGGCGCAGAGCTTGAAAAAATCTGCCGTGCATTGCGCCGGATCAAATCTGAGACATCCATTGATCCCTCATGCTCATTGGGTATCCTGGGTGCAGAGACAGCGCAACTTCTTAAGGATGCCGGAATGGCTACCTATCATCATAACCTTGAGACTTCCCGCAGTTTTTTCCCGAATATATGCACCTCGCACGACTATGAGGACGATGTGGAAACTGTCCGTGCAGTCAAGAGTGTCGGGTTGAAAGTCTGCTGTGGCGGTATTTTCGGGCTGGGGGAGAGTTTCAGCCATCGGGTGGAGCTGGCAGAGACACTGCGCGAGCTGAAGGTGGATACTGTTCCGATCAATTTCCTCAATCCGGTCGAAGGCACTCGTCTGGCGGATGCAAATTTCCTGACACCGATGGAGTGTCTGAAAATTATCGCAATCTACCGTTTTATGCTGCCGGATAAATGTCTGACGGTGTGTGGTGGCCGAGAAAAAAATCTGCGTGAATTGCAGTCATGGATTTTTCTGGCCGGAGCCAGCGGGATGATGACCGGCAACTACCTGACAACGCCGGGCCGCTCACCTGAGATTGACAGACAGATGCTTGGCGATCTGGAGTTGACTGTGGAGACATGTTCGTGAGCAGAGGCATTTTCGTGACCGGCACTGACACCGGTGTTGGCAAGACTATTGTTTCTGCCTCGCTCGCACGTTTGCTTCGGATGCAGGGTATCAACGTCGGTGTTATGAAGCCGGTTACAAGCGGTTGTTGTGATGAAGATGGCGTGCTTGTGTCCGCAGATGCTCAGCTACTCTGTCAGTCGGCCGGTATTCCGTATTCTAAAGATATTGCTCCCTATTGTCTCAAGGAGGCTTTGGCACCGGCAGAGTCCGCCAGGCTTGATGGTGTCAGGATAGATTTCTCCCTCATCAAGGCTGCTTTCGAACGGATAGCCGCGTCCCATGACTACGTGATTGTTGAAGGTGCCGGCGGTCTGATGGTGCCTTTGTCGGGCGGCCTGCTGGTGGCCGATCTGGCCCTTGAAATGGGACTGCCGCTTTTGGTAGTGGCGCGTTCTGAGCTGGGGACCATAAATCACACCGTGCTGACCTGTTATGCCGCACAGCAGTTGGGGTTGCAGGTGGCTGGGGTCATCATCAACCGCATGCCGGACAATCCCGGCAGGGCAGAACAGAGTGCTCCGCATCAGATCGGTTCTCTCTGCGGTGCGCCGATTCTGGGCGTCTGGCCGCAGTGTAATACTGTTGACGAAATTGAAATGGTGGATGAACTGGCAGCCAGGCTGGATGGACAGCCGGAGACGGCCATAGTACTCCGGGAGCTCGGAGTTTGAGCAGTTATTCAACAGAACAGCTGCGCCGACTTGACAAGCGCCATGTCTGGCATCCCTTTACTCAAATGCAGGATTGGGAGCGAGATGATCAGATTGTCATTGAAAAAGGGGAGGGGTGCTGGCTGATCGATACGGATGGCAATCGCTACCTGGACGGAGTGGCATCCATGTGGACCAATGTTCATGGCCACTGCCGCCGTGAGTTGAATGAGGCTTTAAAAATTCAGGTTGACCGCCTGGAACACTCCACTCTGCTGGGGTTGGCCAGTGAACAGAGTATCCTGCTGGCACAGCGGCTTTCAGAAATTACGCCGCCTGGACTTGATCGTTTCTTTTATTCCGATAACGGTTCGACAGCCATTGAGGTGGCTGTCAAGATGGCTTACCAGTATCAGGTGCATCACGGTCGCCCGGAGCGGAGCAGATTCATAACCTTTAAAAATGCCTACCATGGGGATACTCTTGGAGCGGTCAGCGTGGGGGGGATCGATATCTATCACGCCACCTTCAAGCCGCTCATGTTCGAGACAATTCAGGCACCGGCTCCCTACTGCTACCGATGTGAGCTGGGCTGTGCCGATCGCTTGACCTGCGGCATGAAATGCCTGGATGCTCTGGAAGCACTCATGATTGAACATTCCGGTCACTGTGCCGGATTGGTGATTGAGCCCCTTCTTCAAGGTGCCGGCGGCATGATTGTTCAACCGGCTGGATTTTTGAGCCGTGTCAGGGAATTGTGCGACCGTCACGGACTTCTTATGATAGCAGATGAGGTTGCCACCGGATTCGGGCGAACCGGAAAGATGTTCGCCTGCCAGCACGAGGATGTTGTGCCCGACATCATGGCAATTTCCAAGGGGATAGCCGCCGGTTACCTGCCGCTGGCCTCCACGGTTGCCTCTGAGGAGGTTTATGCCGCTTTCTTGGGGGATTATTCCGAGTTGAAGACTTTTTTTCACGGCCATACCTTTACCGGAAACCCGCTGGCCTGTGCTGTGGCTTTAAAGAGCCTCGACCTTTTCGAGAGCGACAACCTGTTGGCAGGGCTGCAGCCCAGAATATCCCGTCTGTCGGAAAAGCTGGAGCAGTTCAAATCATTGGAACATGTCGGAGACGTTCGTCAGTGCGGCATGGCGGCCGGTGTCGAGCTTGTAGAGAACAAAGCTGCGCGCCGGGCTTATCCCTGGGAGCAGCGCCTGGGTGTAAAGGTCTGTCTTGAGGCCCGCAAACATGGAATATTCTCCCGCCCACTTGGAAATACGGTGGTGGTTTATCCACCTCTGGTTATATCGGATAGTGAACTGGATTTTCTGCTGGATGGTCTGCAACGGTCAATCATAGCAGTCACTGAGCATTAAACCCCGCCTCAAAGCGGGGTTTTTTCTTGCATTTCAGGATAATTGCCGATTAAATACCGGGCATGAAACTCCGAGGTTTGCCTGATGGCAGATGAAATCAGAATTCTGGTTATAGATGACGATGATTCCGGGCGTGAAGCTTTGACGTTACTGCTTCGTTCCGCCGGATACAAAGTGCTTTCGGCCGCCAACGGAGAGGAAGCCCTAGATATCATTGATCGCGAGCAGTTCCAGGTGGTGGTATCCGACCTGTTTCTTCCGGACAAGAGTGGTTTCGACATTCTGCAGAATGTGCGCAAGGTATCAACGTCTACCGAAGTAATCGTAGTAACCGGTCACGGCTCTGCCCAGACGGCTGTCCGGGCCATGAAGGAAGGCGCATTTGATTACATCACCAAACCGATCGACTTCGATGAACTCATAATTGTAGTTGCCAAAGCGCTTGAGAAACAGCAGATCCTCTCGGAAAACCTTTACTTGCGCAAACAGCTGCAGGGTCGTTTTGAATTCAGCAATATTATCGGCAGTTCCCCGGCCATGAAACCTGTTTTTGAGAGGATGACGCGTATAGTAAAGACCGATTCGACGGTACTTATAACCGGTGAATCCGGTACCGGTAAAGAACTTGTCGCCCGGGCGCTTCACTATAACGGCAACCGGAAGGAGCGTCCGTTTGTTGCGGTCAACTGCAGTGCCATACCGGAAGCTTTGCTTGAAAGTGAATTGTTCGGTCACGTCCGTGGCGCATTTACCGGTGCCGTCAAGGACAAACCCGGCAAATTCGAAGCCGCCAACCATGGTACAATTTTTCTTGATGAGATCGGGACCATGCCCCTGCATCTTCAAACCAAGCTGCTAAGGGTTCTGCAGGAGCAGGAGATAGAAAGGGTTGGTTCAAATAAACCGCAGAAGCTTCATGTCAGGGTTATTTCAGCGACAAACCTCGACCTTGAAAGCAGGGTAAAGCAGGGGGAGTTTCGCGAGGATCTGTTTTATCGTCTAAATGTTATCCCGCTGCATCTTCCGCCTCTCCGGGAGCGTAAGCAGGATATTATGCCTCTGGCCAGGTATTTTCTTGAGAAGCAGGGACGTCTTATGGGGCGTCCCAATATGACGATCAATAAACCGGCCCTAGAAGCGCTGGAGCAATATTTCTGGCCCGGAAACGTCCGGGAACTCGAAAATCTGATTGAACGAATGATTGCCCTGACTGATGCCGCAATTATTACCCTGGATGATGTTCCGGCGGTGATTGCGTCTGGGAAAAAACATGATGATAACGAACTTTTTCAATTATCTGAAAATGGTATAGATATGATGGTTGTGGTAGCTGAGCTTGAACGAACCTTGATAGTTCAAGCTCTGAAGCGCTCCAATGGAATTAAGGCAAAGGCGGCTTCTCTGCTTGGTATCAATCGAACGACATTGGTGGAAAAGATCAAGAGATTGAAAATTTAGCCCGAATCATCAGTGCTCTGAATCTATAAACAGAAAAAGGTACCTGTCATTGACAGGTACCTTTTCTAATTTCTGGCGGGGTTGACGGGGCTCGAACCCGCGACTTCCAGCGTGACAGGCTGGCACTCTAACCGACTGAGCTACAACCCCAAATTTGGTAAAAATTACTTCTTCTTGCTGTTAACGGCTTCTTTAAGAGTTTTGCCTGCTTTGAACTTGGGTACGGTAGCTGCCGGAATGTTGATTTTCTTACCGGTTTGCGGATTCTGTCCCTTGCGGGCAGCGCGCTTGGCTGTGGAGAATGTGCCGAAACCTACCAGGCTCAGTTTGCCACCGCTTTTCAGCGTTGCAGTTACAGTGGCGATAAATGCTGCCACAGCTTTTTCTGCTTCAACTTTTTTCAGACCGGCCTTCTCTGCTACTGCGCTGATCAGTTCTGCTTTTGTTGCCATTAGACACCTCCTGAATTTTTTAACAAAGCGAGTCAGTGTTTATCAGACTCTCTTGAATCATGTCAAGCATATTTTAGCATGAACGTGCAGTTTATGGGCGATTAAGGGTTGTTGCCTCTCCTAATGTCCCTGAATTGGGCTGCTCGTGTCTCTAGGCAGCGTCCTGGAGCTGCTCGTGCACAACGATCGGCTTCTCTTTATTGATAATCACGTCTTCGCTGATGACGACTTCTTTTACCGTCGGCTGTGATGGAACATCATACATGATATCCAGCATTGAGTTTTCAAGGATTGAACGCAGTCCCCTGGCTCCGGTGTTTCGTTTAAGCGCTTCTTTGGCAATCGCAACCAACGAGCCGTCCGTAAAACGCAGGCGAACATTCTCGAGCTCAAACAGTTTCTGATACTGCTTTACAAGGGAGTTCTTAGGTTCTTTAAGGATCTGCACCATGGCATCTTCATCAAGTTCAGTAAGGGTGGCCAGCATGGGCAACCTGCCTATGAATTCGGGAATATATCCGTATTTCAGAAGATCTTCCGGTGTTACGTTGTTGAGGAGCTCGCCGACTTTCTTTTCGGCCCGTTTCTTAACATCTGCCCCGAAGCCAAGACTCTTAAGTCCTATACGCTGCTGAATCACGCTTTCCAGTCCGCCAAAAGCCCCGCCGCAGATAAAGAGAATGTTGGTTGTATCAACCTTCATGAACTCCTGCTGCGGGTGCTTGCGACCACCTTTGGGCGGAATACTGGCGATAGTTCCCTCTATGATTTTCAGCAGCGCCTGTTGAACACCCTCTCCGGATACATCTCTGGTAATGGAGGGTGAATCGGTTTTACGGGCAATCTTGTCGATTTCGTCAATGTAGATAATGCCTTTCTGGGCACGTTCCACGTCATAATCGGCGGCCTGCAGCAGGCTGAGAATTATGTTTTCAACATCCTCACCCACGTATCCGGCCTCGGTGAGGTTGGTGGCATCGGCCATCGCAAACGGCACCTTAAGTATTCTGGCCAGAGTCTGTGCGAGCAGGGTCTTGCCGGAGCCGGTCGGGCCC